>JAKEEG010000030.1 GCA_022616555.1 Ignavibacteriota bacterium | reverse complement strand
AGTCTCATGGGTCATCTGGTATACGGCGGAGTTCTGGGAGCGGTCTATGGTTCGAGCAGTTTGAAGAAGTCAATTCCTGTTCCACAACACAACTAACTAACCATCACTTCACACACATAAAAGGAGAAGTCGTATGAAAGCCGCAAAACTATTTCTGGCCTTTGTCATCGTTGGCGTGACATTTGCCAGTTCGCTCGTCGCGCAAGAGAAGGCGATGAAAGAAGCCTCCATCAAGGGTGAGATTATCGACACGAAGTGTTATCTCACCGGTATGATGGGAGGAAGGGGAGAAGACCACAAGGATTGTGCCGTCGCATGCGCAAAAGGCGGTTTGCCAATTGGTATTCTCGAAGAAAAAACCGGCAAAGTCTACGTCGTTGTCCCGGCAAAAGGCCAGAAGGGCGCCAACGAAGCGCTGGTTCAATACGCCGCCGAAACAGTGACGTTGAAAGGGATGTTTATTGAAAAGGGCGGCACGAAGTTGTTTGCCTACAACAGCGTCGAAGCTGCGAAATAGCTTGAACCGCATTTCTTTAGAGCAAACCCCGGCCTGTGATTTGGGCCGGGAATGCTCCGAACGGGAGTCTCTAAGAGCTACAAGCTGTTCTTAACGCTCCAGCGACAATTCAAATAGTCTGTGTAGAGTTGTGACTTCAGTAGAGAGCGGGCCCCCACCACACCAACTACTGACTGGCTTTCTTCAATTGCTAACACCAAACTATTGGTGACGACATCCGGGAGATCTACTATGCATTCGATGATTGTTCGTGGAGGGGTGAAGGCGATGGATCGTTCTGGAGATTCCCGCGTTGATCATCGCTCCGAAAGGCGACCATCGATGAATTTGGACACTTTTTCCAGTATTCGTGGTAAGCACCTTCCCTTGTTCTCTCCAACCTGCTTAAAGTTGTAGGATCAATACCAACCTGTTTTGCCAGTTCCTTTTGACTCACACCGCAACTTTTCCGATATTGCAGCACTTTCTCGCTTAGCGTTTGAGGGTTTCCAGGAGACTGATCGTATCCGAGAAATGCAATTGCTCTGGGAAGATGTCGGAGTGTCGGCGTTGTCCGGTTATGCTCCCAATTGAGAACAGTGTCCGTTTGAACCATGAGGCGCTCGGCAAGCTGACTTTGGGAGAGGCCGAGTTCAAGCCGCCGCTTTTTGATATGGTCTCCGATGGTGTTCAGAAGAGTAGGCAGTTTTCTTGGTTTTGGCGCTGAAAGGACGATATTGCAAAATGGCAACGCAACCCTGCGTCTGTGGCCACTATGGGTCGGGGATTCAGGAATGCACGTGCACAGCGCAGCAGATTCATAAGTACATTGGAAAAATATCCGGACCTTTACTGGATAGGATTGACATTCATGTGGAAGTACCGGCGGTGCAATACAATGAACTATCAACGAAGAAGTCGGGAGAAACGTCGCAGATGATTCGTGGGAGGGTCATCGAGGCGAGAAAGATTCAGGCAAAACGATTTGAGGGAAGGAAGGGATTGTACAGCAATGCTGATATGGAGACAAAGGAAATCAAGGAGTTTTGCGTAATTGACGAAGCCGGGATGGAGTTGCTGAAGACCGCCATGACAAAGCTGGGGCTCTCCGCTCGCGCATATGATCGCATCCTGAAGGTGTCTCGCACGATTGCTGACCTTGCCAGGAATGAGTCGATCCGACCAGAGCACTTGAGCGAAGCCATCCAGTACAGAAGTCTTGATAGAAATTTCTATTCAACATAGGAATGACTCTCGTGGGATCCATCGCATCACTATTCAGAGGGGCTTGACACTGATTGCGAAAAGTGACATATTCGCAATAGTTCAAGTTCGGGGGCGTAATGAATCTCAGAAAAGAATCCCAGTCATGCTTTAGCTTGAGTCCTCCCACCGAGCGAGCGGGGCTGGGATTTTCTTGTTACGACAGAGCTTGTAAACTTCGGTCGCAAAGGAGAGCGGAAAGAATGTCGTGGCGAAACGGCATAATTTCTCGTTTCAGATTTTTTGATTTCAAAATGCTTTTGAAGACCTTGGACATCCTCATTCAAGAGGTCAAGCGATCATTTGGCACGGGAATAATCTTTCTGAAAGCATACTTTTTCTTTCTTCCCATTGTTGCCACGGCACAGGTTGACACGACGCTCAAAGATTTCTTTCCGATGCATATTGGGGACTACTGGGAATATGAAATGTTGTCTGACGCGGGGAACTCTTACGTTCGATGGTTCCATAGGGTAATTGGTGACACGATAATGCCGAATGGAAAAAGATATTTCACTGTTCTTGAAAGCGATATTAATTCTAGTTCGCCCGACACCATTTACCATTTTTACAGAATTGACGATTCACTGCAAGTTTTCAAGTATCTTGAAACGGGCGAATGCTCTGACCTAGAGATGCTTCGATTCAAGCTGTCAGTCCCGGACAGTGCCGTCTGGGAAACATGCACCCCGCCGGATTACCCATTTCGCTTGCGCGGCTTGCTTGCCACATACGATAAATACTATGCAATCATGGGTCGGTCGCTCGCGACGAGGACATATTGTGATGTGGAGTATGATTCCACTACTAATGAGATGATCTTCTGCCCGATAGGACCGCCCGTCGCGTTCTTGGCAAGAGAATTGGGTATTGCAGGTTGGTATTTCGAAGCTTCCGGGGATGCTTATCTCGTAGGGGCAATCATAGATGGTAATCAATACGGAACAATCACGAATGTAAAGCAAGAAAATGCAACATCTGCAAAGAGCGGATTGTTCCGTAATTACCCAAACCCCTTCAATCCCGAGACCACAATTGTTTTTGAATTGGAAAGGGCAGGTCATGTTCGGCTTTCCATTTTCAATCTTCTTGGTCAGGAAATAACGGTTTTGATTGACGGAGAAAAGGCGGCCGGGCAATACTCGATATCTTGGGACGGTTCTGATCGTACAGGCAATAAGGTTTCAGGTGGTCTGTATATTTATAGGCTTACTGGACGGACATTTGATTATACTGGAAGGTTAATGTTGCTCAGATAAGACGCGCATCGATGAAACAACTGGAGGGATCAACAATGAAAAACCTGCTATTTCTAGGATTATTTTTTATTATGACTTTGCGTCCCGCCAAGGCGCAGGAAGTCTGCGGATCGGTCAACTCTGAGGGAGGCACTTTACCCTCCACAACAACAGTCCTAAAGGGGGGCAAAGAAATCACAAATCAAGGGGTTCTCAAGGTTCTCGTTATCTTTGTCAGGTTTGCCGACGATACGCAGAACACATCCACTTGGCCAGACTATACGGTGCTCCCTTCGTGGGCAACAACATTCGTGGATGCGCAGGTGCCTGATGATGGAATCTATACCGCGAAGAACCTCAGCGATTTTTTTAACAGAGCCTCTGGTGGACTAGGGACAGGGCTTCCTTTAGGAAAATTGAAGCTGATCGGGAATGTCTATTATGTTACGACCGATAATCCCAGATCTTCGTACACGAGCGATGGACAGGTGAACCAGCACGTGTGGGCAAAGCTTGACCCGGTAATCAACTACAACCTGTACGACAACTGGCGCTTCATGAAAGACAATCAGCAATATAACCATGAGTACCTGTCGGGTTCTGGTGATGGCATTGTTGATTATATTTTTATGATTTGGCGTGGCGCGTCAATAAGTTTAGGATCGAATGTCGGCGGATACAAGCCTCTACCCGGAAGTTACACATCTAATGATGGAGATGCGATATCCTCCCGATCAGGATCGATGCAATTCAACTATCGGAACAAGGGGGCCTTTGATGTCACGGCAAGAACTATATATGACCCCGCTCATGAATTCATGCATTATATTTTTGGTGGCTCTGGCAATGTGGATTCTCATATCGACGGTCGAGTTTTGCTGGGAATACAAAACATTGGTAATGTGGAATGGTTTTCTTTAATGACTAGAGGAGCTTACGGAAACATGTCCGCCTATGAGAGATACAGGGCTGGATGGCTTACACCAACGGTTGTTGAGGCAACGACAACTCTTGACCTGCTAGATACCCACATCAAGAACAAGGCCGTCCTCATTCCCATTAGAAAGGACTCGTATGGCAATTTCTTGGAGTATTTCATCATTGAGAACTACCAGACGATTTACAGCTATTCCACGGCCAATCCATTCCTGAGATATCAGATTTTCAACCATTCGATCAGTCGCGGCGCGCTCGCCTATCACGTTGAAGATGAGCATTTTTCGCTTCCAACTTCTTCAAAACTTGACATCGAGGCAGCAGATGGCTTATGGAACTGGGACCTTTCGCAGGGAGCCTCCACGCCTTCAGACCGATCCGATGATATCATCTTCAGAGCAACTCCCGCGCCAAGCTCTTCAAGCAGCTATGATGAGCGGGATCTTATTTATATCAATGTGAGCGGAACTGTGAATGAATACCTGGCGCTTACGCCAGAGAGCGACCCGTCTGGACAGGATCTCCGAAGAAGGTACACTCGAGATGCTACGCTTGGCGATAACGAGGATTTCTTCCGTGAAACAGAAGTCAACATCTGTTCGAACTGGAGTAACCCGAACACGAATAAGCTGGACGGTAACGCGTCAAATACGGCTTTTCAAATGCTCACCTACAATTCATCCACGAAGGCCTACTCACTCAAAGTTGCAGTTGGTTATAACGATGTTGTAAGTCTGCCGCCGTCCGTTCCGCAGAACCTTGTCTTTACGAACGCTAACACACATAATCAGTATCCCTATTTAACCTGGAATGCAAACACAGAACCCGATCTCGCCGGCTATGATGTTTGGAGAGAATACAAGGAACCGGGATACACACAAACGGACAAGGTGGGATCACTTGTCACTGGTACTTCGTTTACGGATTACGGTATTCGGACCTCATCCAGTTCCAACAACACGATCACTTACTGGATCAAGGCGGTGGACAATTCGGCTCTGGTATCAAATTCTTCGAATAAAGTAAGTTCAAAATCGATGTTCTTGCCAAAGAGGGTTGATGATGAAGTCTTGAGCATCAAACCAGCAAACTTTGAGATCACCCAGAACAGGCCGAACCCTTTTAATCCGTCGACCATCATTGAATTCGCACTGCCGGAAGTGAGCAATGTTTCCCTAAAGGTTTATGATGTTCTTGGCAGGGAGGTACAGGTTCTGGCAGACGGAGAAATCAGCCCCGGCTTTCATGCCGTTGAGCTCAATGCTGTAGACTGGCCGAGCGGGGCGTACTTCTACCGCATTGTAGCCACTGGAAAGAGCGGCAATCAATTCACGAAGGTGATGAAGATGGCCCTTGCAAAGTGACTTCTTCGGCGTTTCCCTTCGCCTCCTCAGCGAGGAGAAACAACGAGGCGAACGGTGCCACCAACCCGTTCGCCTTTCTTTTTCTACTCAGTATTTTTTGAGAGGAAAGTCTCCACCCGTAGCAAAACGCTCCGGAAAATCCTATTGCCCCTTTTGCTTTCAATCCTGCTCAATGTCGTCGGATCAATCCCTATTTGCCGGGCAAGCTCCTTCTGAGTGATTCCCCGATCCCGCCGGTACTTAAATAGCTGCTCTCCTGTGGTTTTTGGCTCATTCGGAGCCGGATCATAGCCCAGAAACTCCAGAATCCTGGGCTCATATCTGAGTGTCGGTGTTGACCTGTTTCGCTCCCAATTTCGAACAGTGTCTGTTTGGACTGCAAGGCGTTCCGCAAGCTGGCTCTGGAGAAGTCCAAGCTCCATCCTTCGCCTTCGGATATGGTCTCCAATGGTGTTCAGAACAGTAGGCAGTTTTGTCGGTTTTCGGGCTGAAAGCGTAATACTGCAAAATGGCAATGAACCCCTGGGTGTTCAGAGGTGCCATAAACATGAATGTCGCGGGGTTCTTAGTAATGCTGCGTGTATTGTGGACTTTTTTTATCTTAGTGAGAACGCATTCAAGAGTTCTTTAATCTTCTTCAATTGTTCACCTTGCGGTAATTCCGTTTCTGCTTCCCACTTTCGGACACGGCTGGTATCCACATGAACAAAGCGAGCTAATCTTTCTTTATTCAGCCCGTTGAGCATCCGATATAACCTGATCCTCTGGCCGATCGTATCAGAAGGAACGAATGAAGGAATATATCCAAGAAAAGCAATGATGCCGGGGATATGTATTGTAAGCGGCTGCTTGTCATTCCTTTCCCAGCATCCGAGACTGATATAGGTAATCCCGATTTTCCTTGCCGCTTCTTCCTGTGTCAGGTGGAGTTCGAGACGATGCTTCTTGATATGGTCGCCCCACGTATTGAGCGGCTGTGGTATTTTTACAGGGTTTTTCGCAGTGAAGGTCAACTCCACTTTGGCAACACGACCCAATCCCTTTAACCCGGAAACGGAGATCGGTTTTGCGTTGCCGGAGCCCGCAGCTGTACGGCTGAGCGTGCTTGATGTTCTTGGTCGGGAAGTCGCAGTTTTGGAAAATCGCAATCTCACAGCGGGGTATAAATCCGTTCGCTGGAACGGTCGTTCTTCTAGGGGCGATCAGGTCAGCAGCGGCATGTATTTCTATCGCCTGCGCGCGATTGGTGTTTCGGGCAAGAGTTTCGTCGAAACGAGAAAAATGTTGATGACGAAATAACAACTAAAACATTTCATCTTAAACAGCCCGCCGTTTGTCCCAGATATAAGCGGCGGGTTTTTATTTTTCATTCCCCTTTTGATTCTTCCCTATCAAAATGCTATACTGTGTGCGGAGCAATGAACGCACATGAATGACACGGGGCTGTTACAATACCTGAAAGTCCATGCCGAGCGGCTTTCACCGCTGCTGGTGCTGACGCACGACTATCCGGACCCGGACGCGCTGGCGTCCGCGTACGCGCTGCTGCACATTGCGGAGCGGAAGTTCGGTATCAGCGGGCGCATTGCATACGGCGGGGAGATCGGGCGGAGCGAGAACCGGGAGATGATCCGGTTGTTAAAGATTCCTGCGCACAAGCTGCGTCCCAGCGACTACCGGAACTACCCGAACGTGGCGCTGGTGGATACGCAGCCGGGGTTCGAGAATAATTCGTTTTTCCCATCGCGCCGGGCGGCGATTGTCATCGACCAGCATACGGGAGTGGAACGCCCGAACGCGGAGTTTGTTCAAGTTGATACGGAGGCGGGAGCGACTTCCGCGCTGTTAGCGCGGGAGCTGCTCGCAAGCGGAGTGGAGATTCCCACCCCGCTCGCCACAGCATTGGTGTACGGAATTTTATCGGACACTCTGGAATTCTACCGTACGACAAACCGCGAAACCGTTGAGCAGTATCTCCGTTTATTGCGGTACGCGGATATGCACGTGCTTGCGCGCATTCAGAATCCGGCGCGCCCGCGGCGGTTTTTCGGCGACCTTGCTGCGGGTATCGAGAAATCCAATATCTATGGCAGGCTCATCGTCTCTCATCTTGGAGCGGTGGAGTTTCCGGATAACGTTTCGCAGATGGCGGATTTCCTGCTGACGTGCGAGGGTATTCAATGGGCATTCTGCACCGGGCGCTATCGGGAGAACCTGCACATGTCCCTGCGAACAAGCCTGCCGGACGCACAGGCGGGAGAAGTACTGCGCTCGATCGCCAACCGCCCGCGTGAGGCGGGGGGCCGCGGGCAAATTGCCGGCGGCAGAATTCGCCTTGGTGACCGGAGCGATGAAGTCCGCTGGGACGAAATGGAAGCAACATTAACCGACAGGTTGCTCAAGCGGTTGGAAGTGAGTCAGCGCCAGCGCGTGACGCCGCTGGTGGACTCTTCCGATGGACAATCCCGGCAGAATACTCAGTCCAATTCATCAGACGGCAGCTCAACCCAACATTCTACTGAAGGAGTATAAAGATGCCCGACGTGTTTATCGACATCGGCATTTCTGATGTGCTCGATATTGTCTTTATGACGGCGGTGATTTATTCCACGCTCGTCTGGTTTCGGCGCACGCGAGGCGGCTTTGCCGTGTTGGGGTTGTTCATCTTCGGGGCGGCGTATCTTATTGCACGGCAGCTTGACCTGACGCTGACGACGACGGTGTTCCAAGGTTTCTTTGCCATCATTTTGATTGCGATTGTGATTCTTTTCCAGGAGGAGATCAAACATTTCCTCGAACAACTGGCGAGCAGGAGCATACTTCAGGGAAAGAAATTCCGCAGGCAATCACGCCACGTGCGTAAGCCGGTCGAAGTGATTGTCAACACCGTCAAACAGCTTGTGCATGATAAGACCGGCGCACTGATCGTCATCCGGGGTAAGGACCCGATCGAGCGGCATCTGAAAAATGCCGTGAGCGTGAACGGTGTGCTGACCGAGGAGCTGGTAGGGAGTATCTTTACGCCCTCCTCACCCGGGCACGACGGGGCGGTGGTGGTCGAGGGCGACAGGGTGGTGTCGTTTGCGTGTTATCTGCCGCTTTCAGGAAACCTGCGAAAGCTGCAGAAAGCCGGCACACGGCATGCCGCCGCGTTGGGCCTGGCAGAACTTACAGACGCACTGGTATTGGTTGTATCAGAAGAACGCGGAACGATTTCCGTCGCCCAGCACGGCAACATCACCGCGCTGAACGACGCGGACGCGCTGCAACACGTCCTGAATTTGTTTTACGATGAATTGCACCCTTCGAGTGAAAAGCGATTGTGGAGGGGGTTTTTCACAATGAGTTACCGCGAGCTTGCCATTGCGCTCGTGGCGACGGTGTCGCTATGGTTTTTCTTTGTGCACGAGGCGCGAGTCGATTACCGCACCTATATGCTGCCGGTGACGTACGAAGATGCCCCTGCGGGCATGGCGGTCGAGGAAATCGACCCGCAGGAAATTGAAGTCACGTTTTCAGGCCAGCGCAGGTCATTTTGGTTTGTCGATAACGGACAGCTGAAAGTGACTGTAAAGCTCCTTCCAAATAGCAGAGGCATAGTGCGGAGAACGATCACGCGTTCGGAAATCGTATTACCGGAGGGATTGACCTTAGAGAACATCCAGCCGAACCAGGTCACCTTGCGTCTTGGACGCAAGAACAACCAGCCGGGCGCACAGTAAGGCAAACATGCCGAATAATGAATACAGAGTATAATGTCCCCTCCTTTTCAAGGAGGGGTCAGGGGTGGTTAGTTGTTGATCTTTCTTCAAAAGGAAAGAGTTAGAGCTGTACAGCTCACCACCCCTTGCCCCTCCTCCAAGAGGAGGGGAATGTTCCAAATTAGAGATTGTTACTTCAACATTCTGCAGTTTGTATTCGGCATTATCAAGTTAGAAACATCAACGCCCGAGGATTGCTCCGTGGGCGTTAATGTTTTTTTAGGGTCAACAATACTCAGCCAGAGGCCTACGTATTGGTTGTGAAAGTTAAAACGGCCTTGCCACTCTGAAGATCACCCGGCTCAATCCAGTGCCGTCGGTTGACCAGAGGTAGGCGATGCGGAATGTGCCGCTGCGGTTTCCCAACCCGATGCCGAGATTGCTGCGAAGCTGCCTGAATTGCAGCTCGCCGAAGCCTTCATCGAAGCTTGCGGTGGAGCTGACGGCGCGCGTCCAACCTGCGTCGCCGATGAACACGAAGTTCACGCCGCGCATTAGCCAGCTGGGCCAGAAATCTAAATCGTGCAGGAAGTCGCCATTGACGATGTACTCCGCGTTCAGAAGCAGCATCCTGTTGCCAGCTAGCTCTTTGAACGGGAGGACCTGCACCGTGCTCAAGCCGCCGATCTCGTACAGCTTTTGGAGCGGCACAAAACCTTCCGAGGTACCGATGCGGAAGCGGAGATTTAAATTGTCGTACCGGCTTAATGGTTGGTAGCGCCGTATATCCGCTGTGTATTGGCGGAAGGCAAAGTCACTGCCGAAACTTTCTTCTGCGAACTCCGCCGTGCCGAACGCGCTCCAGCCCTCCTGCCCGTACATCCTACGGTCGACTGTGCTGATGCCCGCCGAGACGAGGATGCTCTTCATATTGCCGTTATCGATCATCGGGTTGAGCCGGAAACGCTTGTCGCCGCCGAAGAGCGCCCACTCCGTGCGGTTCTCCATCGAGAGGTATTTATCCGCGAGGTAAGCGACCTTGAATTGCCCGGTCACATCATCCTGTTGCAATGAGTACGATCCGCTGATGTCCCACCCCGCGCGGTAGAAATAATCGCGGTAGTCTTCGTGAATCAAAAATGCCGCTGCGGTATTTTCTCCCAGCCCGATAACCCAGTGGTCTTTCGTATCGGTTAACCTGTGTCCTTCAACCGCAAGCTCGAGCAGATGGCCGTCGCCAACGGGGAATTGTCGCGCGATCCCGATGTTATAACGCCAGCCCTTCGATTTAAACCCGTAGCCGATACTGCCCCAACTGCTGAAGTCCCGGTAGCCATCCCAGTAGTATCGCTTCTCCGAGCCTGCGCCGAGGAAAATCCCTTCCACGCGGTTGTAGCGGAAAATAAAATTGTCAAGCGTCGTCAACTCGTTCACCCAATTGGCGTTGAGAGATGTTGAATGCCGGCGGAAGCGGTCCCGCGGCTCGCGGTAACCAGCCGAGCGCGCCGAGCTCCGGTCCATCGAGCCTTCGATCACGCCGCCGTCGTCTTTCACAATGTCGCCGCTGATGACGCGCGCGTCTCCCGTAATCAGCCCGCCGTCTTTCACGTACAGCGTGCCGCCTACCACGAGCACGTCGCCGATGATTTCGCCGTACACGGTCAGGTCGCCGCCTTTCACCACAACGTTTCCGTTGACGGTTTCATCTTTCTCTATCGTGACATCGCCGTCGTACGTAAAGTCTTCGTCTTCGGAGCGGTTCCATTTGTCTGCGGTGCGCAGGCGACGTTTGGGAATAGTATCCTGCTCGGCTTCGCCCGTAAGCTCGCGGTTTACTTGTTTCACGAATTTTTCAATCATGGCGTTCAGGCGGTCGCCGAAATCATCCGGCGGCCTCTGGTCGGAGGACTGTTGCGCGAGCGCGTTTGCGGAGACTATCAGACATCCGGCAGCAATGCCCGCGAGTATAAATTTTCTTTGAAGTATTCGTAGCATGGGGGAATTCCTTCTCTAGCTATAGTAGTGCGCCTCTTTAATTACGCTTTGGAATATGCGAAAGTTGCAATTGGACGGTTTCTCAGCTCTGGCCGTGTTGACTAAAAAGTACGGAAAATTGTTAAGGATTTCATACTTCTGCTGAATTTCCGTATATTGATCCGCTCATAAACATGCGACTTGCTATCAATATCGACCATGTTGCCACCATCCGACAAGCGCGAGGTGGGAACGAACCCGACCCTGTGACCGCCGCACAGCTGTGCGAGCTTGCTGGTGCGGAGGGCATTGTCTGCCACTTGCGCGAAGACCGCAGGCACATCCACGACCGCGACGTCCGGTTGCTGCGCGAAACGGTGAAGACGAAGCTCGACCTCGAAATGGCGGCGACGGAAGAAATCATACGCATTGCAATAGAAGTGAAGCCAGAATTGGTGACGCTCGTCCCGGAAAAGCGGAAAGAGCTGACGACCGAAAGCGGCATCGACGTGGTTGGGCAGAAAAAATATCTTGAGGATGTGATTAAAACATTCCACCAGCAGAAGATTCTCGTGAGCTTGTTTGTCGACCCGCTGCAGGCGCAGGTGGAAGCGTCAAAGGAGATCGGCACGGACATGATTGAACTCCACACCGGCGAGTACGCCGAGGCGCGCACTGACCGGGCGCGCAACGAGGAGCTGGTGAAAATTCAGCAGATGGCGCGGCTTGGCAAACAGCTTGGGCTGGGCGTCAACGGCGGGCACGGGCTGAGTTACGTGAACGTCTCGCCCATCGCCGCCATTACAGACATCGACGAGCTGAGCATCGGGCATGCGGTGATCTCCCGCGCCGTGCTTGTCGGCATCGAGCGCGCTGTGCGCGAGATGTTGCAGTTGGTGCAGAGGAGGTAACGTGTCTTTGGACTGCGTCAATCTTTATTGACGCAGTGCCCCAATAGCGATTGGGGCACTCCAGTTTTATTTTTCGCGGGTTGCATCAAACTTCTCAATGCCCTATCTTTAGAATATCATGCTGAAATTTTTGGAACACGTCTATTGGGGTAACTCTGTTCAAACGTGGCTGATTGCCATCGGCATTGCCGCACTCAGCATGTTTGTGCTCGAAATCCTGAAGCGCGTAGCTGCGCGCCGCCTAAAAGCGTTTGCAGAAACGACCGCTACAGACGTGGACGACCTTGCAGCCGATCTTCTTGAGCGCATACGGTTTCTGTCGTTTTTTGTTGTTTCGATATACATTGCCTCGTTCTCGCTGAAACTCCGTGAGTCGGTGACCGACGTCCTTGGTATTGCTCTCGTTGTGGCGCTGCTCCTGCAGGGTGGTATCTGGGGCAACAGCATTATCAACTATTGGGTCGCACGGACGGTGAAGCAGAGGATGCAGCGAGACGCCGCAAATGCCACGACGCTGACAGCTCTAGGCTACCTCGGAAAAATTGTGCTGTGGACGGTTGTATTGCTCGTTGGGCTGGACAACATGGGCGTGGACATCACAGCGCTTGTTGCCGGTCTTGGTGTTGGTGGTATTGCCGTAGCGCTCGCCTTGCAAAATATTTTGGGTGATTTGTTCGCGTCGCTTTCCATTGTGCTGGATAAGCCGTTTGTGATCGGCGATTTTATCATTGTCGATACCTACATGGGCACGGTGGAGCATATCGGCTTGAAGACAACGCGCATCCGCAGCCTTTCCGGCGAGCAAGTGATTTTCTCCAACGGGGATTTGCTGAAAAGCCGCGTGCGGAACTTCAAACGCATGTACGAACGCCGCATTGTCTTTACCGTCGGCGTCACCTACCAAACGCCGCACGACAAACTCGCCGAGATTCCAAAGATGATCCGCGCAATTATCGAATCGCAGCGTAAAACACGCTTCGACCGCTCGCATTTTATGTCATATGGCGATTCATCGCTGGTGTTTGAAACAGTGTACTTCGTCCTCGATGCGGATTACAACATCTATATGGATATTCAGCAGGCGATTAACCTTGCCATTTTTAAGAGATTCGAGGAAGAGAATATCCAGTTCGCGTATCCCACACGCACGGTGGTCATTCAGCAGGATTCTTCGGTGGAGGTGCCTGTTTCAAGCGCGAAGAGATAAGATGACCCCATCCTAACCCTCCCCTGGAGGGGAGGGAACAACCGTCAATAAACAAAAAGTAATTTGTCATGCCCGCAGATTTTTCCATAGGAATCCCTATTGCATAAGCGGGCATCCACCTAATGGATTCCCGCTAGAAGCATGCGGGAATGACATAATTAGGTACTGTTGAGACAGATCTTACATATTCTTCGACCACACCTCGCGCAGCTTGAGCTGCTCGGGCGTGGCGTTTGCCATCACTTCAGACTTGTGGCGGATGGGAGTGGCGCCCAGCTCGGCGGTCACCTCCGTGTCTTTCCCATCGCGTTTGACAATGAGCTTTGCCTTCTCGCCAACTTTCTTTCCGCGTAGCTTCCATAATACAGGCTGAGCTGTTTGGAGCGTGAGCGCTTCGCCATCGACTTGCGTAATAATGTCGCCCTTCATCAATCCGGATTTTGAATCGGGAGTGACGGATGCGACAGCAATGGACCCGTCTTGTACGGTGAGCGAGATTCCCAGCGCGCTGCGGGAGCTATCGTAGCCGGCGATTTCGTGATAGGTAATTCCCAGCCAGCCGAAGTATTCCTTGACCGGAAGTTGTTCCGTGCCTTGAATGTATTTGGCAATGAAGTCTCCGACCTCAGGGTATGTCATCTTCGTAAGCTCGGCAAAGAAATCCTTCTCGCTGAATGCCTGTTTCTTGCCGTATTTTTTCGCCAGCTCGTTGATAAGCTCGCGCAAGCCCTTTTTGTCGCCGGAGAGCTCCAGCAACCGTATATCCAGCAATTCGCCGATGAGCGCGCCTTTTGAATAGATGTTGCCGTACTGGTCCTGCATCTCCACCGACTTCACGCCCAGTTCGGTGAGGCTCAAATCCTGGCGGAACGCGTCATTCACGTTGAGCTTTCCTTGCACGGTTGCAAGGTGATTCTCGAGCGAGACAAGCCCCTTGCGGTACTGCATCATGTGTGCCGCCCACTCGGTCACGCCCTCGTAGAGCCAGAGGTGTTGAGACATGACCGGCTTGACGAAATTAAATTGCTCGATCAATTCACTATGGATATTCAGCGGCGTGACGACGTGAAAGAACTCGTGCGCGGCGATGGAGCTCATTTGCGCGCCGTACTGCTCTGTGAGCGAATCTTTTCTCATGACATACTCCGAGCTGTAGGAATGCTCCCATGCGCCGGCATTAAACGCCCCGAAATAAAAGAGGAATGTGTAGCGATCCACCGGCAGTCCGTTGGTGAAATCGGCAGCCGCATTGAGGACGTCCTGCATCGAAGCGAGCAGGTCTTTCGAGGTAATCTTACCGTTGATCGAGTGCGTATAGAGGTCGATGGTTGCACCGCCGACTTCAGTTGAGGCGACAGTCATATCGCCAAGGTAAAACGGAGAATCGACGGTATGGTCGAAGTCCTCGGCCTCATAGTAACCTTTGGAGTTCTTGCTGAGCGCGGTGCCGATTTTCCATTCCGCCGGGTAATCAATTTTGATGTGCATCGGTTCGGCTTGCATGCCTTCGAAGTAGCCGAACACGCACTGCCCGTTGATCATCACAAAATTGTCGGAGATCGTCGAGCTGCACATGGGATACGGCTTGTTTTCGTGGATGTCGCTCTCCCAGATGTCGGCAGCTTCGTAGGTGATTTTTTTAACAGTCGCAGGGTCGGAGATTGTCCATTGGTTCGTAGAACTGTTTTGGACTGCGATTTCCTTCCCGGAGGCGTCAAACGCCTTAAAATTTTTGATGTAACGGCCGATGTCCATGATCTGGTACGTGCCCGGCGCCGTCGATGCGAAATGGAAAATGTTATTTGCCGCGGAAAGCTTCGCCGGGTGCACAGTGACTTTGAACGTGTCGTCTGAGCGGTCGTTCAGATTAACTTCAAACATCTGTTGACCGAAGAGCGAGCTGACGCTCATCGCGAGCAAAAGGATGGATACAAAAACCAATACCGTACGCTTCATACTGTCTCCTGAGTGATTGTAAGAATACCGACCCTATATGTCATTCCCGAATGTTTTAGTCGGGAATCCACCTGATGGATGCCCGCTTACAACCTGCCTGCCGGCAGGCAGGTCTGCGGGCATGACAATGTTTTTTTTGGATTATGAATGACAGAACATAACCTTGTTTTTTACGTGTTGCAAGAGGAATTGTTTCAGGTGCTGCGTTTGGGTTATGGATTGTCGATATTGAACGGTGGGTAGTAATATCGTTTTGAAATGCTATTTCTTTGCCGCGTACTTGTCAGCGCCTAAAAAATGCAACGACACGTACGGTTCTTTGCCAACAACCCAACTATCGTGCGGAACAGGAGGGATGTAGAAAAGATTGCCCGGGCGGAGCTCGGTGACCGTTCCATCTTCAAAAGCGGCTGTCGCAACGCCTGAGATGACCATCCCAATGTGTTCCACTGTGCAGTAGCGTTCGCCCTTTGACTTGCCAATATGCTCGGACCATTTCCATCCCGGCTCGTACGTCGCCCTGCCGATCGTCATATCGCCAATACGGACGATCTCGAAGCGACCCTTCTCAAAGAAGCGAGTCTCGTCTGGGTGTTCAAACGCTTTGAGGATGACGTTGGTGTTCATTGAGGGTGACATGGAAATTAGGGTAGAGTCTGATTCGTAACCGGACAGTCCGATTGCGAATCGGACTCTACTATTGCTTTACTTCCCCAGCCTCAGCTTCATCAGCTCTTCGAGGAGTTGTGATTTGTTGGCGCGGGAGATTTCTCTCCCGTAGATAGGCAAGCCTTCCACTTTGCGGGCGAAGGCGCGAAGCTCATGCACGGTGAGCGCGTTGAGCTTGTCGAAATACTTCTGGTCTTCGGGGCTTAAATCGGCTGGTGCGGTGAATGGTGTTTCTTGTGTATCCGACTCTTCTTCGTCGATTGTCTCTTCATCCTCAGCTTGCTCCGGCAACTCCAATTGTTCTGGTTGGCCGCCGAGCAGTTGGATAACCTCCTGCTCCGTGCGTGTGCTCTTGGCGTAGATGAGGTCTTTGAGGCCTTCTGCGGGACGAGGGATGACGTGCTTAGAGACGAGCTGACCCACGCGTTGCGCTGCCGCTGCTCCGGCTTCTACGGCGGAGCGGACAGCGGCTGTATCGCCGACGACCTTGACGGTAATCATCGCGGGGTCGGTGCGCTCTTTGCCGACGAGCGTCACCTGAGCCGTCTTCACCATCGCATCCGCCGCTTCGATGGCGCCGACGAGTCCTTTGGTTTCAACCAGGCCGAGCGCGTAGTCTATCATGGTAAGTAAAAAACCGAAAAACCCGCGAGGTTTTTAAAAACCCCGCAGGTTTGTGTTCAGGAAATTTATTTGGATGGGCGTTTCGGAAGAATCATTTCCACGTCGCTGTGCGGGCGCGGGATGACATGCACGGAGACAAGCTCGCCGACGCGCTGCGCTGCCGCCGCTCCGGCGTCCGTTGCGGCCTTTACTGCTCCCACGTCGCCGCGGACCATCACGGTGACGTAGCCGCCGCCGATCTGCTCCTTGCCGATGAGCGTTACTTTCGCAGCCTTCACCATGGCGTCGGCTGCTTCGATGGCGCCGACCAAGCCTTTGGTTTCTACCATGCCGAGCGCATCAAGGGAAATGTCTGACATTGAGTCTCTCCTTGGAAATGAAATGGGTCATTCCCGCCTTGTTGCCGGGAGCGGGAATCGACAATCTAAAGCCGTCGCCAATATAAAGAATGACTGTTTGAATGTCAATAACGTGCTCCCAAAAACAAAGAATATAAAGAACACTGCGAAGACGCCAAGGGAGCGAAGCAATACATAAAAATAACTTAAAAAATCACGCACTTTTAACCTTTGCGTACTTCGCGCCTTAGCGCCTACCTGCCGACAGGCAGGGCTTTCTTGCGCTTTTCAGAAAAAAGTCAGGAAATCCTCTGAAATAACTTTTATATTGGCGGAAAGTCGTTCTGAACCGTTCTCAATCCTCATCTTTGTGTTATGCTCCTGAACTGTTTACTTTTGGCAATGACTATGACAGCATCGACCACACCGAGCGACCCAGCTGCGTTAGCGCGGGAGTTGTTTGAGAATTACGACCGCTACAAGAAAACTGAAATTACTACGCGCCGCTTTACGCACGCGGAGCTGATGCAATGGCTTAAGCAGTTTGAGGAGCAGAAGGTTGTAGAATCGTCCCCAGCAGGGAAATCCGGTGAAGGCAGGATGATACCGTTACTGAAATTCGGCAACGGGCAGACGAAGGCATTGCTCTGGTCGCAGATGCACGGCGACGAACCCACCGCTACGATGGCGCTTGTGGATATGCTGAATTTTTTCGCGCAGGAGCCGGATCATGTCGTAACGAAAACAATTCGTGAGAAGCTGACGCTGTTGATCATTCCAATGCTGAACCCGGACGGTGCGGAGCGCTTTCAACGCAGATCAGTTCATGGCATCGATATCAATCGCGACGCGCTGCGGCTACAGACCTCCGAAGCGAGAATTCTCAAGGCGACACAAGAGAAGTATAAACCGGAGTTCGGTTTCAACCTGCACGACCAGGACCCGCGTTATACCGTCGGCTCATCCAAAAACGTGACCGCCATTGCGCTGCTCGCGCCATCACTGGATGAGAAGAAGACAGAAACGCCGAGTGTGAAACGCGCGAAGCACGTCGCGGCGACGTTTGCCGAAGTTCTGAATGTGTTTGTGCAGGGACATCTTGCCCGGTACGACGACGCGTTCGAACCGCGCGCGTTTGGTGACAATGTTCAGAAGTGGGGCACGAGCACTATTCTTGTCGAGTCCGGCGGATGGAAAGACGACCGCGAGAAAATGTTCCTGCGCAAGCTGAACTACGTTGGGCTGTTGACGTCGCTCTATGTGATTGCTACGGGAGCATATCAAGAAGCGAAGCTTGAATTGTACGAACGATTGCCCTTCAACGGAAAGAACTTGTACGATGTCATTGTGCGCCGTGCAAAAGTTACACAAAAGAACGCGCCTGAAATTACAGTCGATATTGGAATCAATGTTGAGGAACAGAAAGATCCAGCGAACGGAAACATTCAGCTTGTTGGGAAGATTGTCGATATCGGCGACTTGAGTTCCTACGGAGCATTCGAAGAGATCGATGGTTCACAAATACCTGCGCTCACAGGTGAGCAAGTCAAACTCGAAAAAACGCTTACCGTAGAAAAGGGTAAAAAGTTGTTCTAAGTCACCTTAAGTGCCTTCTTTGCCAACTCGTCGAAATTCGGTTGCCAACCACACCGATTTTTCGTAGCTTACCATATACACTATAGAAATTGGGCATAACTGCGGCAGGCTGGACCTGTGAAGTTCGGAACTTGCCCCCGAGCTTTCTTGTTGAATATGCAGGTCGCCATCCCGACGTTGTTTGTCGGGGCAAAAGCCCGCCAAGGCTGGCGTTTTATCACGGCGACTCATGATCGAGTGGATTTTTTCGGGACTCGTACCGCTGGTTCTGCTGACCCAGCTTGCGGGGTTCACGGGGCTGGCGTTCATTTCTCGGTCCTCGCAAAAGAAACAGCGCGAGTTCGAGGAAGAAGCCGTTCCGCACATGGACGTGTTGTATAACTTCGCCCTGCGGACGACCGGCAACGAGGACGACGCGAACGACCTCCTTCAGGAAACATACCTGAAAGCGTACCGCTTCTGGGACAAGTACGAGAAGGGGACGAACATTCGCGCGTGGCTGTTCCGGATCATGAAGAACTCGTACATCAACCGCTACCGGAAGGAAACGAAAGAACCAGACACGGTCGATTACGAGAACGTTGAAAACTTCTACAACAGCATTCGTGCGGAGTCAACCGACCCGAACGATTTGCAGCAAAAGCTGTTCGGCAACATGCTGGGCGATGAAGTCTCCAAAGCACTCGCGCAGCTGCCGGATGACTTCCGAACGGTGGTCATCCTCTGCGACATCGAGGGGATGACATACGAAGAGATTGCGGAGTTTTTAGATATTCCTATTGGTACAGTGCGTTCGCGATTGCATCGTGGGCGAAAGTTGCTGCAGCAAATGCTGTTTGAGTATGCCCAGCAGCAGGGAATTTTGGGTAAAGATTAAATTTTTAAACAACAGGGAGACAACGTAACACTTAATTGTTACAATGAGGAGAAAAGAAGGAAGTGACCTGCAATGAAGTCCGGGAGTTACTGGGCACTGCGATAGACGGGGAGTTACGAAGAGAGGACGAAGGATTATTCAAGCGGCACCTTGCCGCTTGTGTACAGTGTCGCTCAGTTTTTGAGCTCGAAACGATGGCGAAGCATATCGTGCGGTCGAAGGTTCGGCGCGCGGTGACCCCTCCCCATTTATATGAAGAAATTGTCCGCGCTCTACGAGCTGAGAGAGGCGCATTCTCCGGATTGTTAGAGTGGCTGGAGCGCGCGTTGACTGCCCGAGTTATCATTCCAACGGTAACGACTGCGGCGGCGGCTGTTGTGCTCTTCCTGCTCTATGCACCCGGTGGACGATTCGATAATGCAACCCGCCATACCGCTGCCAACGACATCATCAACCAGTCGATTGTGAATTTTGCCTTGCTCCGCTCGGGCGAAATGAAACCCACGGTTGTGTCGTGCTATCCTGAGGGAGTGGCGGGGTACTTCGAGCGCAACGGCGTACGCTTCACGGTGAATGTGAAATCGCTGAATGATTGCGATTGGTACGGCGCTTCGTCTTCCGACTACGACGGCGTAACGCAGGCGCATGTTGTCTATAAAATCGGGGATGATTTGTTGTACGTGTATCAGGTAAACGAAGAGCAACTGCAGGACGGCTCTCTGTTGCAGTTGCCTCCCGCAGCGAAAAAGTCGCTTGCCGAAACCGATTGGTACGCAGACCCCGAGCATCCCGATTGCAATGTTATCGTTTGGAAGTCGAACGGCGTGCTGAGCACGGCCGTTTCCACCATGCAGAAGGACAAACTTCTTGCACTATTGACGAATTGAATTTTTGTAGGGGCACAACATGTTGTGCCCCTATTTGTTTTTAATCTTTCCGTACACAGATTTTCCGCAACTTCCAGCCTGCTGTTTCGTAACCTATCTCATTACGTTAACCCTCACAAGGAATGATTTTATGAGAAACGGTTATGGTTCACCGCTCTTCGTATGCACTCTGATTGCTGGCTTTTTCATTGCACCGCTCACACTGTCTGCTAACTCAGTCATTGCAGTCGGTGACACCGTTGAAATAGACCCCACGAAGGTAAACACCAACGTTCTAATTCCTGGCACGCACCGATACCTTGTCTATTTCCAAATGGGCAAGGACAAGCCTCGCGTTCGGTATCAAATGTGGACAAGGGCTATCGATGTTGTGAAATATCAAGGGAAAGACGCGATTAGCGTCACTCAAGAATGGGAAGATTCGGGTGCGGTTGTTCATACCGTGTACACCGTGTGCGACCGCAAGACATTTCAGACGTTATACCAAAAGGGATGGTGGAAAGGAAGAGAAACGACGACGTTTGATTTCGTGAAGGGAGATGCGACAATTGATGGAGCGCCGTTTGACGAAAAGACAGACTCGGCGAATATCAAGCGGTGGAAGGCTTTCCAGCAGGCGGCCCAGCAGTACACGCTCAATTGGCATTTGGACCTGGAGGTGTTTCCGACACTGCCGTTTCAAGACGGGCGGACGTTTCTCATTCCGTATTACGACCCGGGGCTGTCCGCTCCAAGTAAGGAAGCCTATACGGTGATAGGAAGTGGGACGCTTTTCGGGTGCGACTCGCAGAAAATTGACTGCTGGCTGTTGCAAAAAGGCGATATGCCGGGGTATAACGCGACATTCTGGATCAGTAAAAAAACGAAAGAGGTGTTGAAGCTAGAAGAAGAATTTGGCGGACGGTTCCGGTACAAAATTAAGCTTGGCTTTAGCGTTTGAGTGTTATTTTGTAGGGGCACAAAATTTTGTGCCCCTACGAGTTTATGTTCCTACCATCAGTCGTTGCCCGAGCGCCGGTGGCAATCCTGCGGCAATGATTTTCTTCGCAGCCGCTTCCGTATCATACGCGCGCCGGATATTTTCATACTTCACGTTATCCGTATCCAGTATTCCAAAACTCAGCATTGGATTTCCGTCGCGCGGCTGCCCCACACTGCCTACGTTGATTAAATACCTATCGTTGGGCGTTATCGTTTCGACTCTACCGTTTTCTGAAAAAATACCCGGCACGTGAGAGTGGCCGATAAAGCATAGTCTCTGCGTGAAGTGCTTCATCGCGCTCATCGCATCGAACAACGAAAGGACGTAGTGGAACTCTTCCGGTTCGTACGGCGAGCCGTGCACGAGCAGCAGATGGTCAAGCTCGGCAACGTAGGGGAGCGACTGGAGGTAGCGTTTTTCTTCCTTTGAAAGCATGTTATTTGTCCATTGGATTGCACGTCGTGCGTTGCTCGTAAAGTTTTCCGCATGTGATACGTCCACCGCCGCACGGTCATGGTTTCCCATGATGACAACGCTGCAACGCTTCTGGACGAGGGCGAGGCATTCACTTGGATTCGCACCATAGCCGACGATATCACCGAGACACACAGTCTGATCGATGTTGCTTGAATCAATCAACTCGAGTGTTGTGGTGAGCGCTTCGAGGTTGGAATGAATATCGGAGACAATAGCAAGACGCATATATATAAAGGTAGGGGCGACCGGCCGGTCGCCTTTACAATTTATTTCCACACCACAATTTCTTGCAGTGGTTTCCTGTGAATATCCGGCACGGTAACGGCTTCTTTGGGATAGCCGACGGGAATCAGCAAAAACGGCTTCTCGTTTTCGGGGCGGTTTAATATTTTTTGCAGGAAATCCATGGGGCTGGGAGTATGTGTAAGCGAGGCGAGCCCGGCATGATGTATTGCCGCGAGCAAGAACCCCGTCGCGATGCCGACCGATTCCTTGACGTAGTAATTTTTATGAATGTGCCCGCCGTCAAGGTCATAATTGACGGCAAAGACGACGATGAGTGCAGGAGCGATTTCCAGAAACTCCTTGTGCCAGTCGGTGCCGAGCGCGGCGAGGTCGTCCAGCCACTCCTGCGGCATGCGGTGCTCATAGCTTTCGCGCTCCTCCTTCTCGGCTTCAACGCGGATGCGATGTTTCATTTCCGGGTCTGTCACCACGACAAAGCGCCACGGCTGTCGGTTGGCGCCGGAGGGGGCGCTGCCGGCAGTTTTGAGGAATTGCTCCAAGAGTTCGCGCGGCACAGGTTTATCGGAAAACTCCCGCACCGTGCGCCTGCGTTGATACTCGTCGTTAAATTCCCGCGCGCGGCGCAGCTGCTCTTCCTCAGAAAATGTGATGAACTTGAGGGGGATAAAATTTGGCATACCTGCTCCCAAAAAACGATTTCTCGATGAACGTATGATAACCGAATTGTTATCGAGAAGCAACATTTTGCCTAAAGCGGGAGCGTCCCGCCGAGCAAAAATTATTCACCCAGCGGGACGCCATAAAGACAACTCATCCTCATAAACACCAATTATGTCATTCCCGTCCCAAAGGGATCCCTTTGGGAAATGTTTTAGTCGGGAAACTTCCGAAGGAATCTCTTCGGGAGGATTTCTCACTTCTCCGAAAGCTGCTTGTACTTCTCCTGATATTTTTGGTAGAGTCGTTTATGCTTATCGCGCATATCGATCTTTTTACCCTGGATGTATGCCTGTTCGACCGTCGTGCTTAATTCGAGCGGATCGCCGTTGGTAATGATGAGCGTCGCATCCTTACCGGTTTCGAGTGAGCCGACGCGGTCGGCAATACCGAGAATTTGCGCGGCGTAGAGTGTGACGGCTTTCAACGCATCATCCTTCGGCAAGCCGAATGCCGCCGCGGTTGCCGCGTGGTGCGGAACATTTCTCGAGTTGGACGCGTCCCCATCGCCGGAAATGCAGAACCGCACTCCCGCTTCTCGCAATTTGTTGGGCAACGAGTAGATTGCATCGTAACCGTCGTACCGGCGGGGCGGACCGACAAACAGGATCGGCTGCACAATGACGGGGATATCCTTAGCTTTGAGCTGGTTGGAGACCTGCCAAGCGTCTCGTCCGCCCACAATAACGAGTTTCACGGCTTCTTGTTCCGCCCACGTGACGGCGGCTTGGATTTGAGCGACTTCGTTTGCATTGACGAACACCGGGACTTTTCCTTCGATCACTGGTATCATCGCTTCCCAGCGCGAGTCGGTCTGGTGGTAAGGGACACCCCGTTGAGATTCTACTTTCTTGGCGGTTGCGTATGCCCGCGCTTCAGCGAACGCATCGCGCAAGGATTTTAGTTGCTCGTCACGCCGCTTCAGCCAGTTTTCCTTCGTCATCTGTCCGCCGCCTCCAAAACCGCCAAACCCGCCCTGCACGTACACCATCCCGGGCCAGTTGATGAACAACCCGAGCGGGGCTTTGAGCGTCATGTCTTCCCACGTCCAGCCGTCCATCATCAATGCGGCGCTGGTGCCGGAAATCAGTCCTCCCGACGGCGTTGACCCTGCAATAAGAATTCCACTTGAGCGCGCGACGGGATACATCTCACTCTCGGCATCGACGGCGACTTCCGCGCGCGTGTTTGGGTTGATGGTTCCGCGCTCCTGCCCGTCGATCGTTCCGCGAACGGAGCCGATTTCCGTTAAACCCATATTGCTATACGAATCGATCAACCCCGGGTACACGTGCTTGCCTGTTATGTCGACGCGCTCGGCATCAGCAGGGATATTTACCGTTTGTCCGAAGGTGACGATTTTCCCTTTATCGAACAAGATTGTTCCATTGCTAATCGTCTCGCCGCTGACGGTATGGATTGTGCCACCGACGAGAGCGACGGGTTTCTTCTGCTTCGCAGCCGGAACGGGGTCGGAGGCGAGTGAGAATTGGCTGAGGAATACGATCGAAAGTATAACCTTAACAACTAATTCGAAGGCGTCCTCGCCGAGAAACAAAAACGCTCGGCCAGAGGCCTTCGCGTTAGGACGAAAAGAGTTAGTTCTCATTGTAGTAGCCCTCCATATGGATTTCAGCGGATTCATCGCACGTGTGGAAGTGATTGTCGTTAGGCCGACTGGACATTGCAGGCCGCCGCGAGGCAGCTGATGCCGGCGCGCTGCCTTTGCTTGCAAGCACTTTCTGAATCAGCGCTGCTCGCTCATGTTGAACAGTCTCGCGCATCTGTTTGTCTTCGTCGATGTCGAAATACCGTCTGCCATCCACCCATGTTTGCACGCACTTGGTGTACGTGGAAAGAGGGTTGCCGTTCCACACGGCGATATCGGCGTCTTTACCGACTTCCAGAGAACCGACTTTATCCGCAATGCCAAGCTGTTTAGCGGGGTTAATGGTGACGAACTTCAGCGCTTCCTCTTCACTTACGCCGAACGGAATCGCCTTTGCGGCTTCCCAATTGAGGCGCGTGGCGAGCTGTGAATTATCGGAGTTATAGGACACGACAACACCTTGCGCCGCCATGAGGGGCCCGTTACCGGGGATGGCTTCCCACGCTTCAATTTTATATGCCCACCAATCGCTAAATGACGATGCGCCTGCGCCGTGTTTCGCGATAGCGTCCGCGACTTTGTAGCCTTCGAGCACGTGCTGGAACGTTCCGATGCGGAAGCCGAAGTCATCCGCAATGCGGATCATCATCAGGATTTCATCCTGCCGGTAGCTGTGACAGTGGACGAGCCGCTTGCCGCTCAAGATTTCCGATACTGCATCAAGCTCGATATCCTTGCGCGGCGGAATGTTCGATTTGTCCCGCTCCCAGTCTTTCCACGCTTGCTGGTAATCGCGGGCGGCTTTGAATTTATCGCGGATGATTTGCTCGACGCCCATGCGCGTTGCAGGGTACGGAGTTTGCTGCCCTCCCGGCGGGTTGAAATTGCTGCCCTTCACGTTTTCGCCCAAAGCGAATTTCACGCCCGGAGGAGCCCCGGCGAGAAGATACTCATCCGGCAGCGCGCCCCAGCGCCATTTCACGGTTGCATTACGTCCGCCGATGGGGTTTGCCGAGCCGTGCAAGATGTTCGCTGCCGTGGTGCCGCCAGCAAGCTGGCGATAGATCCAGATATCGTCGCTGTCGATCACATCTTCGATGCTCGTTTCAATGGTGACGTTCTGCGCGCCTTCGTTGACTGAGCCGTCAGCAGCGGTATGCGAGTGCGCGTCGATCATTCCAGGCGTCATATGCTTGCCCGTCGCGTCGACAATAACCGCATCCGAAGGCGCCTGCAGATTTTTTCCGATGCGGGTGATCTTTCCGCGAGTGACGAGAACGTCGGTGCCCTCCAGCTTGCCCTGTGGACCCTGCGTCCATACAGTTGCATTTTTAAACAGCACGTTTGCGGGCTGATCAGGCTGTTTTGTTCTCCCGTACGCTCCGGGCGGATACACATCGGCGAACGAAGCCATGTGTATTTCTTTCGGCTTGGAAGTGTCTGATTCCGCTTTCGCCGGTTCCTTGCGCGTGGCTGACCACGAGAACGCTGAGCCGTCCGGCAGGTTGCCAATGCCGTACATTTCGCTCGCGCTCACGCTACCCGACATTTGTGTTGAGCCTTTCAATCCGACTGAATCCGTCGCGAGCGTGAACGCTAACCGCCCGGCGGAGAATGTCGGCGAGTTGAGCTTGAGACTTTTGCCGTTCCATTCGACCGAGCCGGAAGGTTTCTCGGCTTCACCGGCAACCTTCAGCGTTGCGGTTTGATTTTGTCCATCGACGAATGCCATTAACTCCCATGTGCCGCGCGCGTCCGTCGCGGGCGGGGGCTTTACTTCATACTGCTTACCATCGACCCACACTTCACGGATTTTCGTTTTCTCAGCGAACAAGTCGCCGTCGGTCACGACGATGTTGGCGACTTTGCCGGCTTCCAGTGTGCCGTAGTTTTTTTCAACGCCAATCCATTTTGCAGGAGTAGTGGTGAGCGCGGCAAGTGCCGCATCGGTGCTCAGTCCGCGCTCTATGGCTTTTCGGACTTGGGCTAAGAAGGTCCCGGCGTCTTTCAGCGTGGCAGAAGTCAGCGCAATTGATACTCCTGCTTTCTCCAGCCTGCCGGCGTTTTCTGGAGCAGCGTCCCAATGACGGAGCGTTTCCAGCGTGGCATTGACAGCTTCTTCCGGCGTGTCAACGTCCGGGGCTTCTGGGAAATTCAACGGAACGACCACCGGCAGCTTCGTCGCTTTGACGGCGTCGAGCCTTTTGTATTCATTGCCGCTGCCGCGGATGATGAGGTTGAGCGAAAACTCCTTGCCGATTTTTGCAGCACGGAGCAACGCGCGCTCGTCATCAGCTTGGAACATCACCGTTTGTCGGCGTTGGAGTGCATCTTGCAGAGCGGCGAGTGAATTATTCGTCTCGGGTCGCGATTGGTTCGGATTTTTGTTGTAAGAATCCCATGCCTTCCGGTACCAGTCGGCATCCATCCACGTTTGCCGAATCATGGCAACAACACCCATCAGCGAGTTGGGATAGCCCCCAAAGAATCCGCCGGTGACTTCAAACGTGACGTTCTGCGCCACGTTCCGCTTTGCGATGAGCTCGCTCGCCGTGCCGTCTCCCAGTTGTACCAATGCGCTGTAGCCGCGGAAGATTCCGCGCTGCGGCGTCGAGAGTGCGAGTGTAAACCCCTGTGAGCGGAGCTTCTCCGCCGCTTTGTCGTCCGGCGAGAACTCCTGCGCGATGTCGAGTTCCGCGCGGATTTTCCGGTTCCAGTGTGCCGAGCCTTTGAGTGTGTCGGCTTGTTGCTGCGGACCGGATTGCGGTGGAGGCTTCGGTGCGCCGATGTCGGACGAAAGCTCGATAAGCCCAGCGTAGAGCGTGTATCCAGTTAGGTCGAAGACCCGCGCGTCGGCTGGCGACTGAACATTCGCGCCAACGGCTTGGATTGTGCCGTTGCGGACGACAAGGGTCCCCTTGGCGATAACGTTGCCGGGCGCGACGACGATCCGCGCGTTGGTCAACGCAAACACCTTCGGCGTGTTCTCGCGCATCGCATCGACTGGAGCAGTTTGAGCGAACGCTACAACAAGGCATAACGCGAGCAAGAGTAAGACAGTAAGGCATCGTTGCATGATGAAACTCCTTACGAGTGATGAATGAATCTTGAGTTGTTCTGCGCTGGTGGGATTGAACGAAAAACAGTTTAGTAAAAAACGGACGCCCAAAAGAAAAGTTTCGTAACCATTATAAACCTGCGAGGTTTCTAAAACCTCGCAGGTTTTTGAAGTCATTACACTCGCTTATACACCAGAACTTGCCATGAAAACGTTGCCTGCTCATGCACAAGCTGGAATCCCATCTCAGCGATGCGAGAGCGCATCTGTGTCCAATCGTGCCAGTAAGGGCGAAATTTCACCCGCACCAGCTTCGTGAACAAAATGTGCGTCTTAAACGCCAGCTCCATGATAAAATTATTTTTCGGGTGCGTAAGCGCATAGACGCGCTTCGTGTGAGAGGTGGATTCGCGGAGCAGGAGGTCGAGATTCTCATAACAGCATACGACCTTATCGAGCATGGTGATGTCGGCGTCCGGCACGGTCTTCGAGACCTGCACAAAATCTCCGACGATATAGTTCACCTTATCCGCAACGCCCATCTTGGCGGCGAAGCCCCTGGCTTTTTCCACCATACCCTCGGCGAGGTCAACGCCGACCGATTGCTTCGCACCTTCCTGCAGGAGCGTAAGGTGCAACGCCCCGACGCCGCAGCCAATATCGAGGACTTGTTGGTCGGCAACGGACTCCTTGCGGATACCGTTGAGCAGGAGCTGCTGCTCCTTAGCAAGCCCCTTTTTGCGGAATTGCTTCTCGTACCGTTTCGAATGGCGGGAGAAGAATTTGTTTGTGCCTTCGGTTGTCGGAGGCGTTGTGCAGCAAGAAGACATAACGATTTCGGATTACGGATTGCAGATTGCAGATTGGGTTAAGAAAAGGTAATGAGATGAGAAATCCATAATCTCTAATCCCCAATCTGTAATCGGGTTATAATAACACAAAGTCCAGCTCGTACATATCGTAGTACGTTTTTTTCATGCCGAGGCGTTCGTATGTTTGCTGCGCGCGGCTGTTGTGTTCCTCGACATACAAACGCAGTCCGCACACGGTCTGTTCCTGTTTAGCGAGCGTACGCAGGTGCTCGAACATCGCTTTGAAGACGCCTTTGCCGCGGTAGTCCTTCTGCACGTACACGCTTTGGATCCACCAGAACATGCCGTTACGCCAATCGCTCCACTCGTACGTAATGAGCGTCTGCCCGAGAGCTGAGCCGTTCTCCTCCGCAATATAATAGACGCCTTTGGATTTATCGCGGAGGACAGACTCGACCCCCGCGCGCAAACGAGTTAAGTCAAGCTCAATGTTCTCCGTTTCCTTTGCCATCAAGGCGTTGAATTCGGTAATGCGTTCAGCGTCGTTGAGAGTGGCGGGACGTATCATAATGCTCATTGCTCAAAGATAGGACGCGGCGAGGAGAAAAGCAAAGGCGTAATGCAGGTGCGACGCACTTTTGAAGTGCGTCGCACCTATTACCCCAGAAATTCCGAAATCACCCTCCCAATCTTCTCAAACTCAATCAAAAAAGCATCGTGGCCGTGGATGGAGTCGATTTCCGCGTAGCGTGCGCCGGAGATGAGCCGCGCAATCTCCTTCTGTTCGGCGGAGTGATAGCGCTGGTCGGTTGAAATACCGATTGATAGCGTGCGTGCGCGGATACTACCAAGCGTACGCAGCAATGTATCGCGGCCGTAGGCGACATCATGTAAATCCATCGCACGGGCGAGAACTAAATATGTATTGGCGTCGAAGCGCTCAGCGAGTTTTTCGCCATGATGACGAAGGTAGCTTTCGATCTGAAAGATATTCGCGGGGTCAAAATAACCTGCCTCGGGGTGTTTCTGTTCGCGCCCGAAGCGTTCGGTGAATTCCTGTGGGCTTCGGTAGGAAATCATCCCGATCATCCGCGCGAGCGCCATGCCGTGTGCGGGTTGTTGAGTGTAATTGCCGTTATTCCAATCCGGGTCGCTGGTGATAGCCGCGCGCGCTGCGGCGTTAAGAGCGAGACACCACGCGGATTGTTTGGCTGCGGTAGAGATTGGAATAATTGTCTCGCAGAAGTCAGGGTACAACAACGGCCATTCCAACACTTGCATACCGCCGAGAGAACTGCCGCTCACGGTGGCAAGCCGGTTCACGCCGAGCACATCGAGCAGCCGCTTCTGCACGCGCACAATATCTCGTACTGTGATTGTTGGAAATGACATCCGGTAGGGGCGTCCGGTCTGGGGGTTGATGGAGGCGGGTCCGGTTGTGCCGTAACAGCTTCCGAGGATATTGGGACAGACAACGAAATATTTGTCTGTGTCGAATGCCCTGCCGGGGCCGATCAACCCATCCCACCAGCCAGGCGATTTATCTTCCGGCGAGTTGTATCCAGCCGCATGCGCGTTTGCTGTCAGCGCGTGGCAGATGAGGATGGCGTTCGTGCCTTCGTCATTCAGCGTACCGAACGTCTCATACGCGACGGAGACGTGTGTGAGCGTTGCGCCGCTCTCCAATTTGAGCGGACTCGTTTTATCATACAACCGGATTGCTTTCGTCTGCACAAATTTAGACGTGGGAAGCGGTGAAGGCGATGTGCCTGTCCCTTTGGGAGCGCCACTTCGCCTGCTCAAAGTTGCAATCTGTGTCATCTACGCCTCACTCCTCACGGTTGCAGTCGGTACAACGGTCTTGAAGCTCAACGCCCGGTCGAGGTCTTCAAGCAAATCATTGATGTCCTCCAATCCCACCGACAAACGCAGAATGCGCTCGTTGATGCCCGCTTCTGCGCGCAGCTTCGGGTCCATCGACGCGTGTGTCATAGAGACCGTGTGCGAGATGAGCGATTCGATTCCGCCGAGCGATTCCGCGACGGCGAAGACCTTCACCGAGCGCAGGACATGATTCGCTTCGTCTACGCCGCCGTTGACCTCGAATGACACCATGCCGCCGAATCCGTACTGCTGGCGCCGTGCCAAATCATGATTCGGGTGCGTCGGCAATCCGGGATAGTACACACGAGCGACATTCGGATGCTGGCTAAGGAACTTCGCGACAGTGTTTGCATTCTCCTCGTGCAGTCTCATACGCGGCACGAGCGTCTTGATACCGCGCAACACAAGCCAGCAATCGAACGGCGAGGCACCCTGACCCAACGCGTTGCACAGCCATTGCAGTCGCTCGGCGTGTTCCGGCTTCACCGCAATAGCGGCACCGCCCACCACATCGCTATGGCCGTTCAGGTACTTCGTCGTGGAGTGCACGATGATGTCCGCACCCAGCTCGAACGGCCGCTGGTTGTACGGCGAGAGGAACGTGTTGTCAACAATCGCGAGCGCACCAATTTCGTGCGCGATATCCGCCAGCGCCCGGATGTCGATAATATTGAGCAACGGGTTGCTCGGCGTTTCGATCCACAGCGCCTTCGTGTTCGGCTGGATCGCCTTGCGCACGTTGTCGAGCTTACCCATGTTCACATACGTTACCTGGATGCCGTGCAGCTCGCGGTAGGTGCGCAGGAGCCGCTCCGTGCCGCCGTAACAATCGTTCGTACAGATGATGTGGTCGCCGGTTTTCAGCAAATGCAGGACCGTCGCAATCGCGGCCATGCCGGTTGCGATGGCAATCGCCCCCGCGCCTCCTTCGAGCGCGGCGAGATTTTCCTGCAATGCAGTGCGCGTCGGGTTCGCGGTGCGGGAATAATCATAGCCCTTGGTTTTCCCGATATCCTCGAACTCGAACGTCGAACTGGCGTAAATCGGTGTGATAACACTGTTGAACGAGGAGTCCTTATCGACTCCCGTGTGAATGGACAATGTTTGCAGACGCATACGAGCCTCGCTTCTTTAATTAGAAGTGAATATAAAAACACAAAACCTCTTCCATGATGATCGGAAGAGGCTACGAGGTCGTCGCGTGCTCTTCTCCTCATCTTTCCCCCGCATTGCTTGTCGCGCGGAGGCAGGATTTAGCACCTGACATTTCGAGAGGTTTACGAAATCGGTTGCTACGGCGTCACAGGGCCTGATCCCTCAGCCGTTCTGGATAAGAAAAAGTATGTTGTAAAGAACAAGTGTTACTGACATCAAGATAACAACTTCGCGATGATTTGTCAAGTCCAACAGGAATAAATCTTGCCTCAAAGACACCGAGGCACAAAACATGACCTCACCCTAACCCTCTCCTAGAGAGGAGAGGTAATCAAGTATTTTATGTTTTTCTTTGCGTCTTTGTGACTTTGTGGTGATGCTGTTTTAAATCCTCACCTCATCATTTACTTGAACTGATTTGCCCGCCTCTGCAGGGTCAATCCGCGTGTTGGTGCTCATACGATATGTGTGGTCGAAGCGCGAGGCCGGCGACCACGCGGGCAGCGTTTTCCTGCGCTGCTCAGTGAAGGTTTTCTGGAAGCGGCTCAGCTCCTCGCCTGTCACCGGGTTGCGCGAGGGTACCTCGCAGCGCGCACAGGGGTTTACGCCATCAAGCGTTACGTTGCCGATGCGAAATTCGCGGAACGTGCGCGGCTCTCCGAATAATCTGTCCTCCCAAAACGCTTCAACGCCGGTGAGGACTAAATTCGGGCGGAAGCGTCGCATAAGATCTTGCGCTGTTAGACCGGGAAACCATGTTGCCACAAGCTCCAACGATGCCTCACTGACTATGGTAGGGCCCCATGCGATGCGGTCGTCGGGGTAGCCGCACAGAGAATTATGTACAAGGTACACGCGCATGCCGAAGAACTCGCTGAGCCAGCGCTCGAGCTTTCGTTGTTCGCTGTAGAGATGGAACGAAAATGCCTCCGATGAGCCTTGGATGGTGATGGCGATGGTCTGCGCGGCGAGGTCGTACCGCGTGCGCAGCAGGTGTACCTTTTTATTGCTTTTGCCGCGGACGAAATTGCCGCGCTCGTTAATGATCTTGTACGCGCGGTCGTGCAGCAACGAGCCGCCTTTTGTGATTACGGCTGATGAAACGGCTATCCCATCAAGCGCTTTGATGGGATAGACGAAGATGTGCGATATGCGCGGTGCGTGATTCAAAAGCAATGGAACCCCGCATTAAAGCATTGCGGGGCAGGCACAGAAAGAGCGGATGCGACGGATAAGAACCGATACAGATCTGTTTCGATCCGTTCAATCGGCTTTTTCCGTGTTCTATTTTTTTTATGGTACGATTGCGTCGGCTTCGATTTCCACCAGCATCTCGCGATCGATGAGGCGGTTCACGACCACCATCGTCGCAACAGGACGGATGTCCTTGAAGACCTCGTTGTGCGCGCGCCCGATCGTCTCGGCGTTGTTGGGGTCGGTGATGAACATGCGCGTGCGGACGACGTCCTTCATGCTTGCGCCGGCTTTCGTGAGCGCGGCTTCGATGTTGCGCAGCGATTGCACGGCCTGGCGGTACGGATTCTTCACGCCGGTGATAACGCCGTTGTCGTCCGTGGATGTTGTGCCCGCCACGAAGACGTGGTTGCCGATGCGCACTGCGCGCGAGTAGCCGACCTGTTCTTCCCAAATGGTCCTGCTGGCAAAATTTTTACGTTCCATTGTTCCTCCCGATTAACACAAAAGATAACCACTAAGTCACAAAGACACGAAGTATGACCTCACCCTGACCCTCTCCTAGGAGGAGAGGGGGATCGCTGTTTGTTATTTTTTCTTAGTGCCTTAGTGTCTTCGTGGTATGCAAAACATTACCGTCCAAAATACATATCAATTAACTTGTACGCAATTTCCACCGGGTTGCCCTCGTTGCGGTTGGTGAGAATGACGACGGTAAACCGCTCGTCCGGTATGCGGACGATGGCGTTGCGAAAGCCGCGCGAGGAGCCGGTGTGGAACACCGTTTTCATGTTGTGCCGTGAGCCGATATACCAGCCATAGCCGTACGAGTATGCGGATGTGTCCGTGGGCGTGGTGGCGCTCATGGCTGTCTCGAGCACCGAGCGCGGGAGCAGCCGCTCTGTATATAATGATTGATCCCACCGCGCCAAATCGTTGATCGAAGAATAAATCCCGCCGTCGCCGAGGACGGCGCTGGTGCTGCTCTGGTCTGCGAACGTCCAGCCGGAGTCCGTGCGCGTGTAGCCGTAGGCGCGGTCGCTTACCACCGTGTGCGCTTCGCGTGCGACGGTGTTGTTCATTTGTAAGGGTAAGAAGACGTTTTGCCTAAGGAATTCCGCAAACGAGACTCCCGAAGCCTTCTCTATAATGAGCGCGAGGAGCGCGTAGCCGGTGTTGCTGTATGAGAACTTCGAGCCGGCGGGGAAATATACCGTATCCGCATAGTTGATGAGCCGGAGCGCATCGGCGTCCAGCACCTGCACGGTCTGGGAGTCCGGCACATAATTTTCGTAATCTGGCAGTCCGGATGTGTGATTGAGCAGATAGCGCAGCTTAATGTCGCGATAACTTTGGGCGATCTCCGGGAAGAATTTTTCAAGCGTGTCGTCCAGCGAGAGCTTGCCGCGCTCATTAAGAATAAGAATGCACATGGCGGTAAATTGCTTGGTGACGGAGGCGAGGCGGAAGTTCGTGGTGCCGGTGACGAGCCGGTGCATTTCCAGATGCGCGAAGCCGTACGATTTGTTGTGCAGGACTGTGCCGTCGTGTATTACGAGCAGCGCCGCGCCGGGTGCGTTGGGCGCGTAGTAATCGCGGAAGAGCTCATCGATTGTTGAGTTGGGGATGTGTTTAGTTGAGGAACACGCTGAGAGGAAGAGGACGAGGAAAATTGTAAAGATGTTGATGGCCACCCTCTCCCATCGGAGGGAGAGGGGAACCGCGCGCTGGATTTCCCCTCCCTCAACGGGAGGGGATAAAGGGGAGGGAGAGATTTTTGTTGTTGTGCGAGTCATAGGCTTTCTTTAAAAGTGAGGGCGCCCCGATTAAAAACATCGGGACACAAACGACGTGCAATCTACGGGGAATGAGTGGGAGAAGCAAGGCATGCCATAGTTTCAGCTTAGTGCCGATTGAATTTCCGTTATCGCAAGATATCCGAACAGCAGGAGCGAGAGGATGAGGAGTGCGTTGATGACGCGGCGGTTTTTGAGCTCGTTCACCCATTGCTTCGAATTATTGAGGTAGAGTAGAGTTCCGGCAAGGAAGGGCATGAAGAACGCTCCCACCACGGCATAGGCGATAATGATCCACACCGGCTTGCCGAACAGCAGAAAGAGCATCGGCGGGAAGGTGAGGAAGGCGAGGAAGGCTTTGTAGTAGGGTGAGTCGGCTGAAGTGGAGTCGGGTGTAGTGGAGTCGTGGAGTAATGGAGTAGTTGAGTTTTGAACTTTAGACTTTAGACTCTTGGACTTGAGACTATTGACACAGTCGACGAAGAAATAGGGGACGCTCTGCCACACGCCGAAGAGCGATGTGGACACCGCGCCCCAGAATCCGAGCAGGAACATCCATTTGCCGGTAGAGCCAAGCACCGCGCCGATACGGTCGGCAACCTCGAGCGCCATCGTATCGCCCGTCATTACGGAAGGATTCACGCCTGCAGCGATAATCATCATCGCTACGCCGAAGAGTCCGGACAGTGTATAAGCGACGCCTAGGTCGCGTTGAGCGTGCGGGTGGAATTCCCTGCCGCTCCAGTTTTTCTCGCGCATCCAGTATCCATAACTTAGAAGTGTCACGCTGCCGCCGACTCCGCCTATCACGCCGAGGATGAACTTGCCGGAGCCTTCCGGTATCGAAGGCACGACCAACGATGGAATGAGAGAGACAAGATTCGGCGCAAGCATGACAGCACAATAGAGGACGGTGATGAACATCAGCGCGGTGAAGATTTCCATGAGCCGCTCGAACAGCTTATAGCGACCGACGTACACGAGCACCGCACCGAGCACAGAGTGGATAATGCCCCATTGCGTAACGGAGAGCTGGGGGAAGACGGCGTGTCCCGCGAGGCCGCACGCGGAGATGAGCGCCGCCGCGACGATGAACGACCAGAGTATCAAATACACGAGAAAATAGTACGAGACGATTCGGGGGAATTTCGTGAACCACGCTTCAATGACTGTGGTGCCGGTCGCCAATTGCCAGCGAGCGACGCCTTCGTTGAGCGCGAACTTGACGACGGCTCCGCACACCGCCGCCCAGAGGATGACGGTGCCGAATTTCGCTCCAGCCACGGATGCGGCGACGAGGTCGCCCGCGCCGACTCCCGTCGCCGCAACAGCGATGCCGGGACCGTAGGATTTAAGGAGGGAGGAGAGTTTCATAAAAAAATGTTAAAGAAAACCGCGAAGGCGCTAAGAGTGCCAAGAAGGACATAATTCTTTTACAAAGACTTTACTTTGCGTCCTTTGCGACTTCGCGGTGCGGTTTTAATATACGCCGAATAACTTTGCTGCCATGATGATGATTGCCACGACGAGCACGGCGCGGATGAGCTTCTCGCCTTTCTTTATCGAGGCGTGCGCTGCCCACCATCCGCCGACCGCGCTGCCGACTCCCAACAGGAGCCCCAGCACCCAATCCACGTTGCCCGTCCATGCGTACACCGCCACGACGGGCACCATGTACATCAGCACGACGGTGACTTTGTGCATGTTGACGTAGATAAGGTTCAGCTTTTCGATGTGGAAGAGCGCGATCATAAAAAGAAATCCAACACTAATCTGAATGAACCCGCCGTAGAATCCGATAACGAGCATGACGGGATAGATCAGCCACGAGCGCTTGGGCTGCTTGGAGAGCGTGTCCTCTGCAGGATTTTTCATGAACAGAGAGAAGATGCTGGCGATCATCACGCCGCCGAGAATTTTCTGGAACGTCTCATCTGCGACGGTAACGCCCGCAACGGCCCCAGCGATAGCGCCGGGCATTGCCCAGGCTGTGTAGGCGAGACTGCGTTTGAACTCATGCACTCCCAGTCGCCTGAACGACGACACCGAAGAAATGTTTTGAATGATGATGGCGACGCGGAGCGTGCCGTTTGCCTCAGCGCTGGTTTGTCCAAGGAAAATCAACAAAGGCATGGTAAGCGCAGAACCGCCGCCCGCCATAACATTGAGGAATCCGGATGCGACGCCGACTACGAAAAGGAGGAGGAGTTCCCAGAGCGTCATAATGAACCGAGGGATTGGATTTCGTCGGATTCGAAGACGCGGATACCTTCCTGTCCATGTTGCGCGGCAGCGATCATCGCACTGGCGACGATGGAAGCGGCGATAGGCCGGTATTTTTTCAGAGCGTCGATCGGTGCGGCGGTGAGGGCGCGCATGGTTGTAATGCCAATGCGTTCGCCGAGACGGAATTCTTCCCGGTTGCCCATGAGGAACGATGGGCGAAAAATGAGCAACGACTGGAACCGAAGCGGCTTGATGGCTTCTTCCACGCGTCCTTTGGTTTTCAAGTAGAAGTTCGCGGAAGACGGGTCGGAACCAACAGATGTAACGAGCAGGAACTGTTTGACGCCGCTCGCGGAGGCAGCTCTGGCGATCTCGAGCGGGTACGTGAAATCGACTTTTTCGAATGCCTCGGGCGAGCCGGCCTTGCGCATGGTTGTGCCGAGGCAGCAGAAGAGGTCGTCGCCGCGGATGAGGCTGTCGTCGAGCTTATTAAAATCGATGAGGTGCTTTGTGAGCTTTGGGTGAGAGAGCGGCAAGGGACTGCGTGTGAACACAACGATCGAGGAATAGTCGTTGCTCGCAAGGAGCTGGGAAGCGCAGTGGCTGCCGACGAGTCCTGTTGCTCCGAAGACGAGAGCGGATTTGGAGTTCATAGACTTTTGCTTGTGTTCCTGTTACTGTTGCACAATCGCGATTTAATAACCCCCCTTAATCCCCCTCCGTGAGGGGGACAGCCATGTGCTGGTCGATTTCGGACACCTTCGCGCAAAGGAAAAAAGTTTTACCCATCGTGGCATTTAACGGACAACTGATAATCCCGCCATAAAGCGTCGGGACTTCGCGAACTGCGCTCAGCTGGCAACTGATAACTATTTACAATCCCTCCTGTGCGATGACGTATGCCAATACCGCCATTGCCGCCGCACCGAGGGCAAGCTCGCGCTCGTTGACCCATTCGATGGTATCGTTGTCAGAATGATGATGGTCGAAGTACCGGTGCGAGTTCACGTTCAGCCCGATGGGCGGCACGCCGCGCTGTCGGGCTAGAGGACCGATATCGGCACCGCCGCCACCCAGCTCGATTTTATCCGCGCCGATGGGAGCGAACAGCGGCGCCCATTTTACGAGTTTCGAGTATGCGAGAGAATCGCCGACGCCGAAGCCGCGCGGGTTGAACCCACCTGCGTCGGATTCAATTGCGGCAATGTGGCGCTCGCCGGGTCGTTCCTTTTGTGCATAGGCTATGCCGCCGCGCAAGCCGTTCTCTTCGTTCATGAACATTACCGCCCGGATTGTGCGCTTGGGCTTCAAGCCGAGTTCCTTGATGAGCCGCAGCACTTCGATCGACTGCACGCAGCCTGCGCCGTCGTCGTGCGCGCCCTGGCCTTTATCCCAGCTATCCAAATGCCCGCCAACGAGGACGACTTCCTCGGGTTTCTCGGAGCCGCGGATTTCGCCGATAACGTTATGGGATTCAACATCCGGCAGAGTTTGTGCGGAAAGTTTGAAACGCACGCGCACGGATTTTTCGGTTTTGAGCAACTCACTTAGGGTCTCGGCGTCTCGTGTGCTGATGGCGGCTGCGGGGACTTTCGTGACTGAATCTACATAGCCCATGCCGCCGGTGTGCGGGAAGTAATCGAGACGAGTCGCCATGGAACGGACAAGCGCTGCGACCCCACCTGCGCGCGCGGCTTCGATGGCGCCGCGTCCGCGCTGGTTGACAGCTCCGCCGTAGGCATTGAAGGTGTCGAATTGCGTCCGGTCCATCGGCCTATTATAGAACACGATTTTTCCTTTTGCCTTGTCGCCCAATGCGCCCAGCTCGTCGAACGATTTGACTTCGATGACCTCGGCAGTGATGCCCTGCGTCGGCGTGGCAATGCTTCCGCCCAAGGCAGTGATATTGAGCGTGATGGCGCCGCGTGAACCGTTGGCGAGGATTGTCCCTTCTTCGATATCGCCGCGCACCCAGTGAGGCACCATCACCGGCTCCAGCCATACGCGGTCCGCACCGATGTGCTCCATGACGTTTTTGGACCATTCGACAGCAGATGCGGCTTGCGATGAGCCGCTCAGTCTATGTCCGATGTTTGTGGTGAGGTCGTAGAGCGTTTCGTACGCCCAATTGTCTGCTAATGTTTTTTTGAAGATTGTGACTGCGAGCGTATCGTACGGTTGGAGGTTTGAGGTTTGAGCGAAGAGCAGTGCGGGGAGCAACGCAAGAACAAGAAGCCGTTTCACCAATTTCATAAGACAAAGTTCCTTTGATTTATGATGCTATTTATGAGTGGGAAATGTAAGCTCGACATCAAATTTCATAAAATCAATGCCGGCATGTTTGCCGATTTCAAGATTATTAAGCGTCAATTCTTTTACGATCAATTTGCCGCTTCCTTTGGGTAACTGCTCGTGAGTTCGTCCCGCCGAGTCGACTTCCTGCTGTGTATAGGAATGTGACCACATGAGTTTTTGCAGAGCGTCGAAGGCTTTCTGATAATCTTGAGTATTCAGTACGAAGAAAAATTCGCGTTCTTCGCCCGGGGCGTTCACATTCTTGAGTCCGACATCGTTGGGTCCTGAGTTGTCAGAGTTTCGAAAGTGCCAGCCTTCGACGTAGATGTGATTGATTCCCCGGTACGGCGGCGTAACAATGGCACAGAAATTATCGCCCGACGCGACGGTATCTCCCATCGAGATAAGCCAACCGAATTCAAGCGGTATCAGGCGGAAGACGAGGTTCGAGCGGATGGTGTGCTCGAACACCTCGCCGCGGCGCGCTTCGCCGTGAAATTTTATTGTTTGGGTATCTTGCAGCCCAAGCAACGCAGAGCATACTATGATGAGTGAAAAAATCATCAAATCGTAGTGAATAAACTACCCAACAACCGCGAACGCTCTTACCGGAAAACTACCAAAGTGTTTTACTTTCACGGGCACGGCGAAGAATGTGAATCCGGTATCCGGCAATTTCTCCAAGTTGCACATGTGTTCGACGACCGGAATGTTCGCGCCGAGCAGAAGTGTATGAGCCGGCCGCTCGCCGTCCGCGGTGCCGTCGATATTCAGGGAATCGATACCGACGAGCGCGGCTTTGTTATCAACAAGGTACTGAGCAGCGTCGCGGGTGAGAAACGGATGTCCGTTCGCGTACTGGTCGGTGCGCCAGTGTTTATCCCATCCGGTGTGAATGAGAACAGCTTTGCCTCGCACATCAGTTCCTTTTAATGCGTCTGCGCCGATTGCCCGACCGGTGGATATGTTCCGGCGTATCACCGCACCGTTGAGGTTTGCAACGGATGTGAGCGGCAAATCCGATAAATCCTTGCCGTCCGGATAGCGATGGTAGGGCGAGTCGATATACGTGCCGGTGTTGGCGATCATCTCGATTTTGCCGATGTGGAATTCCGTTCCGGGCGCATACTTACCTTTGGATGCTTCGCGGCTCATGTGGTCGGAAATCACCGGTCCCGGCATTCCTTTATAGGTAACCATGCCGTGCTCGACGGTATGGGAGAGGTCAATGAGGTTGTGCATAGTCGATCCTTAATGTTGACGAGGTAGCGCCACACCGCTTGCTTTAAAAAATAATACTTGACAAGGTGAAACTTTTAAGCTATCTTATCGTAAAGATACGATAAAAGAACTATCGAAGCAAAAAGCCTATGCCAATAGTGAAAACAGAAGAATTTTCCAAAGCCGATGTGAAACTCGCCGAGCTTGCCCAGGCGCTCGCTCATCCTGCCCGCATCGCCATCTTACGCACGCTTGCCAATTGGTGCGGACCGGATGGCAGCCAGTGTGTGTGCGGGGATATTGTCGAAGTTATCCCGCTCGCGCAGGCGACGGTTTCCCAGCATCTCAAAAAGCTGAAGGAAGTCGGGTTAATCGACGGCACCATTGACGGTCCCCGCTCGTGCTATTGCATCAACTGGGAAACGCTGAGCAAGGCGGAGGCGATGTTCGGCAATTTCATCGGCAACCTGCAAGAATCGAAAAAAACTTAGCCCACTAAATACACGGAATACGCGAAAAAAGCTTTACTTGATCGGTTGTAACCTTGCACCTTTGTCCGTAAGAATAAACCGTTCATACTGTAGTTTTGGATAATGACCGAAGTTTATTAAAAGTCCGAGTTGAAATTTAGTCGCATTCAAGTAATTCAGAATTTGAGCACGGTGTTCATCAACGAGTGTTGAGACGGCCTTTATTTCAACAATGATTTTGTCATAACAAAGTAAATCCGGTTTAAACGTTTGTTTCAATTCCTTGTCTCGATAAGCTAATTTCAGCATATGTTGGGATTGAAAGGGAATCTTTTGAAGGTCAAACTCGATTTCCAAACATTCTTGATACACAGGTTCAAGAAAACCACGGCCCATAGATTTATAGACATTAAAACAAGCCCCGATAATGGCATAACTTTCTTCCGGATAGATTAATTTTGCCATAGTATTGTTTCGCGTTATTCGCGTATTTCGTGGGCAAAAAAACAGAACGCCACAACATAACAAAAACACTTGGAGGAAACAACCATGCGGAACCAACATGCAGAGGAAACGCCCGAGAAGGGTAAAGATCAGCCAACACAGCAGAATATTCAAACATCAGGAACGCCGGCACCGTGCTGCGATTCGTCCTGCTGCGGCGGGAAGAAGCCGGTGAATTTGAGAATCACGATGTAAGGAAATAGGACGCTGAAAAAGCGGACAAAGCCGGATAAAAGCGGATTCGTTTGCTGCGTAAGTCGGCGTCAGTCGAATTTATCCTGGCTGGAAATATTGTTTAGTACAAAAACGATTGGAGGCGGTATGTCAGAATTACATCCTATTGCGGCGGTGGGTGAGTCGCCGGAAAAGATTAAGAAAATGGTGAAGGAGAAGTACGGCGAGATTGCCGTTAAAGCCCCGAAGGGGCAGGCCGGAACAAAAGACGAGACGGGCTGTTGCGGTCCGGGTTGCTGTGGTGACGGCACGTACTCGGTGTTTCAGGACGATTACTCGAAGCTCCAGGGCTATAATCCCGACGCCGATTTGGGTTTAGGCTGTGGAGTGCCGACGGAGTTTGCGAAAATCGAGAAAGGCAATACGGTTGTTGATTTAGGTTCCGGGGCTGGCAATGATGCGTTTGTCGTGCGGTCGGTGTTGGGCGAAACTGGCCAGGTGATCGGTGTGGATATGACCGAACAGATGGTTGAAAAGGCGCGGCAGAACACTGCCAAGCTGGGCTACAAGAACGTCAAGTTCGTGCTCGGTGAAATTGAAAACCTGCCGCTTGGAGCCAACAGTGCCGATGTGGTCATCAGCAATTGCGTGCTGAACTTGGTGCCGGATAAGACGAGGGCGTACTCGGAAGTGTACCGCGTGCTTAAGCCGGGAGCGCATTTTAGTATTTCGGATGTTGTGACCTCGGGCGAGCTGCCGGAGAAAATCCGTACCGCTGCCGAGATGTACGCCGGGTGCGTTGCGGGCGCGATGAAGAAAGAGGATTATCTTGGCGTCATCGCGAGGACGGGTTTCAAGAATGTCTCTGTAGTAAAGGAGAAGCCGGTCGCTGTGCCGGATGAGACGCTGCGGCAATATTTAAGCGAAGCGGAGTTGACGGAGTATAAGCAGTCCGGCAAGGGGATCTACAGCATTACGGTGTACGCGGAGAAGTAAATTAATCACTGTCCCGTCCCCCTTTCTCAAAATGGAAGGGGACGGGGTGAGAGAAACAATAAGGCAAAATTTTTCTCTACTCAACTGGCATCATCAAAGCCGCCATCAGAACTTTCATCCCAAGGGCAAGCATATAGTCTGCTACTATTTGCTTTTTCCTTGTCCGGTGCTATGTTTTTCACTTTGGCTGGTTTATACAGTGCCACTGCTGCGAATATTGCTGTTTTTTTGGAGAGAATTTTTTCAAATATTTGTTTTCTCTCACTCATAATTTTTCCCATATGGCCTCCACTAATGCTTGATCATGAACTTTACAATGGTCTGTTTCTCTGATATCGATTCTACCGTGTTCTGAAAAACGGTTACTTGGGAAGCTACCACCACAAAAATCATAATAACTACACTCTCTCTTACACATATTTAATGCTTGTACAAAGTCACTCACATAAGAGACACGTAACCCTCTTGCAATGATTGATCTTTCCCCGAAAAGTTGGACACGAAGTTAAGAGTGTAATTGTTCGAAGTCAACCGGCGAGTGATATCCGAGCGCCGAGTGTCTCCGATGACGGT
>JAKEEG010000029.1 GCA_022616555.1 Ignavibacteriota bacterium | reverse complement strand
AATGCGCTCAATCTGTCGCACGGTTTCCAAATACCATTGCGCGAGCTTCAATCCGAAGGTCACCGGCTCGGCGTGGATGCCGTGCGTGCGCCCGACCATCGGCGTGTACTTAAACTCTTTTGCTCGCTTGGCAAGAACATCCCGCAGCTTTCCTAAGCCCTGGAGAAGCAGTTCAGCCGACTGCTTCATTTGCACACCGAGGGCTGTATCCAGCACGTCGGATGACGTCATGCCCAAGTGAATGAAGCGCGATTCGGGCCCGACATACTCTCCCACGTTCGTCAGAAAGGCAATCACGTCGTGCTTGACTTCTTCTTCGATCTCCAAAATTCGCTTGACGTCAAACTTTGCTTTCTTGCGTATTGTCGCGGCGGCATCGGCGGGGATAACGCCGAGCTTCGCCTGCGCTTCGCACGCAAGGACTTCAATCTCCAGCCAGATTCGGTATTTGTTTTCGTCCTCCCATATCTTCCCCATCTCCGGACGAGTATAGCGGGCTATCAACTGGTGCTTTCCTTTTGTTTGGTTACGCCGGACGGCGCTCGAGTTTCAATGTAACATCAATTGTTTTCTTGTCGCGGTACACTTTCATTTTTAACATATCACCCGCCCGAGCATCGACGAGCACACCGATGAGGTCCTGCTCGGAGTTGACTTTCGTCTCGTTCGCTTCGAGGATGATGTCGCCAACTTTGATGCCGGATTTCTCCGCCGGGCTGTCCGATACCACGTCGCTCACGATAATGCCTTCGACTCTCGAAAGCCCAAAGTATCTCGCTACGCGCCCGTCGACAGGCTGGGCTTCGAAGCCCGTCCAGAAATCCCGCGTCACTTTGCCCTTGGCGCGCAGCTCGGCAACGACTTTCTTTACTTTATTGATCGGAATCGCAAAACCGTAGCCGATGTAAGTATCGCTCCTGCCTCCGGAGTAAATGAGCGTGTTCATGCCGATTACCTCGCCCGCGCTGTTCACGAGTGGACCTCCGCTATTTCCGCCGTTAATAGCGGCGTCAGTTTCAATCATATCCTTGTACACGCGGCTCTCCACCCTACCCAAGTTCATTCCCAATGAGCTGATGACGCCGACGGTTACCGTTGGTTTGTCGTTTATTTCAAACAAGCCAAACGGATTACCCAAGGCGATTGCCCACTCACCGATGAGAACGTCATCCGAATTTCCGAGCGACACGGAGGGCAGGTTTTTAGCGTCGACTTTTAACAGGCAAATATCTGTAAGCTGGTCGGTGCCGACGATTTCCGCCTTCAGCTTCTGGCCGTTGGTAAACGTAACAGTAATTTCCGTTGCGTTGCCAGCGACGTGGTCGTTCGTGACAATATAGCCGTCTGGGGAGATAATAAATCCTGAGCCGAGTCCTTTGACATTTTGTTCGTACGTGCGGTCGCCGAAGAAGCGTTTGAAAATCGGGTCGTTGAACATAAACGAATCGAAGAAGGGGTCCTTGAACTGGCGCACTTCGATCACGTTGATGCCCACGACGGTTGGGCTGACCGCCGCTACGGCATTTGTGATGGCGTTGCGGCGCGAGTTGTTAATCCCGTCCTGAATTTTAGAAATCTCTTCCGCGGGCGTGTAGGCGGTCGTTTGAAGTCCGGGAAGATCCCCATCTTTTCCCGCAACGGTCTGTTCGGCCGCTTGTGTCGGCTTAATAGCATAGCCGATGCCAATCCCCGCAAGCAAAGGGATACAGAGAATCACGAGCAGTTTTGCAATCGTCTTCGACATATCGTTCTCTCAATCTTATAAATGAATAGGACACTGCAAAGGCGGATGAGACGGGTTTACACAGATACAGATCCGCTTTGATCCGTTCAATCAGCTTTCACGCTTTTTGTGTCCCGCTGTCTTTTAGCGGGATTCTGAGTTCCATTTCTTTGTTAACAGTCCTAAAATCACATCTTTGTGACTCAATAGTAGTACTACGCTAATCGCCCAGGCAAAGATTCGGTATTCCTCGGCTGTCGTTTGCGAAAACATCAGCACGTCCAACCATGCCTGTGGAACAATGCTTAAAACAATCGGGGTAAACAGTGTTGAGATCACATTCGCCTTCACAATGTCTTTTTTCCACCGATTGAATACGAGCCATGACAGACACCAGACTATCGTGTACGAAACGCCGATTCCAAACATCCCGCCTGCGGTTGTCGCCAGTCCACGCCCACCTTTGAAGTTCAGCCAGGGCGAGTACGTATGTCCGGCGATTGCTCCGATTATCCCGGCGGCGCCAACCCAAAACGGCTCTCCGAGCAAGTGAAGCGCAATCCAAACAACCGCGAATCCCTTCAACGCATCCAGCACCCCGACGAGGATTCCCAAGAATTTCGAGCGGGTGACGCTGAATGTGTTAAACGCGCCAACCTTGCCGCTCCCCGCCTGCTGAATGTCGATACCCGCCTTATGTTTGACAACAAGAAAGGCGGTTGGAATGCTCCCAATCAAATATCCGGCAAGAAAGCTTAAGAGATAGTGAAGCACCGTCTGAGGGTAATTTTCGACAAGCGGGAATTACACTAATTTATTAAATATACCGAGAATCAGAGCGAGAATCAAGGTGAGGTATAACTGCTCACAGATCAAATATCCCAAATCGTCAACCGGCAATAGTCAATTGACAATGGTTTTACTCCCCTTTCGCATCTCTTGTCATTAAATCGCGCGTGGCTTGGCGTGGGTCTTTGCCTTCAAAGAGCACCCGGTGGACTTCCGTTATGATGGGCAGTTCAACTTTAAACTTCCGTTCCAACTCGAGCGCGGATTTTGCCGTCGCCACGCCTTCCGCGACCATGACCATTTCTTTCAGCACTTCGTCCAGCGTTCTGCCTTTTCCAACCTGCTCACCCACGTAGCGGTTGCGGCTATGGCGGCTCATGCAGGTCACAATCAAATCGCCGACGCCGGAAAGCCCTGCGAACGTGCGCGGCTGAGCGCCTAATTTAACGCCGAGCCGGGTGATTTCATAAATACCGCGCGTCATGATGGCAGCTTTGGTGTTATCGCCAAAGCCAGCCCCGTCGCTAAGCCCGGCGGCAACGGCAATGACGTTCTTGAGCGCGCCGCCAAGTTCGACACCGCGAATATCATCGTTAAGGTACACGCGGAAATACGGCGTCATGAACGCGTCCTGCACAATCTTTGCTGTTCTGTCTTTGAATGACGCCGCGACGATGGCTGTGGGAATTTGTTTCGATACTTCTTCCGAGTGGCTCGGACCGGAAAGGATGGCGATATTATCCTTCGTTTCGTGCTCAAGCACGTCCAATAGCACTTCGGACATCGTCATGTGCGTGCCGTTTTCGATTCCCTTGGCGACATTGCAGATGATGGTCTTTGTGAGGTCGAGATGGGCGATGCGTTGAATGACGGAGCGGAGGAACTGCGAGGGGACTGCGGCGACGATCATTTCCCGTTTCGTACATGCCGCTTCGATGTCGGTGACGATTCGAAGCTCGTTCGGCAGAGGAATGCCGGGCATGAACTGCGGGTTCTCGCGCTTCGCCTGCATGAGCAGGGCTTGCTCGGTCTTGTACGTCCACAACTCTACGTCATGGCCGTTGCCGACGAGAACAAGCGCCAGTGTTGTGCCCCAACTTCCTGCGCCAAGGACGGTGATCTTCATGGGAATTGAACGACGCGGATAGTGCGGTTGTACAACGATAAGAGTATCGTCTCCCTCACAAACGACAGCTCGCTACCGTTACGATTCCGATTTCCGGTCTTTGGAAAACGAAGAGACTTTCTTTTCCGTCCCTTCCAGCAAACGCTTGATGTTTGCCCGATGGGAATAAATGAGGAGTGCCGCGACCGCAATGCTAAAATAGATGAGGGTCAAATAACTTTGAATTTCATCACCAAAGATGTTTTGCCGGACGAACATCGAGAGCGGGAACGTCACCGCTGCCGCGATCGAGCTGAGCGATACGTATTTCCACGCGAGGAACACGACAAAGAACACCGCACCGCAGATTGCAAGCTCCGTCGGCGCGATACCAATCAGCATACCCGCTGAGGTCGCAAGCCCCTTGCCACCCTTGAAGCCGGCAAAAATAGTCCAAATGTGTCCCAATACCGCCGACGCGCCGCAAATAATCTGAATGACCGTCAGGTCCTCAAACGGTGTGCGGTTCTGAAACGGCAAGCTTGGATCCCAGAACAGCCGGGCGATCACCACGGTTGCCAGCACACCCTTGCCTGCATCAAAGAGCGTGACAAACAAGCCGGACTTCCACCCGAGTACGCGGAAGACGTTCGTACCGCCGGCGTTGCCGCTGCCTTTAGTGCGGATATCAAAGCCGTGCTTCCATTTCGACAGAATGATGCTCGTCGGAATGGAACCGACAATGTAACTCAACAGTATGACTACAAAAAGATTGCCCATGGTTTCTATCCAAACCTGCGAGGTCTCGGAGACCTCGCAGGTTTACGTTAAAAATAAGGTTGTCTAAGGTAGCAAGTTCAGCACAAAAAAGCAACCTACCAAATCACATTCTCGATTGTACCTACAAATTTGAACGAATTACGCGGTTTCTATTCGCTCCACCGCTCGAGGATCAACGTCCCCAACTCCAGGTCTTCCTTCGTGGTAATTTTGATATTATCGTAGCTGCCTTCGACGATTTTTGTTTTGATACCGAGCCGCTCAACGAGCGCGGCTTCATCGGTTGAGTAAAATTTATCCTTGCGCGCCTTCGCAAACGCTTTGATCAGCACTCCCGCTTTGAACACCTGCGGAGTTTGCACAAGCCACAAGGCTGAGCGGTCGAGCGTCTGGTCAAAAAATCTGCCGCCGTTAGAGCGGCGCACGGTGTCTTTCGGCTGAACGGCGAGCACAACGGCGTCATGCGTGCGGCTTGCTTTGACAAGTAGAGAGATTTGCTTGGGATGTATGAAGGGCCGAACGCCGTCGTGCACAAGCACGATATCGGAGTCCTGCAACGTGAGCTTGCCGAGCGCGTTGAAAACGGAATCCTGCCGCTTGGCGCCGCCGACTACCACACGTCGCACTTTGTGGATACGGTACTGCGAGATAAGCTTCTCCATCTCCACGATGGACTCTTCGGGCACGGCGACGGCTATCTCATCAACGTCCGAGCAGTGCTCGAAGCGCTGGAGCGTGTGTACCAGTACCGGCTTGTTCTTGAGCGCGATGAATTGTTTCTTCACCGAGCCGCCGATACGGCTGCCGCTTCCCGCTGCCGGAATGATCACCGATACTTTTGGTCGCCGTCGTGGCATGGACTATTTTCTTTATAGATCTCTTTTGGAATAAATTCGCTTTTCGACCTCCCCGTCCGCCTCCGGCGGACACCCCTCCTTGGCAAAGAGGGGAAGAAGCTTATTTGTCCCCCTTAACAAGGGGGACGCGATTTATTGTTCAAATCGCAGGGGGTCACGTTAGCTATGCACGCTAAATACAAGAAACACCATGAATAGATTCTCATGCTTATAGAATCAGCATTCCATCGCCGTAACTGTAGAAGCGATAGCCGTCTTTGATGGCTTTCTTGTACGCTCGCGTCATAAAGTCGTGGCCGGCGAACGCGCTCACGAGCATCAGCAGAGTAGATTCCGGCAAGTGGAAGTTCGTCACCAGCCGGTCGGTGATTTTGAAATCGTACGGCGGGAAAATGAATTTATCCGTCCAGCCTTTCGATGGTTTGACGTGACCGTCTGATGTGACGCTGGATTCCAGCGCGCGGCAGGTGCTCGTCCCCACAACAATCACATTGTGCCTGCTGTCGATCGTTTTATTAATTGTATTCGCCGCATCATAAGTGATTTCGTAGTATTCCGAGTCCATCTTGTGCTTTGTCAGGTCTTCCACTTCCACCGCCCGGAACGAGCCCAAACCCACGTGCAACACGACGGGGACAATCTTTACTCCCTTCGCCTGCACTTTTTTAATGAGCTGTTTCGTAAAATGCAGCCCGGCAGTCGGCGCGGCGACTGCTCCAAGCACGCGAGCGAACACGGTTTGGTATGCCTGCTTATCCTTTTCCGTCGCTTCGCGTTTGATATAAAAGGGCAGCGGCGTCATCCCTATTCGTTCGATGATCTTGAAAAAGTCGCCCTTGTGGTTGAAGCGCACTGTTCTGCCGCGGGAGGTCGTATTATCGATCACCTCGCACCAGAGCTTACCATCGTCGAAAAATATCTTGTTGCCAATACGGACCTTCCGCGCGGGGTCAACAATGACATCCCAGATATTATCCTCTTTATTCAATTCGCGAAGCAGAAAGACTTCGATCTTCGCGTTTGTCTTCTCCTTTTTCCCGAACAGCCGCGCCTGAAAAACTTTGGTCTCGTTCACGACCAGGCAGTCGCCTTTGTTCATATAGTCCAGCAGTTCATAAAACTTCCGGTCCTCGATGGATTCATCGGCACGGTTCAACACCATTAAACGCGAGTGGTCGCGCGGGTTGACCGGCTGCTTCGCAACGAGGTTGCGCGGAAGTGGGTACTTGAAATCCGATAGCTTCATTCTTTATTGATCCTTTCTAACTCTTTATCTCAAAAACTTACACTGAATATGTCTGGTCATTTTTTCCCAACGAAATATCCAACCACCCAGCCAACTTTTCCGTAGATCCTCAACGTGTTGGATGATGGAATGCCCCAACTCGCAACAGTATCAGGCGCTACGGGTGAACTCGTCTTATATGAAACAATAGCAATACCGCCAGTCGTCAAACCGCTTATTGTGACATCAATACTTCCTCCAACGCCAACAGACGCGATCCCTGAGTTAGCCTGAAAATCTGATAGTGCTGTGGAGGTTACCGCAGGTATATTCACTATTGGGTTGCGAATTGTCATAGACCCGCTCGTCGCGCCCAACGTCAAACTCGTTGCGGCTCCAAATGCGTTGATTGATGTTGCGGTGGTGTTAAAAACATCCACTGAGGTTTTTGCCGTCGTTAAATTGCCCCCACCGCTCAACAATTCCAGATCGCCTGTGCTACGGATACTCCATCTCCCTGTGCCAGTCAGGGTCTTATTGTTTGAGGCGGTATAAAACGTAATTCCAGTCGCTGCATTGAAAAGCGACGTTCCGCCTCCCAAAAAAATAGAGTTGCCGCTGCTTGTCGCTTGCGTAAAGAATATACCCATTGGTTCTTCTGCGATTTCATAGTGTAACACGCCGAGACGCGATCTCTTTTCCACGCTATCGGCTGTAATATCGCCAAGCAATAACGAAATCCCTTGTGCTCCAATAATTTCAGTTGTTGTATTGCTTTTTGTCTCTGTGTTTGTCCCTAGTACTGTTCGGCCCTCATTTGTAATTTTGTAGGTATAGATTTCACTCGGAACAGAGTCTTTAGCCGAAGTAGAAGCAACTAACCACCATTTCGTACTGTCGCTCATAAACGTCATTGAGCTTCCCTGACGCTTGAGTGTTCCCAGTATATTCGCACTGTCTCGCACGGTAACTGTGTGATCTTTCCCCGAAAAGTTGGACACGAAGTTAAGAGTGTAATTGTTCGAAGTCAACCGGCGAGTGATATCCGAGCGCCGAGTGTCTCCGATGACGGTT
>JAKEEG010000028.1 GCA_022616555.1 Ignavibacteriota bacterium | reverse complement strand
CCCCACAACAAGGGGCGTTTCACGCTTGTAAGAGAACTTCGAAGTTTCTCCATGAATATCGTTTTAGTAGATGGTGAACTGCGTCATGAGCCAGAGAGAATCCCTCTGTGAAAGAGCGATATAGACCTGAGCCGTTTCACGGTTGCCTTTATACACAAAGTCGAGCGTTCCCGTGGCAAACGGCGACGGCGCACGCTGATTGATACTCTTCAGTGCGAATGATTGAGGCTTCCGCTGCGCGAAGTAGCTCTCAAGCAGTGACAGCGCCTGGTTCGATGAAAAATAGCCGTGGCTTCCGCCGCTCACATCGAGATACACTTGCGAGCCGATGTATCCAACAAGCGACCGTACTTCGCCGACTGCAATAAGTTTCTCCAGCTCCTCGAATACTTCACTCACGCCCTCGCGCTGCTCTTGCACAACTGGCGCGGACTGAAGAAAATTATTCTGCAGCCTATTATCCTTTTTGAGAGGAGTCTGCGCACCAACCTGGGCTGCGACAAAACACAGTATGACCGGCAACAGCTTTTTCATTTCTACATCTGAAAGTATTACAAAACGCCTCAAAAGTCAATCCGTAAAAACACGCCGCCAACCACAATTTAAGCAGGCGACGTGGCGCCACGTCGCCTGCGCATGTCAAAATTTAGCCATTACCAAAACGGGCAACACACTCCCCTTCCGCTATACTGAAAAGGGAGTGTGTCGTGCACAACCGCACAGCCTTAATCTACCGATGTAACGCCACCGCGCCCTTTTTCTTCAAACTTCTCTTGCCATCAGGTGGTATCGAGCGTTTCAACTCTGGGTTTTGCGGAGCAGTTTGGTACGCCCAGTCAAACACAACTAACGACGTACTTACACTTATCACCCGTACCTTTGCATAATGGTCATCCCACGTCCATACAACGTATGTGTGTCCGGGAATCGCTTCTACAGACCGAGATGGCGCCCACCCCTGCGTTGGGGCAACGGAAATTTCATCTAAATTACTCGTGTAGCCCATATCTTGAATATCCGTATCATCCCATACGTTTAGATAAAATATCCCGTTAAAATGTTCATAGAATACATCAGTAAAATCGTCATCATATGGTCCAATCGAGTATGTTGAAAAATCATATCCTGAAGAATTCGGAGCAGTTAAATAGTTTGACGCCTCTTCACCATATCCTTCCGGCCTCGGCGTATCATACACAAGCTCTGCGCTCAGACCGCTCTCGTTGCCGTTGAAATCAACCGCGCTGAGGGCGTAGTAGTACGTCGTGCCGTTGTTTGCCCCATTATCGATAAACGTCGTATTGACGGTCGTGCCGATGAGCACATACTGACCGCTCGGAGCGGTGCCTACCCAGACTTTATACTCATCAATATCCGGCTCGGAGTTCGCGAGCCAACGGATTTCTACCGCGTTATCCAGTGAAACAGTGCGTATCCTGCGAGGTACGCCCGGTGCGATGCGATCAACTTCATTCACGGTGCATCCCGCAACAAATAAGCCGAGCATGAATACTGGAATCGATTTCATAACAATCTCCCTATATTGTATATCTGCTGGAGAACAATACTCCAAACAGTGTGCCAAACAAAAACAACTAATTCCCGGCGATTGTTGACTGATAAATATAATGAACTGTCTATTGAATAGCGCAATAGTGTAGTATTGTGGACGTGTGTACTATAAGGAATTTTTAAATAAAAACTTTGCGCTCTTTGCGCCCCTGCCTGCCGGCAAGTAGGTTTGCGAGAATCAGCTTTTACTGAAAAATCCTCGCCTTCCCATTATTAATAACCCCAATTGCCTTCCCCTTCAGTTTCCTCCCATGAAAAGGAGAATTCTTGGACTTCGACTTAAACGCCTTCACATCAACTGTCCATTCAATCTGCGGGTCAAGTAAAGTGAGATTGGCAGTTTCTCCTTCCGCAATCTTGATTGACGGCAGCGAGAGTATTTTTCGCGGATTAGTAGAGTATTTTTCAACGAGCTGAAACAGCGTTAGGAACTTCTGTTCAACAAGCTCCGTGATTGAAAGCCCAATAGCCGTCTCCAACCCCACAATGCCGAACGGCGCATGTGTATACTCGACTTCCTTCTCATCGACCGTATGAGGGGCATGGTCGGTTGCAATGACGTCGATTGTGCCGTCCCGTAGCGCTTCTTTCATCGCGCGAAGGTCATCGCGTGTCCGCAACGGGGGATTCATCTTCGTATTTGTATCGTACGATTCAACCACCTCATCTGCAAGTGTAAAATGGTGCGGGGTAATTTCGCACGTCACCCGCAGCTTTTCCTTCTTCGCGCGCCGAACGCTTTCGACCGCATCTGTCGTGCTGACGTGAGCAACGTGATATCGTGCCGCGGGAATATACCTCAGCAAAGTGATATCCCGCTCCACCATCAGCACCTCAGCGATAGGCGGAATGCCGGGAATGCCCAACCGCGTCGATACATATCCCTCGTTCATGCTTCCACCATGACTCAGCGTCGAATCCTCCGCATGTTGAATAATAGGCACGTTGTACATCGACGAGTACTCCAGCGCGCGCCGCATAATCTCAGCGCTCATCACAGGCGAACCGTCGTCGGAAAATCCAACAGCGCCCGCTCCCACCAGCTCTGCCATAGGCGAAAGCTGGCTTCCCTGCCTGCCCTTCGTTACTGCAGCAATTGGATACACGTCCACAATCCCTTCGCACACGGATTTGCCTTTTTCGTGAACGTACCGCGCAACAGATTCATCATCGATTGCGGGATTTGTATTTGGCATACAGCATACCGCGGTAAATCCGCCTGCAATGGCAGACTCGCATCCTGTCTCAATCGTTTCCTTGTGCTCGAAGCCCGGCTCTCGTAAATGCACATGCATATCGATAAAACCAGGAGCGATAATCTTACCGTTCAGTGGAATTTCAGGAACGGATTTATCGGCTGAAAGTGATTTCCCGATTTTTTCGATGCGGCCATCGGCAATCAATATATCCAGCGCCTCATCCTTGCCTGAAACCGGGTCAACTAAGCGTCCAGCCTTGAGTAAAATCTTCATAAACAGTCCTTTAAGAAAATAGCGTTACGTTGATGAGGAGAAGAACAGAAAGCTCCGGAAATCCACTTTGTCCCCCTAACCAAGGGGGACGCGAGCGCCTTCCAGCGAGCAGGGGGTTTCTTCATACGCAAAAAATTAGAAGATTACTTTTTTTGATACGTCGTTAGTTCGTTGTTCCCAACAAATACAACACCGCCATCCGCACAGCTACGCCGTTCGTTACCTGCTGCAAAATAACAGAATGCTCGCTATCAGCGAGGTCTGCCGAAATTTCTACATCCCTATTAATCGGGCCGGGATGCATGATGGTGATCGGTCGGGTGGCGCGCGCCATTTTTTCTTGTGTCACACCGAAGAACCGGTGGTATTCGCGTAGCGAAGGAAACAAACCCCTCTCCTGCCGCTCGAGCTGAATCCGCAGAACGTTCAACACATCTACATTCGGAATAACATCTTCCAGATTATGATACACATCCACTCCCAGCTTTTCTATTTCGCGTGGAATGAGCGTAGCAGGGCCGCACACGGAAACGTGCGCCCCCATTGTTTTCAACCCGAAGATATTCGACCGCGCAACACGGCTGTGCGTAACATCGCCGACGATGCAGACCTTCAGACCTTCGAGAGTTCCGTGCCGGTCACGAAGTGTAAACATATCGAGCAACGCTTGTGTCGGATGCTCGTGAGACCCATCGCCGGCGTTGAGCACGTTTGCGTCAACTACTCTACTCAAAAAATGCGCTGCCCCCGGCGCTGAGTGCCGTATCACCACCATATCGATCTTCATCGCTTCGATGTTCCGGGCGGTATCTTTCAGTGTCTCGCCTTTGGTAACACTGCTCCCGACTGTCGTGAAACTCACGACATCGGCGGAAAGCCTCCGCTCTGCCAGCTCAAAGGACAATCGTGTGCGCGTTGAGCTTTCGAAAAACATGTTGGCGATCGTTTTGCCTTGCAATGGCGGGACTTTCTTTATCGGCCTCTCTAACACTTCTTTGAATGATATTGCCGTATCGAGAATTAATTGAATATCCTCCTTCGGCATTCCATCCAATCCTAACAGATGGCGACTGTGGAGTTTCATTGTTTCTTCTCCTTCTGTTCAATCTCCTCCGCATCGACCTTAGCATCGAGTAGGTAAACTCCATCTTCCTTATCGGCTTCCTCCAATAACACCTGAACTTGCTGTCTTAACGATGTAGGGACATTCTTCCCCGCAAAATCTGCTTTGATCGGCAGCTCGCGGTGGCCTCTATCGACTAGTACCAACAACTGTATGCTTGAGGGCCTGCCGATATCCATCAGCGCATTCAGCGCCGCTCGCACCGTTCTGCCTGTAAAGAGAACGTCATCGACCAGAACCAGTATTTTCCCCGTCACGTCGAAGAGTATCTCCGTGCTCTTGAGCTGTGGCTGCTCAAGTTTCCCGTGCAAATCGTCCCGGTACAGCGTGATATCCAGGCTGCCAACCGGCACAGGTTTGTGCTCGATTTCCTCAATTTTTTGCGCCAGGCGGCGAGCAAGATAATCGCCTCGCGTCCGAATACCAACGATGGCTAAATCTTCTACGCCTTTATTTTTTTCCACCACTTCATGCGCAAGCCGGTTGACGGTGCGGCGAAGCCCTGCGGCATCGAAGAGTTTTGTTTTTTTCATGTGTGCTCCATAAACTAAAAAAGCCTCGCAATCCCGAAATCAGGAAAGGAGGCATGGTGAAGTACTCAAGTACTGAAGTATTAAGTAGTAAGACTAAAAAGAGTTCTACTTGATACTTACTACTTTCGACTTATATACTTTTAGCAATCCTTCCCTGCCTCGCTGGACAGGAATTAAAGGAACTATTCAAAGAACGATTCTATTGCGAATTTCGCAATCCGAATTCCGCATTCGGCAGTGGGCGCTGTAGGGATCGAACCTACGACCTTACGCGTGTGAGGCGTACGCTCTGAACCAGCTGAGCTAAGCGCCCTCGGGCTTTTCAATATACGAAAACCGAGACCACGAAACAAGCGGCAAATCTAATATTAACTAAGAAGGCGACGTGGCGCCACGTCGCCTGCGGAGACCTACCCTTTCTCTTCCGCTGAATCCTTAAAATATTCCTTAATCTTCTGAGCAACCTTGTTGCCGACGATCTCGGCAAGCTGGTCTTCCGTCGCAAACTTTACGCCTTGCACAGAGCCAAACGCTTCCAGCAACTCCTTCGCTCGTTTCTTGCCAATGCCTTCAATAAGGTCGAGCTCCGTTTGCAGAATCCGCTTCGAGCGCAGCGTGCGGTGATGCGTGATGGCAAACCTGTGCGCCTCGTCGCGTATCTGTTGTAATAGTCGAAGCCCCGATGAAGTCCTTGGCAACATCAACGCTTCACTCGAACCCGGGACGAACACTTCTTCCAGCCGCTTTGCCAGTCCAATGATGGGGACTTTTTGCAGCTCCAACCCGGTAAGGACTTCCACAGCGCTCGAAAGCTGTCCCTTTCCGCCATCCACCATAATGAGATCAGGTAGCGTGCCTTCCTCTTGCAGTACGCGCGTGTAACGGCGCTGAACAACTTCCCTCATGCTGGCGAAATCGTCCGGTCCGCTCACGCTCCGGATCTTGAAGTGCCGGTACTCGCTCTTCTTCGCCTTTCCATCGACAAAGACCACCAGCGAAGCAACTGCATCGCTGCCTTGAATATTTGAATTGTCGAAACACTCAATCCGCCGCGGCGTCGACTTCAAGCGCAGGTCGCGCTGTAACGCTTTCACTGAATGCGGCACATACTCGCTGCGCTTCATTCGCTGGATTTCCAGCTCATCAACTAAATACTGGGCGTTGTTCCGCACCATCGCAATCAGCTTCATTTTCTCACCGGCTTTCGGCACTTCTATACTCACTGCCGCACCTCGCCGCGTTTCCAGCCACGATTGCACCAAGCTCTCCGCTTCCAAACTGACGGGCAAGACGATCTCACCCGGGATATCCTCGTCTTCCAGATAGTAACGCTCGATAAGGTTCTCCAGCAATTCCCGGTCGGGCTTTCCTTCGGCGTTGCCCATGTAAAAATTCCGGCTGCCGACGAGTTTTCCTTCGCGTACACGGAAAATCACTCCCGCCGCATCGTCGCCTTTCACCGCCACGGCGAAAATATCGCGGTCAACCTGTTTCGCATCGACCACTTTCTGTTTCTCCGTGTACACATACAGCGCGCGAATGCTGTCCCGAATCCTCGCTGCGTCTTCATAACGCGTCTCATCGGAAAATCGCTGCATATCGTGCTCAAGAGTTTCCACAACATTCTCCGTCTTGCCTTTTAAAACGCTCGCTACCTGGTCAATCATCCGTTTGTAGTGTGCTTGCGTCACCAAGCCCTCGCATGGTCCTTCACACTTTTTAATGTGATAATCCAAACAGATTTTATACTTCTTCTTTTGGATTGTTTCTTCCGTGAGGTCGAAATTACAGCTTCGGATCATAAAGATATCGCGCACGGTTTTCAAGGCGTAGCGGACGGCTTTCACGTCTGTATAGGGACCGAAGTACCGCGACCCGTCGCGAATAACTCTCCGCGTCACAAATACGCGCGGGAATGGCTCGTTGGTAATAACAATGTAGGGGTAGCTTTTGTCGTCCTTCAATACGACGTTGTAGCGGGGCTTGAGCTTCTTGATGAGGTTTGCTTCGAGGATGAGCGCTTCGATTTCGGAGTCGGTGACAATCAGCTCCACATCGACAATCTTCTCCACCATCGCATCGAGCTTCGGGTCAGACGACCTCGATTTCTGAAAATATTGCCGCACGCGCGAGCGTAAATTCTGCGCCTTGCCGACGTAGATCACTTTGCCATCGGCATTTTTAAACTGATACACCCCGGGGTTTGTCGGAAGGGAATCTAACTTCTCAGATAGCGTTAGTTCGCTCGCACGCAGGCTGAGCGTCGTGTCGTGCCCGCCACTCATCGTGCTCACTCCGCCTTCTGGCTGATTTCAATCAACACGCCATTAGTGGATTTCGGATGAAGAAACGCCACGCGGTAATTATCGGCTCCCATCCGTGGCTGCTCGTCGATGAGCTGGAATCCCAATTGCTTCAGCCGCCGTAATTCCGCCTCGATATCGTCCACCACGAACGAAATATGGTGCATCCCCTCACCGCGTTTCTCAATAAAACGCGCGATGGGGGATTCTCCATCGGTCGCCGCGGTCAACTCTACCGCCGTACCGCCGATGCGGAACATCGCCGTCGCTACCTTTTGCCCGGCTACCTCTTCGACATGATCTGGCGCTTTGTTGAAAAGCTTCCGGAACAATTCCGTGGCCGACTTCATGTCCTTCACTGCCACGCCAATATGTGCAATGGATTTAAACATTGGCTTTTAATAATTTGAACACAAAGATCAAAAACAGACCCCATCCTCACCTTCCCTTAAGAGGGGAAGGGATTTGTCCCCTCTCCTCTTAGGAGAGGGACGGGGTGAGGTCTCAAAATCAACTGTCAAATACCGTAATCTACGCTTCCAACTTATTTATCACCAACCCTGAAAGCAGTTTCGGGAAAAAGTACGTTGACTTCTGCGGCATTGTGTGCCCGGCCTTCGCAACGGCGCGTACCTGCTCAATCTTTGTCGGATTCATCAAAAAAGCAAGCTGCATGCTGCCGCTCTCCACCGCCTCGATCGCATGCCGCGCATCTTTCACGTAATCGAGATTCGTCTTCTGTTCCTGCGCCTCGGCAGAAATTCCCAAAAGATTTTTGATAATTAGTGTGTGCAGGACAGTCACATCGAGCTCTTTCACTTCCGATGGAATTTCTTCTTTGATAATTTCCTGCAGCGTTGGAGTAGGCTTGAGCGTTATCAAATAATACATCGGGAACCCACTGACGATCAACCCAAACGCTGGTACGGAGCTTGATTTCATCCCTTCAGACAATGATTCATAATCTTTTACATCTCGCACAATGAAATGCTCCTCCAACCGTGCGAGAAAGTCTTCACCTTTGAAATCCCTCAACGAGTGCACAAGCCGATGCGTCGGGTAAATCACTAATCCTTCGTCGTCAATGTTGGTGAAGAACATCATCATATAATTGTACAGCTCATTCCCGGTATGCTGGGGATTGCTCTGGCGCATGAAATCTCTGTACGCCAACGCTGTTTCGTAACGGTGATGCCCGTCTGCAATCAGCACTTGTTTGCCTGATAAAAATTCCTGCACCGCTTTTTGCACCTTTGCGTCTGTGAGCCGCCACACGCTGTTCTCCACATCTTCGTAGAGAACATTCACCGCCGGCTCGGACTTCGCTATGCCGTTTAACAGTGAATCGACTTCCTTTCCGGGGTCGGAATACAATGAAAACACTTGACTGAAATTCGCATTCGTTGCTTTGAACAGCTTCAACCGGTCCTCTCTCGGCTTTGCCATCGTCTTCTCATGCGGAAGCACAACGCGCTTCTCAAATTCTACCAACTTGCAGAGTGCGATAAAGCCTTTGCGGATAACTTCCTTCCCGTCCTTGTCTGTAAAGCGTTGATGCACCACGTAAAGGGCGGGAGCGCTATCGCGCGCCAGCACGTGCTCCTGTTGCCAGTCCGCAAAATGCTTCGCCGCGGATGCATAGCGGTCTGCTTCTTTGCCGAGGATCAACCGCACGATATTGTACCGGCTTACTTCATACAATCTCTCTTGCTGCTCAGGCGAAATCACATCGTATGGCGGCGCAACGACTTCCTGAATGTTCACTTTCGATTGATTATACAAATACCCGCGAAATGCTTTAATATCAGCCATGCGTTCCTATCACTTGTTATGTAATATTCTACAACTCTGAACTCTAAACCCAGAACTCATAACCCTGAACCCTCAACCATCAATCTGCAATTGACAATCAACAATCGTCAATCTGCTTTGTACCCCAACCGGTTCAGCCACTTCTCGCTCTCCCTCCACTGCTCACCGACCTTCACATGAAGCTCAAGAAACACAGGCCGGTCCAGAAACGCTTCGATGTCACGTCGAGCACGCTCACCGATCTTCTTGAGCGCTTCTCCTTTTTTCCCAATCAAAATGCCCTTCTGCGAGTCTCTCTCGACAATAATATCTGCCGAGATGAACGTCTTTCCCGCTTTTCGTTCTTTGAATTCCTGTACTTCGACAGCAGTGGAGTACGGTATCTCCTCTTGGAATTGCTCGAAAATCTTCTCCCGCACAAACTCCGCTACAAAAAACCTCTCCGGCTGCTCACTCACGATGTCCGTCGGATAAAATGGCTCGTGCACGGGCATGCGTTTGATGAGTGTTGCTACCAGCGGTTCGAGATTTTCCTGTTTCAGCGCAGAGACAGGGAAAATCTCCTGAAAGACATTGCCTTTCGCAAACTCCGCAATCAATGGCAATGCTTCCCGTCTATCGATGGTATCGACTTTATTGATAAGCAAGAAAAGCGGCTTCGAGCCATATTTCTTGAGAACAATATTGTCCACCGCCTCAGGAAGCTCTGCTCTTCGGGACACCTCCGTCATCACAAGAATCACATCCGCATCCTGCAACGCGGTCTCGGCATGGCGCATCATTCGTTCGTGGAGCAAATACTTTGGCTTAAGCAATCCCGGCGTGTCGAGAAAAATAACCTGCGCACGTTCGTTGCTGTAAATCCCCAATACGCGCTGCCGCGTGGTCTGCGGTTTTCGCGCAACAATGGAGATTTTCTGCTTGAGTAAAGCATTGAGGAGTGTGGATTTCCCCACGTTCGGCTCACCGACAATCGCCACATACCCGGCTCGAAACTCTTGCGTCTCTGCGCTCATTTCCGCACGACCCACACTTGATACACGGCGCCGGCGAATGCCCCGGGATGCGCTCGAAACGTTAACGTAACTTTCTCTTTTCCTTTTGCTACATCAACGGGCAACGGATACTCAACATCAAAAAATTCCCCGTGATGCATGTTGAGCGATTGCGTTGCAATCTGCGCGCCGTCAACCAGAATGTCAAATTCCCTTGGCACTCCCTGACTTCCCCGGTACTTACACACAAGTACCTGCGGCTCATCCGGCAGCACTTTCATCTCATAACTAAACCACCCTCCGTTCCGGCCTTCGCGTCCTCTGCGGCCGTCAAACCAATGCTCGCCGGGATTCTCAACCTTAAAATTATGGTCCTGTTCATTCTTGCGGTCGTTCACATTGACCATATCCACTTTGAGTCTGTCGATTTCTTTGCGCCGTTCGCGATGCGCCCCCATTCTTGCTTTTTCGTTATCCCATTCTTCCGGCGTGGAGAGTTTCCAATAGACTGCGAAACGCTCCTGAGAAATTGTATACAACGGAAAGAGAGTGACATCCTTCGGATACCCAACGCCTTCGGTTCGAAACGTTAACGACTTTCCTTCAACCGGCTTTATCTGTTTGACCAAATCTATTTCGTTCGTTGTAAACACCGGCACCCCAACTTCCACGGGCTGCACACCGCTCATACCAGGCGCGCTCGGGCCGTACCGATTGGTGTCATCAAGCCCCTCCGTTCCAAGATTCCCAGCGAGAACAATTGGACCGTACAGTAGCGCGACCATATCCGGATTGTCGGGCATCCGCTCAAGCCGTACGCTCATCGGCGTTTCAATCTCCATCACATCGCCGTCCTTCCATTCTCTTTCGATGGGAACATATGGCACTGGCTCTACTGCATGTGATTGTTTCTTGCCATTCACGGTAATGATCATTCCGTCTCTTACCCAAGCTGGGTAACGGATGTTCACAGTAAATTGTGCGGGCGCATTTAATTTCAGAATTAATTTACTCTTGTCTTCCTCCGGGAATCGCGTCTCCTGCCGTAGTACCAAGCCTTTTTCTTTCCAATTCAATTCGGATGGAATGAACAAATTCACGTACAGCGAGCTGTCATTATGAAAATATATCGTCTCGCCGTACTTCGCGTGGTTCTCCATCCCCGTACCGACACAACACCAGAATGACGAATCTGGCGTTGAGTACGTTTTGTACGCGCCGGGCTTTAGCGACACGTAGTAGCAAACCATTCCCGTAGCCGGGTCTTGCGAGGCAAGAATCTGGTTATACAATCCGCGCTCGTAAAAGTCCATAATCTCCGCCGAAGGCTCATGCGCAAACAAGTTGCGGGAGAGCTTGAGCATGTTGTACGTGTTGCAAGTCTCTGTGCTCGAAATTCCCAAATTCTTCGAGAAATAGTTTATCGGAAAAAATCCCTCGTCGTTTGTATTGCCGCCAATGACAAACGAACGATGGTTTACAATGCGGTCCCAGAAAAATCGCGCTATATCAATATAGCGCTTCTCGCCCGTCAGCTCGTACTCCCGCACCGCGCCAATGATTTTCGGGAATTGCGTATTCCCGTGCAAACCGTCGAGCGAATCCACTCCGCGCGACAACGGACCGAAAAATGCCTCATGGTCGAACAGCCGGGCGAGCCGCAAATGTTCGGGATTCGCCGTCACAGCATACAAGTTGGCCAGCACGTCGTTCATACCGCCGAATTCGTTCTGCAACATCGCTTGCTGCTGCTCGGTGGTAAGCCTGTCCATACGGAACTTCACCCAATCGGCTTTCTTCTCGAGAATCTGAAGCGCAAGCCGGTTATCGCAATACAAATACATATCAAGCAATCCAGCCATGATCTTATGCAGAGTATAATACGGAGCCCAAACTGGCTTGACTGCTTCAACGCGGTCGATGAGTTCTTCAGGATAAGCGGAAAGGTAGCCGGGATTGAATCCGCGCTTAGGCAACGCGTCCTGAACCTGCTCAAGCGCTGCAACAACCGAATAACCTCTTAACTTAAAGCGCGCATCCCCGGTGCTTGCGTACATGAAAGCATTTGCCGTCAGGAAATGACCAAGCGTGTGCCCGCGCAGTTCAACTGTCGGAGTTTCCCATCCGCCCAGCGGCTTGGCAGTCGATGGCAACCCGGCGTTCACGCGGAAGTTATGCAGCAACCTATCCAGATCGAGACTAAGCAGATACTTCTTGTCTCGCTCCATCGCCTCCTTAAATGGCCCATCCAACAAACGAACTGCTGTAAGGTCAAAGGGTTTTACCTTGAGTGGTACTTTATTTTGGACTTTAACTTTAGGATTCTCTTGCGACAACGCTGCAACCGGCAGTGTCAACAATAAGCACAAGAAAATAATCGTAGGGGCGACTGGCAAGCCGCCCCATTTAAGAAAGATGCGAAAAAGGTTTGTCTTCTTCATAACTTGATTTCGAACGAACTGCATCACCTAATATTGTTTCTCAAGAACAACCTTGTGTTAATATGACCTCACCCTGTCCCTCTCCTAAAAGGAGGGGGGACTAAGTTCTTCCGAAGGAATCCCTTCGGGACTTCCCCTTTAGGGGAAGGTTAGGATGGGGTCATGTTTTTCTTTCTGCGCTTCAGCAAAACAAGATTAATCATTCGAACCATCGATATATCGTATCCTCACCAGCTTCTTCTCCTTGGATAGGAGGAGAAGAATCTCCAGAGAAGCATTTTGTCCCCCTGTCAAAGGGGGACGCGAGCGCTTTTCAGCGAGCAGGGGGTTTCCTTATGCATTAAGAATTACAAAATTACTTTTTGAACTAGGGTTATATCGCATCCTCACCCGATTCTTCCGTCCGCACTCGAATAACATCATCTACCGGAGAGACAAAAATCTTCCCGTCGCCCACTTCGCCTGTTTTCGCCGTCTTGATAATTGCCGCCACAATTCCTTCGACCATCGATTCCTTCGCGATAATCTCGATTTTAATCTTCGGCAGAAAATCGATTTTGTATTCCGCCCCGCGGTACGTTTCGGTATGCCCCTTCTGCCTGCCGTATCCTTTCACTTCCGTTAACGTCATTCCCCGCACTCCGATTTCCGAAAGCGCCTCGCGTACGTCGTCCAATTTAAACGGCCGAATAATCGCTTCGATTTTTTTCAAACTTTCCTCTTTAAGACGTTCATGAAGATTCCAAAAGCATCTTTCCTCCTCCTCGAGGAGGGGTTAGGGGGTGGTGAGCTTCTATTGGCTCCAGACTATATAGAATATGCCAAAAAAAGTAATCTGTCATGCCCGAGGATTTTTGGCGGGCATCCACTTACTGGATTCCCGCTAAAGGCATGCGGGAATGACATAAAGTGGTATTTTTGAAATGGTCTCTAAAAATCATCAATCCACAATCTACAAACGAACACTCTACATTCTGCACTTGAATCTTGTCTCTGTCCCCCTCTCCGAGGGGGCAGGGGGAGGTTTTTGTTTTTAATTTTTTCGGTCCCCTTCATTCCATATCACAACCCATACCTCACATCCAACATCCTGCTCCAATCACTAATCTGCAATCTGTAATCCCTCACCCCGCCCCATGGCAATTCTTATACTTCTTCCCGCTGCCGCAGGGACACGGGTCATTGCGCCCAACTTTCTCCCCAACGCGGATCGGCTGCGGCTTGCCGGGCCGCTGGCCGGCTTGCATAGCCGACTGCACTGCTTGACCCGCCGCAGAGGGAATCGCCTCACGGTTCCCCTGGAACCCCGCTCCCAACGCGGACTCGTGCGTCATCACAATATCCTCGCGCCGCACGGGTTGCCGCCCGCGCTGTACAGGCAATTGCTCCGGGCGTTCTGGGAAATACGTATAGACAATCTTCACCACTTCATCCGCAATAAGCTCCATCAACTCCATGAACATCTTGAACGCCTCGGTCTTATACTCAACAAGAGGATCCTTCTGCCCATACCCGCGAAGATGAATGCCTTCTTTTAAATCGTCCATCTCGCGCAAATGGTCGCGCCATTTCGTATCGATCACCTGCAGCGTCGCCATTTTTTCGAGCATTGCCATCAAGTCGTGACCGAGCTGTTCTTCCTTCCGGCGGTAGAATTCCTCTCCCGCCTTCACGATCGTGTCCGCGACCCCGTCTTGCCCCATCTGCTGGAATTGCTCCGGGGTCAACTGCAGATCGACGAGGAATCGGGTTCGAACTTCGGTGCGGAGCCCTTCGAGGTCGCCCTCGGGATGAAATTGCTCGGCGATTTTCGCAGCGAGGTCTCGCACCATGTCCATAATGTCGTCGCGCAGGCGCTCTCCCAACAGCGCATGGCGCCGCCGTGAGTAAATCACTTCGCGCTGCTGGTTCATTACGTTGTCGTATTCCAGCAAGCGCTTGCGGATGCCGAAGTTGTTTTCTTCCACCTTCTTCTGTGCGCGTTCAACCGATTTGGTAATCATCGGGTGCTGGATAACCTCGCCCTCTTTTAGCCCCATCCGCTCCATCACGCGCGCAACACGTTCGCTGATAAACAGCCGCATTAAATCGTCTTCGAGTGAAAGGAAAAACCTCGACGAGCCGGGGTCGCCCTGCCTGCCCGTGCGGCCTCGCAATTGCCGGTCGATGCGCCGCGCTTCGTGACGTTCTGTGCCTACGATGTGCAAACCGCCTGCTTGCGCTACGCCGGGCCCAAGCTTAATGTCCGTGCCGCGGCCTGCCATATTCGTGGCAATCGTTACCGCACCGGGCAACCCTGCGTGCGCAACGATTTCCGCCTCACGCTGGTGCTGCTTGGCGTTCAACACGTTATGTGGAATGCCTTTCCGCTTCAGCATGCGGCTGAGCGTCTCAGATACCTCAACGCTCGTCGTACCCACAAGCACCGGGCGATTCGCCTTCCGCATCTCTTCAATTTCGTCGAGCAACGCATTATACTTCTCGCGCTTCGTTTTATATACCCGGTCATCATCGTCGTCGCGCACCATCGGCTTGTTCGTCGGGATCACCACGACATCGAGCTTGTAGATTTCAAAGAACTCCGCGGCTTCCGTTTCGGCCGTTCCCGTCATACCGGAAATTTTCTTGTAGAGCCTGAAATAATTTTGCAGCGTCACCGTGGCGAGAGTCTGCGTATCGCGTTCGACCTTCACGCCTTCCTTCGCTTCAATCGCCTGGTGCAAGCCTTCAGAGTACCTTCGCCCCGGCAGCAAGCGGCCGGTGAATTCATCCACAATCATCACCTTGCCGTCTTCGGAGACAACGTACTCGTCGTCTTTTTCATACAGACAGTAGGCTTTGAGGAGCTGGAGAATTGTGTGGATGCGGTCGCTGCGCTCGGCAAACAGCTTGTTGACTTGGTCTTTCTTTTGCTGTTGTTGTTCGGGCGTGAGCATGGAATCGTTATCGATGTGGCTGTACTCCGTCCCTATATCGGGAATCACGAACAGCTCTTTATCCTTGCCGGGGAAAGTTTGTGCGAGGAACTCCCTTCCTTTTTCGGTCAGGTCGATCACGCGGGATTTTTCATCGACGCTGAAATACAATTCGTCATCGATTTCGTGCATCCGGTTTTCCTGGTCGCGCAGGTAAATTTTCTCGGTTTCCTGGACGAGCGTCTTATTGGAAGGCTCGGAGAAAATTTTCAACAGCTTTTTGTTTTTCGGGAATCCTCGGTTCGCCCGTAGGAGCGGCACGCCGGCCTCTTTCGTGTTGCCCTGAGCGAGCAGCTGCTCGGCGTCCGTGAGAACCTTTGCGACAAGGTTCTTCTGGGCATTCACAAGCCTCTCCACATGCGGCTTCATCTCGTTGAACTTGTGGTCTTCTACCGCAACGGGACCGCTGATGATGAGCGGCGTTCGGGCTTCGTCGATTAAGACCGAGTCCACTTCGTCCACAATCGTATAATTATGCCCACGCTGCACCATCTCCTCCGGCGTCGTCACCATGTTGTCGCGGAGGTAGTCGAAGCCGAATTCGTTGTTCGTGCCGTAGGTGATATCCGCCGCGTACTGCACACGCCGGTGCTGCGGGTCCATCGGCTGGAGGATGCAGCCAACTTTTAGCCCAAGGAACTCATGTACCTTTCCGACCCACTGGCTATCGCGCAACGCCAGATAGTCGTTCACAGTCACGATGTGTACGCCGCGTCCCGGCAAAGCATTCAAATACGCCGGCAGCGTCGAAACAAGCGTTTTGCCCTCGCCCGTCGCCATCTCGGCGATCTTCCCTTGGTGTAACACGATGGCACCCATCAATTGCACATCGAACGGCACCATATCCCATACCACTTTGTTGCCGGCAACATCCCACGTCTTCCCCACCAACCTGCGGCAGGCGTCCTTTACCACAGCGTAGGCTTCGGGGAGTATTTCGCCCAGGGCTGATTCAATCGCCCGGTCAAGCTCCTTTTGCAATTCATCGACGCGGGCATAGAGATCCTCACGCTCTTCGAAGGATTGCTTCTGTTTGACCTCTTCCTTTAGCTCAACGATTTCCTTCTCGATGTCCGCTGTCGCTTCCTTAATTCTTGTGCGGAATTCATCAGTCTTAGCCTTGAGCTGCTCGTCTGTGAGCCCCTTGAGCTGCTCGTAATGCTTGTTGATTTCCGCAACGATGGGCACCAGAACCTTGACGTCCTTCTCGCGCTTCGACCCGAAAACATTTTTAAAAAATTGTAGCATAGCCTTTCCTGAAAAAAACTTCGAAAATGTTTGAAAATATACCCTTTTTTCACCGCGTAAGCAAGGAATGTGTGATGGGTCAGACTGATAAACAAACGTCATACTGAACTCGTTTCAGCATCTACATAAAACCTCGTTAAACAAACCTAGAAACAAGCCGTTGAGTTTATTCTCACGTACATGTAGTCACCTCGTTTGCCGTTCTACCTCTTAATTGCTTCTCACACAGAGCCCACATCGCACATCTGATATCCTTCCAAGGAATGTTTAGAACCTCTTGACTACAACCCATCACCTACCACCTATTTCCTCATATCTCACAACCCCACAAAAACCCCCCACTTTCTTAACATTTCAGAAGATATTACATTTTGAATTTTATTGATTTTTTCTCTTGACAATGTAATTTATATTATTATATTTATATACATTATAGTTTATTTGTAGAAAATGTAAACAGTGCAGGCGGCGTGGCCACGCTGCTGCATTGAGTGTATAATGCTTCCTAACCTGTTAGGGGCTGTCCCGACCGGGGTTCGTTGTAGGAGCCACACGACGCAAGTCCGCACTTGGCAGACTTGGGCTTCTGGACCCCATGAGCCTGTCCCGCAGTTTACAATGCGGGAAGGGCCGAGCGGACAAGTCACTTTCTTTAACATCCTCGGTGCGACGCCCCTTTCGGTTGGGTTCTCAAAAAAAGAGGTAATTGAGTTAAAACCACAGAAGAAATCCATATCGCCCCATCAAGCTTCTCAAGTAAGAACTAACTGTAAGAGCATTTCTCAGTACGCCAGAAATTTTTAAAATTTCGACTTGGCGAAAGGGATTAGTGTGCTTTTTTAACTCGAAACTCTAAACTGGCAACTGGAAACTGTCAAACAACTCTTGCATTTCCGCGCATTTACTATGAAATTCATTGCACTAGCTGTTTTCACTCAAAGAAATCTTCATGGAATTTCAATGAAACTATGTGCTTCGCTTCTTATTAGCATTCTCACATTTGGCGGTTGCGCAGCTCTGCGTTCTCCAGCTGTGCCTAGCCACCCCGTCGAGCGGCTTCGCTACGACATCGACCGCTTATTAAGCGACACACTCTTCATCCTCGCGCGCACTGGGATCAAGATTGTTTCTCTCAAGACGGGCGAAACCTTATACGAACGCAACAGCCAGATGCTTCTGCGCCCTGCATCAAACATGAAGCTCTTGACAACATCCACTGCCATCGGCCTACTCGGTAAAGACTATCAGTTCAGAACAGCAATCCTCACAGACACCGTGCTCTCGCCGGATACGCTGCACGGCAACCTCTACCTTAAAGGCTACGGTAATCCAGATTTAAAGAGCGCCGACCTCGATTCGCTGATAGCCCAAATAAAGTGGGCAGGAATTAAAGCGGTGACGGGTAATATCGTTTCCGATGTACAGTACTTCGACGACCTCTACTGGGGCGCAGGCTGGATGTGGGACGACGAGCCGTACGAATTTGAAGCATTTATCACGCCATTATCGATAAACGATAACTGCGTGCGCATCAAAGTAACGCCCGGAGTGAACCCCGGCGATACGGTTTCTGTTTCCGTCGAGCCTGTTACCTCGTACGTCAAGCTTATGAACACAGCAACTACCGTTACAGACACCGCCCTCGTTCCGCTTAACGTCACAAGGCTTTTTAAGGAGCGGCTCAATACCATTATTGTTGATGGACAGATGCTCGCAAGCTCAAGACCGCGGGAATATGTGTTGAGCGTGTGGCAGCCGGAGCTGTATGCCTCGCATCTGCTGAAAGAAACGCTCGAAGATAACGGCATCGCGGTGAACGGCTCTGCGCAGATCGGCATAGCGCCGATGGAAGCGCGCGAAATTGCTACGCATACATGGGGATTCGATTCGGTAGTCGTGAATCTGAACAAAGTCAGCGACAACCTCTCCGCCGAAAACACGTTGAAAACGCTTGGCGCGTTTCAACGAGGTCTGCCCGGCACTGCCGAGAACGGCATCTACGAGACGAAATTATTCCTCTCGCAATTCGGCATTGATACAACAAAATTCTTGATGGTCGATGGCTCTGGCGTCTCGCACTATAACCTTCTCACCGCCGAGATGCTTGTGCAACTGCTGACCGGCATGGCGCAACGCCCCGACCTCTTCCCACTCTTCTACGAGTCCTTACCCATAGCCGGTGTTGACGGAACCCTAAGCTCGCGCATGAAAGGCACGCTCGCCGAAGGCAATCTCAAAGCGAAAACGGGCTCGATCAGCGGTGTCAGCAGCCTCTCCGGTTACGTAACCACGCGGGATGGTGAGATGCTGGCGTTCTCCATTCTAATGCAAAACTTCTTGGAAGGAACACGAGCGTACCGCATGGTTCAGGATTCCATCGGCGCGCGGCTTGCCGAATTCAGCAGAACACTCGCACCACGTGCACCGGCGCAATAGATGAGTGTGTATACTTGTGACTATTAGGAAGTATTGAGTACTTTTTTGACGGGAATATCCCCCTCCTCTTCGAGGAGGGGTAAGGGGTGGTGAGCTTTGATGCGACAAATTTGGTTTGAAGAAAAATCAAGAAACTGAACGCGGGTTGAGCGCTTGCTGCGAAATCCAGCGAAGCGGAAGGATTTCTTTAGGTGTCGTTGCTTTTCCATGCACTTTTTTCTACGTTATCACTAATACACATGAACAACCGCCCCTGGCTTCATTGCCTTCTCCTCCTGCTTGCACTCGCAGCAGTTTCTTGCACAAAACAACAAGAGCAATCGGAGCCTCAACCCTCGCCGCGCATTGAAGAAGCTCTCGTCTCGGTACCGGAGTTCGACAGCCAATCTGCTTTCAAGTATTTGACGACGCAAACCGATTTCGGTCCCCGCAACCCCGGCTCACAGGGACACCGGGCATGCCTCACATTCCTGCAGACTGAGTTAAGTAAGTACGCCGAGGCAGTGACCGTGCAAAACTTCTCTGGCGCTGACTATAAGGGAAAGCAGTATCAACTCACGAACGTTGTCTCCTCGTTCAATTTGCAAGCGACAGACAGGATTCTGCTCACTGCGCACTGGGACACGCGCCCATGGGCGGACGAAGACGCGAACACGGCAAAACACAACACTCCCGTGCTGGGGGCAAACGACGGAGCGAGCGGCGTTGCCGTGATGCTCGAAATTGCCCGAGTCCTCAAGCAACAGCCGCCTCCCATTGGCGTGGACATCGTGCTCTTTGACGGCGAAGACATTGGGAAATCCGGTTCACTCGACACATGGTGTCTGGGATCCAAGCACTTTGCTCGTACAAAAGCGACTGGCTTCAACCCGCGTTTCGCCATCAACATTGATATGATTGGCGACAAGATGCTCGCCATTCCACGCGAGGAATACTCAGAGCAAAACGTACCGGATGTTGTGAACATGATTTTTTCTATCGCTGGAAAACTCAACCTGCACCAGTTTGCCGATAAGCGCGGAAGCGCCGTGTATGACGACCATATTCCGCTCAACGACGTCGGTATTCGCGCTGTTGACCTTATCGATTTCAACTACCCGGATGAAACAAACAGGTACTGGCATACCACTGAAGACACGCCGGATAAATGCAGTGCGGAAAGCCTCGGCGCCGTCGGAAAAGTGCTGCTCTATGTCATTTATTCAAAAGCCCAGATGTAGAATTCTTTGCGTGGGTTTTTATATTAGTCTACCAGTAGTCATTTGTCCCCCTAACAAATGGGGACGCGGCTCGCTTTCTGAGCCGCAGGGGGTTACTGCTCTGAAATACTTCAGAGTCTGAAATTATCACTGCATCTCCAGAACTTATGAACCACACATCAAGCACCGCCTTTGGGTTATATGAGTTATTCAGAATCCTTATTCCGGGTTTTTACTTCACAGCTCTACTGTACCTCTTCTACGTAAGCTACATGCATCAATTTTTCCCGTCGCATCCCGGCGATGCGGTTATAGTATTTCTTTTTCTGTTCTTCACCGTCATTGCCGGGCTAACCCTCTACGCGAAAGAAACCACCAAACGCCGCAAGGCATTCAGCGAAAATCAGCCGAGCCGATATTTGAGCGATAAGGCGCGCACCATGAAAAACATGCCGCTGTTGGACATGAAAGCCGCGCGACAGCTCTACCTGTATCTGCTGAATAATCATATGGCGGAGCCATTCCACGAGAAAATTTTCTTCTTCGGGACAGTGTACCATATTATGACGACCATCCGGCGCACGTCGTTGTGGTTTTCTGCCGTCGGCGCGGTCGCCGTCGGTTTTGAATACGCGTACTGTCGAACATCCCTGCCTGATGTGCAAAGCTTGCTCTTGTTTGTAATCGGAGTGCTGCTTGTCTATCTGCTGAATGTCCGCTACAACAAAGCCGACCGCAAAATGCAGGAAAATTACCAGGATCAAATTTTCTGGCTGCAAATGAACAACGAATTGGTTGAAACAACGCTCCGCAGTTACCGAGACGTCAGCGTTCCAGAGAAATGATGTCAGATGAAAAAACGAACGTGGAAGCAGGTTGTTCTCTCCATCCCGGAATCACACCACGAACTTCTCACCGGGTCGCTCGTTGCCCTGGGTTTTGGTGGATTTGTGCAAGAAGAGACGCGTCTCACAGGATTCATCCCCTCTCGTGCATGGACTCATGCCGTTGAAGTTAAGTTCAGGAACCTACTCTCAAGGTTTCGGAAAGAGTTTCCGCAGCTTGAAGGACGGTACATGCTTCGAACTGTGCGGGAAAAAAATTGGAACGCCGCGTGGGAACGCAGCGCTGGAATTATCGAAGCGACCGGACGCATCATCATCAAGCCCTCGTGGAAAAAGCTCCGGGCTTCGGACAAGAAAAAGATCGTCCTGCACATCGACCCGAAAATGGCGTTCGGCACAGGGCATCACGAAACCACGCGCCTCAGTCTCACGTTGCTCGAGCGTTGTTGCTATCAAGGCGCACGTGTGCTTGATGTCGGCACAGGGACCGGTGTTCTTGCCATCGCCGCGGTAAAATTGGGCGCTCACAGCGCAATTGGGATCGACATAGATGAGTGGTCCATTGCAAACGCTAAAGAAAACGTGTACCGGAACCACGCAGGACGAACTGTGCGCGTGCGAAAAGGCGATGTCAGCTCCTTACCCGATAAGAAGTTCGACGTCGTCGTCGCGAACATCGACTACCCGACGATTGTGAAAAACCTTGCAAAGCTAGTCAGGCCGGTGAAGCATGGCGGCACTTTAATACTGTCCGGCCTCCTCACACAAGACCTCAATCCGCTCCTCGACGCCCTCAAGCATCAATCAGTAGTGCCCGTTGAAGTCCTGAGTGAAAATGAATGGGCGGCTCTGGCATTGGTGAAATCCGATGGGAAATGAGTAACGCACAATGCGCATCGGCGCGATCGATATCGGCACAAACACCATACTCCTGCTTATTGCAGATGTGCAAGCGGATGGTTCTCTCTCTGTTGTTCGGGATGAGCACGCCATCGCCCGGCTTGGAAAAGGTGTCGACGAACATCGCCGGGTTCTCCCTGCAACATTTGACCGCGCGGTGGAATTTCTTCGCCCGTACCAAGCGATTCTCAACAAAGAGCGAGTGGATACCGTTACCGTCTGCGCCACAAGCTTTTTAAGGGACGCGCTGAATAAGCAGGAATTTATCGACCATGTCAAAAAGCATGTCGGATACGACGTGCGCGTGCTCAGCGGCGAGGAAGAGGCAACGCTGACCTATCTTGGTGCAATCTCAGAATTCTATTCGCCCGGCTCTTCACAACGTTTTGCCGTCATCGATATTGGAGGTGGGAGCACAGAATTGACTTTCGGCACAGACATTAACGTGTCTCGTCGAAAAAGTCTTGATATCGGCAGCGTGCGGCTAACGGAGCGGGTTCTCAAGTCCTCTCCGCCCTCACGAGCAGCCCTGGACAATGCGAGTCAGCTCATACGCCAGCAGGTACAATCATTCCCCCACCCATCTCAATCGGCGCGGCTTATCGGCGTTGCAGGGACCCTGACAACTCTCGCAGCGATGGATCTTCGGCTCGCACAGTACGATAGAACCGCTGTGAGCGGCCATGTGCTTCATTTGAAAACAATCCGCACAATCTTCGATGAGCTCAGCGTACAATCACTTGACGAAATCAAAGCACATCCACAAATACTGCCGGAGCGGGCGGATATTCTTCTTGCGGGAGTTCTTATTCTACTGGAAACACTCGAAGTATTCGGAAGGGATGAAATAACTGCTAGCGACCGCGGCTTGCGGTATGGAATGATACTTGAAAAAATAGCGAGTTTGACCTAAAGCAAGGAAGCGAATTGACAAATTGGCAAAGGCAAGTGCTATTGTCCCTTTCTCTGAGGGGGCGGGGGGAGGTTTTACTACATTGTTATGCAACCTTCACGTTCTTCATCGTCTCAAGCACATCACGCAGCGACGACACGGCGAATGCAAGATCGTCCTCAGTCGTGTTTCGTCCGGGCGAGAACCTAATCGTAGCGCGAGCTGTCTTCTCATTGCGCCCCATGGCAAGCAGCACATGCGAGGGCTCGAGGCTGCCGGAGGTGCACGCAGAGCCGCTAGTAACGGCAACGCCCCGCAAATCCATGCCCATGATCAGCGCCTCGCCATCAATCGGACGTGCGGTTGAATCAAACGAGACACTAAAAATATTTGGCAGGCTGAGCGTCGGGTGGCCATTCATGATAACACCATCGCCAAGTTGTGCAAGCTGCGACTTCAGTACTTGTCGCAATTGAGCGAAGCGAATCGCGTCGTCAGCCATTCGCTCGGAAGCAAGCTCAACGGCTTTCGCGAAACCGACAGCCAGCGGTACATTCTGCGTGCCAGCGCGGCGGTTGCTCTCCTGAGCACCGCCTTTCAGTAACGAGTCGATTTTGGTTCCACGACGAATATATAGAGCGCCGATGCCCTTCGGACCATAAATTTTGTGAGCCGACATGGAAAGCAAATCGACATGCAATTCGTCGACTATCAGTGGGATTTTTCCCACAGTCTGCACGGCGTCGGTATGGATCATTGCACCGTGCTCATGAGCGATTCGAGCCATCTCTTGAATCGGTTGTATCGTTCCAACTTCGTTATTGGCGTGCATGACGGACACCAGGCACGTTTTTTTTGAAATCAATTTTCGGGTGTTATCCAGATCGACTACTCCATACCTATCGACAGGAATAACATCCACCGTAAACCCGAGTGTTCGCAAAGCCTCGGCAGGATGAAGTACCGAGTGATGCTCCACAGCACTGACGATGACATGACGTTTGCCTGATTGCGCCGCGGCAGACGCGACGCCAGCAATAGTGTAGTTATTGGATTCCGTGCCCCCACTCGTGAAGTATATCTCCTCAGGGCGGGCGCCGATGAATTTAGCAATCGTCTCGCGGCTTTCCTCGAGCAGCGCTCTCGCTTCCCTGCCGAACGAGTGAATAGACGAAGCGTTGCCGTAACTCGATGCAAACGCCGTTTGCATAGACTCAAGCACTGCCAGGTCAAGAGGCGTCGTTGCGGTATGGTCCAAATATACTCTGCGCATGTTGTAAGATAGCAACTAAGTAAAGCAGAATCAATGATGACCCTATAAACGACAGAGCCGAAGCGAAACGCTCCGGCTCGTTGAACGGTTAAAAACGTTTACTACCGGCCTCGTGGCATCATGCGTCCGCCTCGTTCGCGCTGGACGTCACGCATCAGTTCACGGAGGTATCGTTGAAAGTTATGCTCAAATACGACATACGTTGCGAACTGTTTCGTCGTAAGAATCTCGCGAACCTCTTGCCAGTGCTTGTCGCGCAGTTCCAAAAAAATGGAATCGAATGCACGAAGTGCTTGAATCGCTTTTTCCAGCTCGGCATCGGAAGCGTCGGACTTGCGGAGGTCATCTACTTTTGCCATTGCAGCTTGGCGCTGCCTCTGAAAACGCCGCAGCTCATCCTGATGGGCATTGTACCTGCTCATGAATCGTACGGAGGTCTCTTCATCGAGACGCAATTCTTCCATCAGGCGGATTTTCTTCAGCCGCTCTATCCGCTCAAACGCAGGACCGCGCATCGGCATATCCGGGGGCGGTTCATCTTGCGCGCGGAGTAATATAGGGGCAATAAATAACAAGCCGGCAAGTACATAATATCGACGAGACGCAATCACAGGGACAGGCTCCCTTCTTCAAGTCGTTGGAGGAGCGCTTCAACTTCTTGCTCGCTCAGGTTTTCAAGCAACAGATCTGTGGACGTACCAGCGAGGTCATCAAAAGAAAATGTATCGCCGTTTGCCACAAGCAGGCCGGTGATTTGGTGTTCAACCGTTTCTTCCGGCAAAGCTGAAGCGGCAAATAGCTCTACTTGGTCGTTGGCAAATGGCTGCCCTTCCGTTTGACGTACCAGTACGTCGGCAACATCGTCATACGTAATGTATTCCTCACTGGATTGGTCGAAGGATACCAGATTTGCCAACGATACAAGTACAAAAACTGCGGCCAGCGGGGCAGCGAACTTTACAAGAAGTGGATTCTTGAGCCATGCGAATCGTTCATCATGTTCCGCGCGTTCGCGAATTCGTGGCAATACATTCGAAAAATATCCAACGGGTGGTTGTTCAAATTGCAATGACTGTATTGAGCGAAATACTTCACCAACACGCTCCGCTTCTGCGCGGCATTCCGGGCATGCGTCAAGGTGCTCTGACACTTCATGATGAAGTGCGTTGTCAAGCGTCTTGTTCACAAAATCCGGCAACAAATTATGGACGTGTTGCGTTTGCACGTTTCAGGTACTCTCCAATTTTTTGGACGGCGTGAAAGTAATTTGCTTTCAATCCGCCGACGGAAGTTTTCAAGATATTGGCAATTTCTTCGTATGGCAATTCATCGTAATATCGTAAAATGAAAACCGCCTTCTGCTTCTCAGGTAATGTTTCGATCGCTTTTTCAATGAGTGCGCGCTGCTCTTGCAGTTCGACCTTCTCGGTTGGGGACTCGGTTCCGGTATCCTCGTACTCGAATTGCTCGTCGATACGGAAAAAATTCCTCACTCGCTCGCGGCGCACAGCATTCAACGACGCATTGACGGTAATGCGGTAAATCCATGTGTAAAAGCCGGACTCGTTCCGGAAATTCTTCAAGGCGTCGTATGCCTTGATGAACACATCTTGTACAATGTCATCGGCGTTATCATGGTCATTAACAAAACGTCGGGCGAGCCAATACACTTTCTCTTGATACCGGCGTACCAGCTCGTTGAACGCCGCTTCTTCGCCTTGTTGGAACCGTTGAATTAGTTCGACGTCGCTGCTTGGACTCATTCACATCATTACCATGACATCTATTAGACACTGCGAATAAAGCGTTGGTTTAAAAAACAGGACATGAATTTCAGCGTTAATTGGCAGTGCGTTTAAGCACCATCAGCGTCAGGTCGTCGGATTGTGGTTCATCACCGGTGAATTTTCGAACATCGGTCAGGATTTTCGATTTAATATCAAATGCGGTGTTTGTGGTTGCTGAAGTAATGATATTCTTGAGGCGTTCGTCGCTGTATTCGTTCTGGCCCTCATCCATCGCTTCGGTCACGCCGTCCGTGTACAGCACCACCGTATCGTTCGCGTTTAACTCAACGGTGCCGGCTTGATATTCAGCGAGCTCGAACATGCCAAGCGGAAGTCCGCCGACCGACAGCGGCTCCAGCGCATCACTGCCGAGCTGGACACGGAACGGAAAATTGTGCCCCGCGTTAACGTACGCCAGCGTGTGATGTTGTGTGTCAAGCAGCGCGCTGAAAAAAGTGATATAACGCTCCGGCGATGTGTTGCGATAGACCATTGCGTTGAGACGACGGGAGAGTTCAACAAGATCTGCTGATGATTGGATATACGCGTGCAGCGACGCATGAAGGGTCGACACCAACAAGGATGCAGGGATGCCTTTTCCGGACACGTCGGCAATCACGAGCAGCCATCGACCGTCTTCAAGCGGAATAATGTTGAAATAATCTCCCCCGACACTTTTGCTCGGTATAGCCGCCGCATCAACCTGATACGATGGGATAACGGGGATCTCTTTTGGCAAGAGTCGGCGTTGTATTTCACCGGCAATTTGAATTTCCTTCTCTACGCGCTCTTTCTCGACGATCGCCTGGTGAAGCATCGCGTTCTCTATTGCCAATGCCGCGTGGTCGGAAAATGCTTCGAGGAATTCCTCGTCGCGGCTGTCAAATACCCCATGCTGCTTGTTCAATACTTGAAACACGCCAATGATTTTTTTCTGACGGTTCCGCATCGGCATGCACAACATGCTTTTGGTTTTAAAACCAGACTTCACATCGAAGCCGGAATAAAAGCGTTTGTCTTTCCAAGCGTCTTCGAGATTAATCGTTTTACCCGTCTTCGCTACGTTCCCAGCAATGCCGGTACCGACAGGCAAGCGAATCTCCACCAGCTCCCTGCCTTTGACGACCTTTGACCAGAGTTCGTTGCGTCCGTGGTCGATCAAGTAAATGGTGCCGCGTGCTGCGTTGAGGTTCTGAAGTGTGAGGTCGAGAATAATCTTGAGCAGCTTGTCAAGGTCGAGCGTAGTATTAAGCAGTTGTGAAGCCTGTATCAGCGACTGAAGCCGTTTGATTTCTTGCCGTGCGGCAACATTGGCCGTTGAGGGTTTCAGGCCGAGTCCTACACTGTTGAGTGGTCGCCGTTTTGACGCAGCGTTCGTCCTTCGGGCTGCTTTGGTCGATGTGCGAGTGTTAGATTTTTTCACAGTGCAAAGTATATCGGATTTTACAATGAATAGCAACATGCTCAGACTGCAGGTATACTACATCACTTTCCAAGCGCGAGCCTTACGGTTGGCGATTCATTTTCCACAAATCGCGCGCCGAACGAACCTCTTCACTTTTAGGATAGACTCGAGCGCTTTTTCCGAATAGTAGATATCGAAGGTCATGGTATACGTGGAAGAGTACCGTCGAAAAGGCATGCCGCTGCAGCCGACGGGTAGAAACATACGCTCGAGCGCTGTTATCTACACGGCATGTCCCAAGCTGGGAAATACGTTTGCTGAGGTCGAGATCTTCAGCAACACCGAAGTCTTCGCGGAAGCCGCCCAACTTTCCGAAAGCTGCGGCGCGGTACGCCACACACAGACCGGGATATAACGGCATTCCGAAAAAGTGAAAGACATTTACCAGCAGGTAAGTTGACCTATAAACCATCCGTGCAAATGCATTACCGTCAACAGGAATCGCTTTGCCAGTTACGGCGATGGTGCCGGGAGATTGAAAGGCTTTGTCGATTCGGGAGAGAAAATCAGGAGTTAAGGTAACATCCGCATCGACGAAGAGGAGTATTTCCCCTTTTGCGTTCTGAGCTCCAATGTTTCTGCCGTGCGCAATCCCACGCTTCGTTGTATTCACAACACGAGCAGAATGACTGAGCGCAAGCCGCACGGTTTCATCCTCAGACAGTGCGTCTGAAACAATGACTTCAAATTCCTTCTTGTCAAATTCTTGCAGAAAAATAGACTGAAGGCAGCGCTCGATGTACTCTTGCTCGTTGTAGGTAGGTATAATAATAGAAAAACGCATTGAAAACGCGAATCGCTACGCGACGTTCAGCTTCTCTCGAAAATATGCCATCGTCTTCATCAGACCGTCTCTACGATTGACTTTGGGAGTCCATCCTAAGATCTCTTTTGCTTTCGAGATATTTGGTTGGCGGATCTTCGGGTCATCTTGCGGAAGCGGCTTAAAAACAATCTTGCTTGCACTCTTCGTCAACTCAACAATCTCTTGAGCAAGTGCGAGCATCGTGACTTCTTCGGGGTTACCGATATTCATAGGGAGTTTATAATCTGACATCATCAAACGGTAAATACCATCAATCAAGTCGGTGACATAACAAACACTTCGGGTCTGACTGCCGTCGCCGAAAACGGTAACGTCTTCGTTTTCCAACGCTTGCGACATGAAGGCCGGGATAGCTCTCCCATCATTGATACGCATACGCTCTCCATACGTATTGAAAATACGAACGATGCGTGTATCCACATGGTGATACCGATGGTATGCCATGGTCATCGCCTCTGCAAAGCGCTTCGCCTCGTCATAGACGCCGCGGGGACCGACGGGATTAACATTCCCCCAATACTCTTCTGCCTGAGGATGCACAAGCGGATCGCCGTAAACTTCAGAGGTCGACGCCAACAAGAAGCGGGCGCCTTTTGCTTTCGCCAGCCCGAGAGCTTTATGGGTTCCGAGCGAACCAACTTTGAGTGTTTGTATCGGAAGCTTAAGGTAATCAATTGGGCTCGCAGGGGAAGCAAAGTGGAAAATAAAATCAATTGTGCCGTCTATCGAAAGATAGTTCGTCACATCAAACTCTGTGAACTGAAACTGCGGGTGCTTGGCAAGGTGTGAAATATTGGAACGCGAACCGGTAACAAGATTATCTAGGCAAATCACCCGATGGCCTTCACCTAAGAGTTTGTCGCACAAATGAGACCCAAGGAAACCGGCGCCGCCGGTCACAAGCGTAGTGGGCATTACTTACCTCGCCCAATACTGTAATAAATAAAACCTCGCTCGCTCATTGTTTTCGGATCGTAGATATTGCGTCCGTCAAACACAATAGGTTGCTTCATCATTTTTTTCATTTTCTCGAAATCCGGCTGCCTAAACTCATTCCATTCGGTTACGACAATCAATGCGTCCGCTCCTTTGAGAGCATCGTAATTGTTGCTACACAGTTCGATTTCAGATCCTAGCGCCGCCTGCACGATCGGCATCGCGACTGGGTCGTGGGCGCGTATAGTTGCCCCTTCCGCACGAAGGGCGCGTAGTATGACAAGAGAGGGAGCTTCGCGAATATCATCTGTGCGCGGCTTGAACGACAAACCCCACACGGCAAATGTTTTATCTCGAAGATTATTCCCAAAATGCTTTTTAACTTTTTCTACAATAACAGTTTTCTGCTGAGTGTTCACCTGGTTTACAGCCTTGATTACTTTCAAATCATATCCGTGTTCTTCACCCGTGCGCATCAGTGCCTTCACATCCTTCGGAAAGCACGAACCTCCATACCCCACACCGGGAAACAAGAACGCTTTACCGATGCGCTGGTCAGCGCCAATACCTCTTCGCACCCAGTCAACATCAGCTCCAGCTAGCTCACAGAGGTTTGCTATTTCATTGATAAAGGAAATTTTTGCCGCGAGGAATGCGTTAGCAGCATACTTAACCATTTCCGCACTCCGTTCATCCATTACCAAAATTGGCGCGCCCGTACGCACGAACGGCTCGTATAATTCCGAGAGCAACGCATTTGCTCGTTCACTCTTTGAGCCGATGATAATCCGGTCCGGCTTGAGCGTATCCTCCACCGCAGAACCTTCCTTCAAAAATTCAGGATTGGACACAACATCAATTTGCTGCTTCGAATGCTGCGTAACAATCTTCTTCACTTTCTCTGCTGTCCCAACCGGAACCGTACTTTTGCTGATCAAGATTTTCGCGGAAGTGGCTAGTTTGGCGATTTGCTCCGACACACCTAAAATATATTGTAGGTCTGCTGAGCCATCTTCTTGGGGAGGCGTTGGAAGACAGAGAAATATCAGTTCGCTTTCCACAGCCTCTTTCAAGGATGTCGTAAAATGCAGTCTTCCCTCGTGAACGTTTTGACGTACGATCTCTTCTAAGCCGGGCTCGTAAATCGGAATGCCGCCGCTTTTGAGTGTGTTGATTCGCCGCTCGTCAATGTCCATACAAATTACATCATTGCCCGTGTCGGCAAAACACGCGCCTTGCACCAAACCAACGTAGCCCGTACCTACAATGGAAATATTCATGTTATGTTCTTGACCAGCCTATCGTTTACCACCAAGCAACCGTTTTATCGTTTTCAGGATACCGCTCCCGACCAGCTTATCGGCCTTGGCAGTGATATTCTTAAGCACGAGCAGAAGGTCTTCTTCGCCGGCCCAATACTTCTGCACGATGTGCGGTCCTGTTTTATTAATGAGTCTGTTCAACACCCAGACGGTGAGAATAATATCTTCCATATATCCTGCCGGGCCGATGAAACCTTCAGGCAACAAATCAGTAGGCAAAACAAAATATGCGAGCGCAAACCCGAGAATTGCTTTAAGCTCAATAGGAACTTTAGGCTCAGTAATCAACCTGCTCACGAGATGGAATAAATCAGGCGCAAGCAATATATAGCGCGCATGCTTGTGGTGCTTCCCAGTCTTGGATTTCAGCCATGCATCGACTTTGGCGCGCAACGTTTTATAAAAACCATCTTTATCCACATTTCGTCCCATTGATTCCCCCATGAACCCGGTTAGAGCTTCACTAGCAAGGCACTGAGTTTACTCCACAATGCTTGCATGTCTTCAGAGATCACCTTTGTGTCGCTTAAAACTGACATGAAATTCGTATCTCCGCTCCAACGCGGCACAACATGAAAATGCACGTGATGTTCGATGCCCGCCCCTGCCACCCTGCCTAAATTCGCGCCAAAATTAAACCCGTGCGGCGCGCTTAGTTTTTTCAATGCTTTCAAACAGAGTGCAGTCGCGCGCATCGCTTCTGCATGTTCAGCAGTTGATAAACTCTCCAAGCTCGAGGTATGATTGTAGGGCACGATGAGCACATGTCCCGCATTGTACGGAAACAGGTTCATTACCACAAAACAAGTCTTGCCGCGCCATACAACGAGGTTTCTCGCGTCCTTTTTCTCTTTTGCGATACGGCAAAAGAGGCAGCGTTTTGACTTCCTTTCGCTTTTGAACGTCCGGATATATGCCGAACGCCACGGCGAGAATAAGCGCTTCATAATTTACGGTCTTATACCCCGTCCCCTAATAAAACGATACGGTCGCGGTTTTTCTTAATGTTCTTTGTCGCGTTACGCGTGTCGATAATGCGCTTGGCGTTGGAAACAACAAACTCATAATCATAGCTCGAGTGATCGGTTGTAATCACAACACAGTCGGCTCCCTTCAATGCTGCTGCGCTCAACTTTTGCGAGGTGAATCGGGTCCCGTTGATCTTCACATCTGCTACATGGGGATCGTTATATGATAACCGCTTCGCGCCGTCCGCATGGAGTATCTCCATCACCCTAAGAGCTGGAGAATGCCTCGTATCGTCCACATCGCGCTTAAAAGCCACGCCGAGGAAAAAGATTTTTGCCGCCCGGAGAGAAGTTGGCATTTTGCTGACTTCTCGTTCGATCATCGTTTTCACATAGAAGGGCATATTCTCATTCGTTTCGGCGGCAAGCGTAATGAATTTTGTTTGGAAATCATGCTGGCGTGCAAGCCAAGCAAGGTAGTAAGGATCAATCAAAATGCAATGCCCGCCGATACCTGGACCGGGGTAAAACGGCATGAACCCGAACGGTTTTGTCGCCGCGGCTTCAACGACTTCCCACATGTTAATACCGCCCATGCGGTCACACAGCTGTGCAAGCTCGTTCACCAGTGCTATGTTGACGCTCCGGAAAATATTCTCAAGCAGCTTCTCCATCTCAGCGACTTTCGGTCCTGAAACGGGAATCACTTTACTCACCACGAACTCGCTCACCATACATGCTAGTTGGGTACATTCAGGCGTTACGCCCCCCACAACGATAGGAGTATTTGCCGTTGTCCATTTTTTGTTGCCCGGGTCGATACGCTCCGGTGAAAACGCGAGATGAAAGTCTCTGCCGACTTTGAGTTTAGACGCTTTTTCGAGTATGGGTTTGACGTACCCCTCGGTCGTATTTGGGAACGTTGTGCTCTTTAAGATAATGATCTGGCCTTTTCGGAGTCGTTTCGCAATGTGCTCTGTTGCAGTGACAATATAGGAAATGTCCGGTTCTTTGTTCGGTGTAAACGGTGTGGGGACACAAATGAAAATCACGTCCAACTTACCAATGCTGTTATAATTATCGGCCGCTTGCAGGGATCCTTTTTTTACGAGCGAGCGCAGCTTCTCATCATCGACATCGTCGATGTAGTTTTTGCCGGCGTTGATGCTCTTTACCTTAGTCTGATCGACGTCGATACCGGTTGTTTTGATGCCCTTCGAGGCGAATTCCACCGCGAGAGGCAAACCGACGTACCCTAAGCCTACAATGCCGACTGTTAGTTGTTTTGATCGAATTTTTTGTTCAAGTGTCATAAGAAGTGGTAAGAAGATACCAAAAAAACTGTAACAAAAAAAATGAGGTTGAACGCCTGATACCGTTCAGCGGTATCGGCTTCAACCTCAACAACTGCAAGCGCAGGAACCATACCGCAATCATGGATACAGTTCCGGACTATTCAGCCTCCACTTTGTGTTTCTGGTAGGCTTCGATAATCTTTTCCGCCTGCTCGCGCGGCATTTCATCGTAATGCGAGAAGTGCGTTTTATACACCCCTCTCCCCTGCGTCATCGAGCGAAGGATCGTCGAATATTTGTGCAATTCACCCATCGGAACAAGAGATTTGATTTTTTGGAAATGACCTTCTGTCTCCATACCGAGAATTTTCCCGCGCCTGCCGGAAATATCGCCCATCACGTCACCCATATACTCTTCCGGTACGGTAACTTCGATTTCGTTGATGGGTTCCAAGAGGATCGGCCTTGCGTCTTGAAACCCTTTTCGGAATGCCATTGCCCCCGCAATCTTGAACGAATGCTCGTCAGAATCAACGGAATGGTAGGAACCATCGTGAAGCGTGACTTTCACATCCACTACTTCGTAACCTGCTATCACTCCCTTTTGCATAACCTCAACGATGCCCTTTTCAACGGCGGGCACAAACCTGCCAGGCACTACCCCACCCACGATTGCATCCTCGAACTCAAACCCTGTGCCCCGCTGTTTCGGTTCAACTTTTATGTAGACATGCCCGAATTGACCGCGACCACCGGTCTGTTTTTTGTGTTTGTACTCTATGCTTGGAACAACAGCTTTAATGGTTTCCTTATACGGAATTTTTGGTTCAACCAAATCCACTTCAACGCCGTACCGTTCTTTGAACCGCTTCGTGATAATGAGCAAATGCAATTCCCCCTGCCCTGCGATAACGGTCTGGCTCAGCTTGCCGTCAACCTGTACAAGGAATGTCGGGTCCTCTTCGTGGAGCGAATGCAGTCCGGTAGCAATCTTCTCTTCGTCTCCTTTGGCTTTGGAAACAATCGCCATCCGAATCACCGGATCGGGGAATCCGATTTTGGGAAATTCAACAGGTAAATTTTTACCACTGAGCGTATTATTCGTATGCGTATCTTTAAGTTTTACGACGGCGCCAATATCTCCTGCACTGAGCTTCGCCGTTTCCTTCCTCTCTTTTCCATTCATCACAAAAATCTGGCCTAGGCGCTCGCCTTTTCCCGTCGATTCATTAACCAAATCCATTCCCGCCTGAATCGTCCCAGAAAAAACGCGGAAATATGACAGCTCTCCGACGTGCTGCTCGGAAACCGTCTTAAAGATAAATAACGCGGGTTCACCGGCAGGATTAGGCGGCACATCGATCTCTGTTTTGGTCTGAATGTTGATCGCTTTGACGGAACCGCGGTCTTTCGGAGAGGGAACGTAACTGACAATAAAATCTAATAGTGGAGTAACACCGATATTGAGGTCTGCAGCCGCACAAAAGACGGGGAAAATTTTTCGGGTATTGAGCGCAAGCCGCAAACCTGACTGCAGCTCGCTCTCATGGAGCGTGCCTTCTTCAAAAAATTTATTCAACAGTGTTTCGTCCGTCTCGGCGATTTTTTCTACCAGCTCCTCGTGCAGCTGGTCGGCTTTGCCTTTCAAATCTGCTGGAATATCCAGTTCTGCGTACTTCCCGCTGCCATCCCGTTCATACTTGAGAAGCTTCATTCTCAAGACGTCCACCACAGAGTCAAACGGCAAGCCTTCGTTAACCGGGAATTGAATAATCGTCACATCATGGCCGAAACGCTCGCGCGCTATTGTCATCACGTGGTCAAAATCCGAATTCTCGTTATCGAGTTTATTGATAACGAACAAAGCCGGAAGCAACCCGGCTTTGGTATAATTCCAGACAATTTCGGTCCCCACCTCAGCGCCTTCGACCGCCTTGAGGAAGACAACTGCCGTGTCAGATACTCGCAAGGCAGAAAGGACCTCTCCTGTAAAATCGGTGTAGCCTGGAGTATCAAGGATGTTCAGCTTGTGGTCTTTCCAATCACAGTGCAGTAAAGAGGCGTTGATGGAAATACTTCGCTCTACCTCATCCGGGTGGTAATCGGAAACAGTCGACCCTTCGCTGATCTTACCGATGCGGTTGATTGTTTTCGTGTCAAACAGAATACTTTCGCACAGAATCGTTTTGCCCGCTCCGCCGTGACCGACGAAAGCGATATTTCGAATATGATCGAGAGAGTAATCCTTTTGAGGTGCGTGCGCCAAAGACTCATCTCCGCTTAGTTAACGAATCAATGGAGTGTCTACGAGGCAGGAAACTGTGTAATTCGCGCTCTTCGAGCGGAACGCTCACCACTGTATAGAAGATAGCTATTATCAGTATTGTTTTTTACTTCGTTCTCTCGCCGCGCAATGCATCAATCCATGAAACAATCCCGTTGACGAATGCGCTAACGGATGAAACCAACCTGAACACCGGCTCTTCAAGCCACTGCTGTAGGCGCTCTTCGAAGGCGACAACGTTATCGACAGCGAGCTGAATCGACTCTAGCGATTCTTTCACAACGCCCACCTGGTCATCAATCTTCGCCGAAATCGAGCGGAACTTCTCCGTAATGTAATGGAGATTTTCCAGAACGGGTTTCGCGTGCTCATTGAAATCGGCCAGGTTTCGTTGCAGCAAACCGAGCACGTCTTGCACCCGCACAAGCACGACGATTAAGTACACACAGAGCGCCGAGACGCTCACTAAGGCTATTAATTGGGCGACACTAAGAAGTGTTTCCACTCAATTTTCCTAAACAAGTGCTCCGGTTTGCTAACCCGCCTTCACCTTGAAGGCTAGTTCTTTGACGATCCGCTCTTCGATGAGTCGCCCTTCGCCCCTTCTCCTCGCGTCTTCTCACGCGCATCCGAGATAATGCGCTCGGCGTCTCCCAGCAGTGTTTCTGCTTTTTTGCGCGCATCGTTGATGACGTACTCGGACCGGCGCTTCCCTTCGTTGATGATATCCGTAGCCCTGCTGCGCGCATTAGCCATGAACTCATCCGCGTTGCCTAACAACTCTGTCGAGCGATCCTTGATGTCACGACGTAATTCACGGCCGCTTTTGGGCGCATACAATAACGCCAGCACAGCCCCAACCACACTGCCAGCGATGAAGCCGGCTAACAATCCTTTTGCTAGTCCATCATTTTCTTGTGCCATAAGCCCTCCTAGGGGAAAAATCCCGTCAAATTACCTATGTACAAACTACAAGAAATGACGAAAAACACAAGTGATTTCGGAACACCCAACTCATAAAATCTGCCAATCAAATAACCTTTATTCTCGCCCTTATTTCCAGCGAGACTCAGCCGTTTCGGCTTGTTCTACTTCATAGTAAGTTTCGGCTTCCCCGCATCTACCCAAGCGGTATACCAGTAACTCGCCACCCAGTGAATTGACCGATTCATACGCTCCTCTACCATACTGCCTAATTTGTTCTGGTAGCGCTCGTAGTATTCGTCGCTGAAAACACGAACTTGAACACTATCGCGTATAATATATGTGTAGAGCTTTTCCTTGGGAATTTCTTTTTGTGTTTCAAGATCCAACGCTAAAAGCTTATCTGCCGACTGATAACTTTCTAAAATAATATCAAACGCAGTAGTAAGTGGATTCTTGATATACTCTGGATTTTTTGCTCCCAACTTATAGGTTTTGCCGTACCTCGAAGGCAAGTGCGACTCCCAACGGCTATGGATACCTTTTTGTCCGGTGAGCTGTCCGTCATAATTGACAACGGTATGCAATGGAACGTTGATATCGGCGACGTAGTGCCCCAGATTTGACGCATACAACTGGATGGCCTCAGCGTCGTTGCGCCTCATTGCGTCCGAGAGTTTCGCGGTAAAATCTGCAATACGCCATGGTGCCGTACCGGTAGTATCCACATACGCCTTGCCGAATTTTTTGACCGCCGCGTTATACTCTCGCGGAAGCTCGTTGAAAGGGTGGGCGCCGTACCGGTCAATATCTATATAATGATAATATGCTTCCAACGAATCCACCCAGCGCCGCTCGTCCGGTTCTATCGATCGAGAGACAATACTATCGGCATGATGTTGAAAGAATGCCTTGGGACCTTCCGGCAGTGCTTCAATGGCATGGCGGTGTATCTCCCTGTGCGCCCAATAGCCCCAACTAAAAAGCATTGGCGAGGAGAGTACAAATAACGCAGAGAGAAGAAGCAGTATGCTGGCGAGTACTTTTATACTTTTCATGGAACGGTAAAACAACATAATACACCCGCCAGACACAGAATCAGTATCTGGCGGGAGAGCGTAACAAAGATTGCTTAACGGATTTTCTTCTTGTGGCGCAGCTTCCGCAGCCGTTTTTTCCGCTTATGCGTCGCCATCTTGTGGCGCTTGCGCTTTTTGCCGCTTGGCATGGAGCTCCTCCGTTAGTAAGTGAGAAAATTGGGTTAATTAAAATGCTCAGTAAGAAGCTGCTGAGCGCGTTGCCCTGCACTTCCATTCGGGTCTAATGCAATTGTCTTCCGGAACCACTCGTTTGCCTCAAGCACTGCTTCGTTTGCTTGATCCGTGTTCCCTGTCTTCATCTCGGCCTGTGCGATTCGCAAATGCACAATGCCGAGGTTGAAATGTGCTAACACATGCTTTTTGTTGTGCTCGAGCGCCGTTAACATCTCACGCTTCGCGTCCGTCGTTTTGTTAATCTCATAATAGCATATCCCGAGGTCAACTCGCGCGTCCACGTCATCCGGCTTTAGTTTCAGATACTCGTTATAGCGCTGGATCGCCTTGTCGTAGAATCGTGCGTCATGCAACAAGTTTGCTAGTTTGATGCGAAGCGGGATATCACTTGGACTATCTGAAACGCGCTTCTCTAAATCTTCAATTTCCTGGAGCGCCAGCATGTTCGCCGCCGGCTCGAGCGATGTGTCGTCATGCGTATGGGGAACATCCGGCAGTTTCTTTGCCGTCAGCAACTCTAACCCCAAAACTCCGACTGCAATGAATACGACAAAGCCAAGAATGACTTTCCACGAAAGCACAAGGGGTTGTTCCGCGCGTTTCTTGCGCCCCTTCTGGTCTTGCTTACGCTGAGCGCCCGTTCTCTGCTGCTGTAGATTGAGGACTTCTCCGCAAGCACAACAAACTGAACTCGTAATTTCGTTTTCGGCTCCACAGCGCTCACACTGTAGAGTACTCGATTGTAGCTGATCGCCCTGAGTTTGCTGCGACCATTGCACCGGTTTCCCACAATGATTACAGAACTTACTCCCCAGCTCAATCGGTTTTCCGCACTCTCCACACAAAATCGTTGGCTTCATAACGCTTGTTGGCAATACCTACTTCGGCTGTGTATTCTTGAGATTTGCATCTACAGTGTGCTTAAGCTCTTTCGAAACTTTAAATACCGGGACAAAATGCTCAGACACCATCACTTGCTCACCAGTTCGTGGGTTGCGCGCAACTCGCCCCTTCCGCTTTTTCACTTTAAAGCTACCAAACCCGCGAATCTCAATATTATTTCCCTCCTTCAACGCATCGATCACTGTTGTGAGAAAGCCATCCACCACCGCTTCCGTTTCCACCTTCGTTAACCCCGTGGCTGACGCAATCTTATCTACGATGTCGGCTTTAGTCAAGTGACCTCCTGATGTTGTTAAAAAGGGATGTGCAACCGGTACTGGATGATGGGCTGATTCAATACTTCTTTTTTGAGGGAAGCGATTTCCGATAGGTCCTCGCCCATGAGCCGCTCGAAGAAGGTCTGGGTGCGATACTCTTTGATCACCTTTGGCTCACCATCGATTCCCCCCATTTCTGCAGCAATGGCAATGGCGTCTTCAAACGTTCCTAAGGTATCCACGAAACCGTATTCCAAAGCTTGTGCGCCTGTGAAGACGCGTCCATCAGCATAACGCAGTACGATATTCCTATCAAGCTCTCGTTCCGCAATCACATCGTCTACGAACTGCTCGTACACGTTCTGAATAAGCTGGTCGAAGAATTTTCTTTCATCCTCGGTGGATTTACGAAACGGCGAGCCGATATCCTTCAACCGCCCGCTCTTGAACGTCTGCGCCTCAATACCGATTTTTTTCATCAATTCATCAACTTCGAGGTACTGAATAATCACGCCGATACTTCCGGTCAGTGTGCCGGGGTTAGCGACAATTCTATCCGCACCGATTGATACATAATATCCGCCGCTCGCCGCCACTTCTCCCATCGAAACGACAACAGGCGTATTACTGTCGCGCGTTTTTTTCACCTCTTCGAAAATTTCCTGACTCGCCGCAACGCCGCCGCCCGGTGAGTTGACACGGAAGACAATCGCTTTCACAGACCTGTTCTCGCGATACTTCTTGAATTGCCGGACAATGTCTTCCGATGAATAAATAATATCATTCAGTTCGACAACGGCGACTTTTTGGCCTGAGGTTGAGAGTGAATCGTCGTAGGGTTTGGAGAACAGCCAACTGAGCATCACCAGGGAGAAGATCCCAAAAAAGAATAGCACAACGACGGCGATACCGATGATCCATTTTGTTGAAGTTGACATTCGTCCTGAGGCTTTCTTTCTGACTGGGGAGAGAATACCCGTAACTCATTACAAGGCATTGAATTATACGAAACCGATGCTCGAAAGTCAACAAGATACGGGGTGCGATAGCAGATTAGGGAAGGTTGGATGCGAATCGTCACCTTCTTTAAACTTGAGGAGTAAACAAGCGTACAGAGGGCTTCTAATCTTGTCCATCGCCTTGGTGTGCAAGAAAACGCTCAGCATCGATCGCAGCCATACAGCCTGTACCTGCTGCACTCACTGCTTGACGATAGACAGCGTCCGCCACATCACCAGCCGCAAACACTCCCGGCACGTTCGTTGCAGTACTATGAGGTTTCGTCAGTAAATAACCGACGGAATCCATCTCTAATTTCCCCTCGAAAATCTTCGTGTTCGGCTGGTGACCGATGGCTAAGAAGAAGCCGTCACAGGCCAAGTCGCTGACCTTTCCAGTTTTAACATTCTTCAACCGGACGCCCGTTACCGATTTCTTTCCACCTTCATTTTTGCCCAAAACCTCTTCTACAACTGAATCGAATATGAACTCGATCTTCGGATTCTTGCGTGCACGTTCCTGCATGATTTTGGACGCCCGGAGCTCATTCCGGCGGTGCACTATGGTAACCTTCGACGCGAACTTGGTGAGATACGTTGCTTCTTCCATCGCTGTATCACCTCCCCCAATCACAACAACGTGCTGGTTCTTGAAAAAGAACCCATCGCACGTTGCGCATGCGGAGACACCATACCCCATATATTCCGCTTCCGAAGGCAAGTTCAGCAGCTTCGCGGACGCTCCGGTCGCAACGATAACAGAATTTCCATAGTACGTTTCGTTATTCGCTACAACTTTAAACGGGCGCTTTGAAAAATCAACTTCCGTCACTTCTTTGTAAAAGCATTGCGCTCCAAATTTCTGCGCTTGCTTGCGGAAAAGCTCCATCATTTCCGGCCCCATAACGCCTTCGGGAAAACCGGGATAATTTTCAACTTCTGTGGTGATCGTCAACTGTCCACCCGGCTGGTTGCCTTCAAAAACGATGGGGCTTAGATTAGCTCTTGCGGTATAGAGTGCAGCTGTAAGACCCGCAGGTCCTGAGCCAATTATAATGACTTTATGATGATTGTTCTCTGACATGGTCGTTAAAAACTGTTAATGGTTAATCGTGAATAGTTCATCGTTTGACAAAGCAAAACATCTTTATCTTCGCATATCCCACATCCAGTATCACGCCGTTGCTTCTTGTCCAGCCAATACCGCCTTTGCATTGCGGGCTAATCCTTCGCGCTTCGTACGTTTGATCGGGCTCTTTCGGAATCGCTCCGTAAATTCTTCTTGTGTGATCTCCACAAGCTCTGAGAGTTTTGGCGCAATGTTTAACTCCCGTGGTTGAAACGTCTCCTCGTTCGTCATTTGTTGAAATTTATTCCACGGACAGACGTCCTGGCAAATATCGCAACCATACACCCAGTTCTCAAAATGCGGCTTTAACTTGTCGTCAATCTCACCACGATGCTCGATGGTGAGATACGAGATGCATTTCGTCGAATCAAGCACGTACGGTTCAATGATTGCTCCAGTCGGACACGCGTCGAGGCATGCTGTGCAACTCCCGCAGAAATCCGCTATGGGCTCGTCGTACTCCAACTCTGCATCAAGAATGATCTCTCCGAGAAACACCCACGAGCCGTATTCTTTCGTGATGACGTTCGTATGTTTTCCCTGCCACCCGATACCGGCACGAGCTGCCCAGGCTTTGTCTATTATTGGACCCGTATCGACGTACAGCTTGCCGTTCACGTTCGGAGCAATTTCTTTTACATACTCGAATAACTCATTCAGCCGATTCGTCACAATAATATGGTAATCGTCCCCCCACGCATAACGCGAAATTCGTCCGACAGACGGGTCAACAGGGTGCTGAGTGTCTGTGTAATAATTCATCGCCACGCAAAGGACCGACTTGGCATTCGGCACGATGTTGCACGGGTCTGTGCGCTTCTCGAAATTCCTCTCCATCCACTCCATTGTACCCTGATAGCCACGACCCAGCCACTCTCGCAGATGCTTTGCTTCATCCGTCAGTGCATCAGCACGCGCAATACCTATCTTGGCAAAGCCAAGTTCCAGCGCGTGTGATTTTATTCTCTGCGTGAGTGTCTCCATCTCACTCCTCCGGGCGCTCAACCCAAACATCGTCTCCTATCACCTTCACTGCGTATGTTCTCAAATTTCCGCTATTGGCAATTCCCCTCCCAGTTTGCAAGTCAAATTTCCATCCATGCATGGGACAAGTCACCGCATGGCCATCCAGCTCCCCTTGATGCAACAACTGAAAGTGTTGGTGTGGACAAGTATTCCGAACCGCCAATATATCTCCATCAATTTGGAATACAGCAACCTCCTCCCCTTCCACATTTACGGAAACTCCGGATGAGGATTTTAGCTGGTCTTTCCGCGCTATTTTAACGTACCCGTCCATAGTTATAGAACAAAACCGAGTTCCCGGAATTCCGCTATCCTATCGCCATTTTCTGGTCAATCACAAAGCCTTTTTCACTGGGTTTAACGGTAACAGCTTCAGTCGCAGGGTCGTGCTCAAAGAACAATACCCACTTTTCCTCGTACGCCCTTCCAAGCACTTTCTTCTTCTCTTCGATCGTAACGAGCGGCCGAACATCATACGCCATCACATAAGGATACGGTAAATGCGAAACAGTGGGAAACAAATCGCAACAAAAGAGCAGTGAGGTCTTGCCGTCGGAAATCTTCGGCAATTGCTGAGCGGCAGTATGTCCGTTGCAAACAAGCATCTCAATACCCGGAAAAATCTCAAACTCACCATCAACAAGCTCAAGCACGCCATGTTCCTTCAATGGCATATAATCATCCCGCATAAAACTGCCGCGGTCTTTTTCCGTCGGGTTCTGCGAAAGCTCCCAGTGCTTTTTCTGCACATAGTATTTCGCATTCTTGAACGTCGGTACAACTTCGCTGTTCATGCGGACTGTCGAGCCGCCCGCGTGGTCAAAATGCAGGTGCGTCAGAATCACATCAGTCACATCATCCGGTGTCAAGCCATGCTTCTTCAGTGAGCGTACAATATCCTGCTGCGATGTATCGAGCCGATAAATGTCCTTTAGCTTATCGTTCCATTTATCACCGTTCCCGTCATCCACCAGGATGATTTTCCCGTTACCACGGATAAGCAAACACCGCGCAGCTAAATTAATGCGGCGGCGGTCGTCGGGCGGATTCGTCTTGCTCCAAAATACGAATGGAACAATGCCGAACATTGCACCACCGTCAAGCGCGAACCTGCCTGTTTCAAGTGTGTGAATTTCGTAAGGACCGATCTTCATTGATGCTTTCTGGAATAGTATTCGGAAGATACTCGATGCTGGGGATTGCATCGCTATTGAAAGGCACTGTCTCCCCTTGCTCCAGTCGTTCGATAACGCTCAACCAGTGACGGACATTTGCGAGAAACCGTTCGGTCTCAATGCCGTGATGGTCTGGGAGATAGTCCTGCAATTTCGCAATCCCCTTGGAAAACTGACTGCGGGAACCTTTGTAATTGCCATTCTCGAAGTGATAGAATCCCACAGCCACTTGGATAAGACCCTGGAGAAACGTCCGGTCGGTTTCGCGATATTCATGCCAGAAATCCTCCAACACATCATGCGCCTCGAAAAATCTCCGCTCGTTAAACTCACGGATTCCTTGGTGAAATCGCTCATCCATAGTGTCAACATACAAAATAGTCTTGTGAAAAGAAACGGCGAAGCCCTCGGCATACTTCCGAGGGCTTCGCTTGAGATTTATCGCTCGAGCCGGTTACTTCAGGACCAGCATCTTTTGAATCGAACTTCTCCCTCCCGCATTCAGCCTGTAGAAATACACCCCACTCGGTAACGTGCCTGCGCTAAACTCAACTTGATACGTACCGCTTACCTTATACTCATTCAACAACTGAGCTACTTCGCGCCCCAGCGGGTCAAACACGGTGAGCGAAACATGTCCATTCTTGGGAACGCTAAACGTAATCATCGTTGAAGGATTAAACGGGTTGGGATAATTCGGCTTTAGCTCAAATTCCCGCGGGGTATCTTCAGAACCTAGCTCTGCCTCCGCCTCATTATCACTTGCAAGGCTGGGCGAATATGCAACATATTCGCTCGCTTTCACCCAGATAGAAGAACCTCTGGCAGGCGCCCAAACATTCACTCTGCCATCCGATTGCACTATCGTCGTATCCGAAGGGTTCAACGCATTGACGAGTGTTTGGTTCGCCCAACTCGAATACCCGGTGGGTGAGCTGTCAACCCACAGACTCTTGGTCGATGATTCATGATTGTTGAGCACGAGAATACCGCCGGATTTCGTGCCGTTGCCTTGCCTGCGTGCGACATACACATTCCACGTGTCGCCCGAAGGCCAAGGATTCCCAACCTCACTCAACACAACCATTCCTCCACCAAGGTACTCCTTCCGAGCGTGAATCAGCTTATTGATATCGGTTTGCAGGCTGCTCGGAGCCGTCACCGTTGTCGATGGATTGTGGTTATCGACTTGCGTTACCCCATAATAATGTGGATAGAAAATACACGGCCTTCCCTCGGCAAACAGGATATATGCATACGCCATATCCCAATCCCGCCACAGCCACTTATCGCTTTCCTTCCCGGTATCGTGGTTATCGATAAAAGTGACAATTGACGTGCCGGAGAGCGAATTACCTCCGTTATCCCGCACCATGCCAGAATGATTCAACCACGCCATATTATAATCGCCGCCATTCCAATTCGCCATGTTCGCCAAATCCATCCTCAGCGGGAAATCGAACACATCAACGTCGGCCCGGTACCCGTTAAACGTGTAATCATCCCACGTATCATTGACCCAGTTCTTAAGCCGATATTTATACGAGGTCCAGTACTCTCCAACGATAAACGGCTGACTGCCATCCCCTTTTCTCGGGAGATTGCAGGCCCATTTCGAAACCATTTCTTCCTGAAATCCCCTCACGAAATCAAGGCGATAGCCGTCGAATCCAACGTTGTTCGATGACAACCACTGTCCCCACGCAATCAGTCTGTTCTGGACTGTGGAACTAAACGTGTTGAGATCGTTCCCGAACCATCTCGTGTTTGTAACTATTTCGTCTTGGTAGCCCTCATCGCCGAGCCAATCCGCGCTATCGACGGGATGGAAATCCGTGTACGTCCAAGAGTGATTCGCTTCACCGCTCCCCGTGTGGTTTACGTAGGAAATGCCAGTTGACGTCCGGGCCTGTAACAAGCTATTTGCGAGATTGCTCCCATTGTTCCAAATCGCCGCAGGATAGTACCCGTTCGTCTGATCTGCCCACTGCCACTCCCATTGGCCCTGACTGTTCGTTCCTTCTTTGCGTGCAATTAACCGTATTTCTACTGTTGCTGATGAAGATAGCGTGAATTTGAATTCGTCGATGTCCGAAGAAGACTGCATGTGACCCCGAATCGTCTTACCCGTACCCGGAAAGCTATTCCACTGACCGCTGCCGTTGTTCGGTTCTGATTCCCAATACACCGTCGCATCGGGATTGGCACCCGTCCAGTTGATGTATAGGTCGTACCCTCGTTGAGTATAGCTCGCACCCCAATCAAGGTTGTACCCTTTGATCTGGATGTAATAATCGCCCGAGCCGGCATTGGGTAGCCTCCAATAGACCTCGTTCGTTGGATACGGTACATATTGATTACCGTTACGATATGCCTCGTCGAATACATACTCCTTGACCGCGGGATTGTTCTCGTTTTGCGACTCGTTGGCGTAAATGTGGTTGAGGATGACATCGGCATAGACTTCCATCTTGGGGCCATTCGACGTGCTATGCGCAACCGAAAGCATGTTGAGCAACTCGGATTTGGAGCCGAAACGGGTTTCCGTCGACCCCTTCTGATTATAGGCTCCGAGGTCGTAATGGTCAAAAAGCCCGTAACCCATATCCTCGATACCCCAATTGCCCTTGCTCGGCGGCGGCGTCCAGATTCCCGTGATCCCTGCGGATTTGAGGCTGGGAATCTTCGCCGCAAGCGTGTCATACCAAAAGCCGTTCTTGCTCGCGGTATCGACAGGCAGATTCCAATAGAACGCCTGCATCATAACATCGTTTTGAGCTTGAAGATGTACTGCGAACAACATTGGGGAGAGGAACATCAACAACCGGCGAAACAACTTGTGTGAGAGTGTCATGGCCGGACCTCCTCTTTAATTGTGATTGTGGTGTGGGGATGTCATCGTGGAAGCGCTTCCACATATTAGCAAATTTCCTACCTTCTGTCAAGCAGAAAGCGTAGAGGTTTCTGCTTAGGTGCGTTTCGTCACAGAGATTTTCGAAGGGGGAAATGGGAGAAACAGGCTAAGAGTAAGTGCGATAAGGAGTTTTGTTACAAAAATTTCATTCTCAGAAACCTGCGAGGTTTTGGAAACCTCGCAGGTTTACTGTTTTACAAATACCGATGCTCCACAATCTCCCCCTTCCCGTCGTACACGTACAACAATGGAACGCCGGTAGGAATGTTCAGCTCTAATACCTGCTCTTTCGTCAGGCTATCAAGCTTCATCACGATGGACCGGAGACTATTACCGTGCGCGGCGATGATGATATTCTTGCCTGCAAGAACATCAGGCAGGATTTTCTTCTCAAAATACGGAAGCGTCCGCGCGGCTGTATCCTTGAGACTCTCACTGATGCCGTCGGGGTTGAGCTCGGTTTTCTCTTTGGGAGGCGGGATATCATAGCTCCTCCGCCATATTTTCAACTGCTCCTCACCATACTGCTTGCCAATATCCGCTTTGTTCAAGCCTTGGAGAGCGCCGTAGTGACGCTCATTGAGGGCCTTGTCATATTCAGTCGGGATTCCCGATTGTCCGCTAGCCTTCAAAATAATCTTCAGCGTGTCATTTGCGCGCTTGAGGACGGAGGTATAAGCTTTGTCGAATGTATACGATTTTAACTTCTCGCCGGCCTGCCGCGCCTCCTGCTCGCCTTTTGGCGAGAGGGGCACATCCACCCAGCCGGTGAAGCGGTTTTCGAGATTCCATTGCGATTCGCCGTGGCGAACCAGTACAAGATTAGGCATGTGTCGGTGCTTATTTGATGGTTAAGTAATACTGAGGAATAAAAAACTTATTTCACATTAAAATACCGTGCTTCAGGATGATGGGCAACTATTGCACTTGTGGATTGCTCCGGCACAAGCTGAAACTCATCTGTCAGCTCAACCCCGATACGCTCCGGCTGGAGCAACTCAAACAGTTTTGCCTGGTCCTCAAGATTCGGGCATGCAGGGTAACCGAAGCTGTATCTCGAGCCTTGATAACCCTGGCTAAACAGTTTACGAATTTCTTTCGCATCGTTGCCGGCAATGCCCAGCTCTTCGCGAATGCGCTTGTGCCATAGCTCGGCCATCGCTTCAGCGCTTTCCACGCTTAGTCCGTGGAAATAAAGATAGTCTTTATATTGATTGGATTCAAAGAGTTTCCTTGAATAATCAGACGCTTTTCTTCCCACAGTCACAAGATGAAATGCCACCACATCGACTCTTCCGGAGTCAATTGGTGCAAAGTAGTCCGCTAAGCATAAATACGGTTTATGCTGTTGACGCGGGAAAGAAAACCGTAGTCGTTCCGATGATGATTGTGCATCGTTGTAAATAATAAGTTCGTTGCCATCCGATTGGCAGGGGAAATACCCATACACCACCTTTGGCTCCAGCAGTTTCTCAGCTGCGACCTTCGATTTCAGCTTCTCGAGATCCGGATAAATTTGCTCTTTCAGAACTTTCTGGTATTCTTGTTCGCTCAACTTTCCGCGCACTACACGCCACTGCCCGCGAATGAGAGCGATTTCGTTAACGTATTGGAATGTCTCATCGAGTGAAATGTCTTCAACAATTTTCGCTCCCCAAAACGGGGGAGTTGGAATCGGCACATCAATTTTCACTGCCGAGCGCTTTGGTACCTCTAACACTGCAACGTCAGACTTCAGGGAGCCGTTGTCCTTGCTATAGTGGACATCCTCAGCCATCGCCAATGCAATCTTTGCTTCCGCACCGGTGAGGACTTCCTCTTCTGCTTCAATGGATTCATCGCCAGTAAGCGGCGCCTGCTCTAGCTGCCCCGAAATGATTTTCTCCATCAACGAAAGCCCGTCAAATGCATCATTCGCATACAGCACATTGCCGTTATAGACCGAGCGAAGGTCTTGCTCCACGTACCGCCGCGTCAGCGCGGCTCCGCCCAAAATCACCGGAATGTCGATATTCCTCTCGTTCATCACGGCAAGGTTTTCCTTCATCACGAGCGTGGATTTCACTAACAAACCACTCATTCCGATGGCGTCCGCCTGGTGCTCCTCGGCGGCGTGCAGCATGGTTTCCACAGGACACTTGATGCCGAGGTTTATCACTTTATAGCCGTTGTTGGTGAGGATAATATCGACCAAATTTTTCCCAATATCGTGCACGTCGCCTTTAACGGTTGCAATCACCATGGTGCCCTTCTGAGAGCCCTCGGTTTTTTCCATGTGTGGTTCTAGATGAGCGACAGCGGCTTTCATTACTTCCGCAGACTGCAAAACAAACGGCAATTGCATCTGTCCGGAGCCAAACAACTCGCCCACCACTTTCATCCCATCAAGCAAAATTGTGTTGATAATGTCGAGCGCAGGGTGTTTTTTCAGCGCATCATCCAAATCCGCCTGCAAGCCTACTCGCTCGCCATCGATAATCCTATTCTTCAACCGCTCTTCAACCGTGTCGCCTTTAACTACCGACTTCTTCTTGGTTTCGGTTTTCTTGTCCGAGTAATAAGCCATCAGTTCTGTGAGCGGGTCGTACACTACCTTGCGGTTTTCACCCTCGCCCTCGAACTTCCGCTCATCGAAAATCAACTGCCTGCAAAGCTCCCTTCCCCGCTCGTCAATCTTATAGAGCGGCATGATTTTCGAGGCATGGACAATAGCCATATCCAGCCCGGCTTCTACCGCGTAATGCAAGAAGACGCTGTTGAGTACGTTGCGCACTACTGGTGCCAGGCCGAACGAAATGTTGCTGACTCCCAAAATTGTATGGACTTCAGGAAATTCCTTTTTAATCAGCCGTATGCCTTCGATCGTATCGAGACCTGCGCGGCGAAATTCTTCATCCCCGGAACCAAGCGTAAATGTGAGTGTGTCAAAAATCAAATCGTGCGGCTTCATGCCGTATTTTTCGATCGTAAGACTGTAAATTCGTTTGGCGATGGCAAGCTTATGTTCAGCTTTCTTCGCCATGCCCTTCTCGTCGATGGTCAGCGCAATCACTGCCGCACCGTAGTTCTTACACAGCGTGACAATGCGTTTCAGGCGCTCCTCCCCGTCTTCGAGGTTGATGGAGTTCACCACTGCCTTCCCACCGATGCGCTGAAGCGCTTCTTCTATTACCGGCGGCTCGGTCGAATCAATGGTCATCGGCACAGTCACCTGCGTATTGAAACGCGAAACGACCTCCCGAGCGTCTCGTGCTTCGTCCCTGCCGACGTACGCGACGCACACATCTATCATGTGCGCCTGTTCTTTGACCTGCTCGCGTCCCATCGCGACAATCCCTTCCCAATCTTCTCGGCTCAGGAGGTCACGGAAGAGCTTGCTGCCGTTGGCGTTTGTCCGCTCACCGACGAACACCGGCGGCGGCGTAATTCGGAATGGCGCCGGCTGGTACAAGCTCGAAGCAGCCGGGGTAAATTCATATTTGCGCTCACGAGGCGAAAGCCCGCCTACAGCCTCAACAAGCTGGCGGATGTGCTTTTTCGTTGTGCCGCAGCAACCGCCGACAATGCTAACACCTAAATCCTTGACAAAATGCGAGAGATACTGTACCAACTCTTCGGGACTGAGATGATAATGCGCATGGCCTCCGATGTTTTCCGGCAAGCCTGCATTGGGCATCACAAAAATGGGCAAGGGACTGCTGGACGAAAGTACCCGCACATGTTCGGACATTTCTTTGGGTCCGGTGGCACAGTTCATCCCAAAAACGTCGATATCGTAAGGTTCGAGCGAAGTCAGCGCTGCCGAGATTTCCGTACCAAGCAGCATCGTGCCAACAGTTTCGATAGTGACTGATGCAACCACTGGCACACGCCGTTTGACAGATTCGAAATACTCAAATATCCCGTACAGAGCTGCTTTTGTCTGGAGTATATCCTGGCATGTTTCGATATTGAGCAAATCAGCGCCACCCTCGACCAACCCCTTCGTTTGCTCGTAATACGCTTCCGCCATCTGCTTGAAACCGATGTGACCGAGCGAAGGAAGCTTTGTCGTTGGACCCATCGAGCCGGCAACGAAACGCTGCCTGCCGTTCGTCGAGTAATCCGACGCCATACGTTTGGCAATCTGCGCTGCTTTGTAGTTGAGCTCGTAAGCTTTGTCCTGGAGGCCGTATTCAGCAAGCACGATGCTGGTTGAGCCAAAGGAATTCGTCTCAATGACGTCGCAACCTGCTTCGAGATAGTCGCGGTGGACGTTCTCGACAGCAGAAGGCTTTGTGACGACGAGGTACTCGTTGCACCCGGCAAGGTGCTCGCCGCCAAAATCATCCGGCGTCAGGTTTTGCTCCTGCAGATGTGTTCCGGTCGCACCGTCGTAGACAACGATTTTTTCTTTTAATATGTCGAGAAAGGATTTAGGCATAGGTCGTATATGTACGACGCATGTCGAACATGCGTCGTACTTCGGCGTAGAAAACAAAAAACCCAGCGTGAGCGACGCCGGGTAGAGATGCATTTCTTAGGGCGACGCTTTAGCGATTATTTTACGTGGCCGCAAGCTGTCGGCTCAAATCACCACGTAATAAACATACAAAATTTTCAACTAAAGAGCAATAGGCTCGCAATCGCTTAATTATTAGAGACCAACTCCGGAATGACACCCGTACCAAAGCTCAGGGAGTACGCCTCCATCCCGTTTCGTGAAACGTGCAATTTTAGCGTGTGCCCTCCGAATTCCGCGTTCTTCACAATACTATATAACCGGGGTTTATCAACACGTAAAACACTTGCACCTTGTTTATTGATGGTGACATCATCGCCTTTATTGCCTTCACTCAACATTTGTCCATCTTGCTCCACAAGTAACTCGCAGCCCTTTCCGTCTTCCATACTCAACACGCCTTCGACATCTAACGCTTCGTATTGGGCAAGGAGATAACCGGGCTCCTCACCGCGGAAGCGAATGCACTCTCGGTCATCCATCCATACCCCCTGCGCGTAAAATCTACCCGGTAAGTGTAACCCTGGATCAGTATGCTCTACGGTCGACTCAGGGCTGAAGCCCTCAACGTTGCCCATCGTACCGCGCAAGTACCCGAATGCAACATCAGCACTCTGGCGGTAGCTCACTGCACCCTGCCTGTCTGCTTCGCGAATCGGATCCATCAATTGTGGCAACTCGCCGCGTGTTCCTGCATCCATCAGCAAGACTTGAATTTCTCTCTCAAATTCTTCGTAACCACCCTCACCCTCATGCGTAAAACGAACAAAGCCATCCTTGTCGATCAAGCAACGTGTGGGCTTTACGCGGTTGCCGAATGCATTCCAGATAATCGCTTCGTTGTCCATCACCACCGTGTGCTTAATGCCAGTATGCTCAATTGCACGCGTTACGTTCTCCGGATTCTTGCCAAATTTGAATTCCGGAGTATGTACGCCAATCACAACAAGTCCATACTCTTGGTATTTGCGGTACCACTCGTTAAGGTAAGGCACTGCGCGCAAGGAAGCAGCCGAGCTGTAATCCCAAAAATTGAGCAGGACTACATATCCGCGTAGCGCGGAAATCGACACCGGCTCGGAGTTGAGCCAGTAGTCACCATACAATTCTGGGGCGCGTGCGAGTCTGGGAGTAAGTTGCATAGTAAAAATATAGCCAACTCGTGAACGAATATCAATACGTACTCAATGGAATCCGCATGCTTAATATCGGCGTGTTGACGGCGCTCACGTTCGTCGGCTGAGTATTCAATAATCTGTCTTTTGTATTGATGATATCGCCGCGATAGGCATGAACAAGCGACGAAATTAATACCCCACACACTATGCCGCCGATCACATCAGTCGGGTAATGCACCCCAACATAGATGCGACCGTAGCCCACCGCAGCAGCCCATAATGCTACCGGGATATATACCGCTGGACCCGATCTCCACGCAAGCGCTGTTGCAATGGCAAATGACCCGGATGCATGCCCAGAAGGAAACGACGAACCAGTCGCCGAAGATTGATGCTTGAGCTTCACGTTTTGTAGTTCCTGGAATGGCCTGGGCCTATCAATAAAGAATTTCCCGAGCGCTGTCGCACCTAACGTGAGCGTTTGCGAAGTTCCTACTAATACTCCCGTATCGAACACCGACCTATCATCAGCCAGCGCTCCATAAACGAGCAATCCCACTGGAACAGCTATAAATACCGAGAAGGACGATTGGTCTATAAATTCGAACAATCCATCCTTCTCTGTTTGCTGATTGTTAATATAACGAAAGAGCGTTACATCGAAGCTTGATTCGTCCTGAGCGACTAGATCAATGGGTGAAACAAAGCACGCGGCCAGCAATAAAGCCGCTCTCACACTTGTTAACATACTCAGTTTAATGCCAGTTTATACTCATCGTAGTACTGCATAATATTTTCGACGTACGCCGTCGTCTGGCGGTAATTTCGGAAATAACCGCCCGTGGGCATACCATCCTTCCAAATCTGCCTATGCAACGTGTAGTACTGCTTGGAAAGCAGGGGAAGTGCATCCTTCACATGTCCCCAAGAGTTTGGATTATGCCCAAGATACTCTGCAATGCTCTGAGCATCCCGAATACGACTTAAGCCGGCGTTGTAAGCAGCTAGGCTCAAGTGGATCCTGTCCATATTCTCGGCTTGGTCGAAATACCGGTATAATGACCGAAGATGGAAAACCCCAGCCCGGATATTATTCCAGGGGCTTTTGGCTTCATCAATACCGATTTTATCCGTCAATTCTGCCTGTGTAACAGGCATGATCTGCATCAGCCCGTAGGCCCCAGTTCGGCTCACAGCGTTATGGCGGAATCTCGACTCCTGCTTAATCACAGCCAATACCAGCCGCCAATCCATGTCGTACTTATGGGAATACTTACGGATCAGTGATCCGTATTGGTTGATCGACTTTGCGGTAAGGTGGTCAATTTCGGCCGAACCGGGTTCCGGTGGGTTTATCGAAAAAATATCCCCAGAAATGCCAAATTTCTGGACAATATTAAGGCTGGAGCTCGGGGTATAGCACCCAGCGAGCAATAAAACGCTGAAAACAAGGGCTATGGATAACGAAACGAGAAATAGTCTCAAGTTTTACTCAGGTTGTTCAAGTTTTAGTAAATTATTGCAACCTTGGGGCAACCCTGTTATATCTCCTTTATCGCCTTAAATTACAGTAAGAGAACGTT
>JAKEEG010000027.1 GCA_022616555.1 Ignavibacteriota bacterium | reverse complement strand
GTCATACTGATTCCGTTTCTTGACTCTTTCCATTGCGGACCTCCTTCTGCCACCAAGATAGTGGCTTTTCTCTGTGTCCGCAAAATCGGGGGAAGATCACGGTGACTGTATCAGTCCCAATCCAACCATCCTTGATAATAAGCGAACCCCATGAATCTTTCATCCGGACAACTGTCGATGAATCTTTCCACGGTACTGACTGTTGTCCGCCTTCTACCTTGAATCCATCAAGCGAAATAGAGAGTGACGTAGTCCCACCCTGCTCATTGTTGATAAATACGAAATTACCATCTCCAGAAATGTTTTGGAACCACATATTACCAACACTTTTACGTATCTTAATTGCTGCACTATCGTGTTCGTGGAGTGTTACGTTTGTCATAGTTGCTGAAACTTGGCTTCGTGTCGCGACACCATCACCATACACAACACCATAGTGCATACGATAAATAGACAAGTCACGTAAGACACAGTTTTCACCGGCTTGGAGAATATAAATAGCCGCCCAAGGTCGTTTACCGTCTAAAGGTTCTAACCACATCTGCTCTAACCCGCCAAAGTGATAATATGCGGTGTACTCTGTTGATTTGAAAACAAACACGGTGTCGTTGAGCATATCGCGCACATCAATTAATGTTCCCGCATATTGTTGCCCACCACCTTGACCTACGAGGCGTGTCCCAGAATATAAATATCCGGTGCTTTTAACTGTTACTGTTCCGTTTGAAAAATAGATATTTTTTCCGCGCGCTTTTAGCGTTGGACTAAAATCCCAACTAACGTCCACAAAACTATCTATCGCTTTTTGAATCGCGGGCATATTGTCAATAGTTGTGTCGTTATATACAATTCCCCACCAATCCGCCCAAACATCGCTCCCCGCGCCGTAACCAAAAATAATTGTTCCATCGCCTGAGAAAACTTGGTAGTTTTTTGCCTTAATACCACCACCAATAATCAACGTGTCGCCGGCATCAATATTCAGTATCGCTCCTTTTGGCAAGTTCAACAACGCAGTTTTTGGTAATGATAATTTACTGCCGATTCTGTATCCACCTGCTGTTGATGGAAAGTATAACTCACCACCATTTGAGGGAAGTGCATTTACAGCAGCCATAATTGCCTGAACATCATCAGTTACGCCATCTCCCTTAGCTCCAAACGCTTTTACATTAAACACCTGCCCTCCACTGTCAATTACAGCAGCCTTCAATTCCCTAAAATCACCAAGAACCGCTGAAACAGTATCCGTAGCAACCACCGGAGAAATGACTCCACCGATACGTTTCCAATAATTTGTACTATCACTCTGTGCAAACACCACTTGCAAGAAGGCAGGATTCAAAGCCAAAATTAGAAAGAGCATTAACTTTTTGCTGGCTTTCATGGACTATGACTCTCCCTCATTATTGTTTGGTTGGTGCCAATAACAGCGTGAGTGTGCAACAATCATCACCTCGCAAAGTCCGCAAAGAAAAAAATAAAACTTTGCGCTCTTTGCGTCTTTGTGAGAAATATTTTTTTGTTACCTCTTGCCGCGTTTTGCCTTTTTCGCTTTCTTCGGCGTGGAGGCTTTGCGATGACCGTCATGAACAAGCGCTGCGCGGGCTGCCGCCAGTCGTGCGATAGGCACTCGGAACGGCGAACAGCTCACGTAGTCCTGGCCGATCATGTGGCAAAACTCCACACTTGATGGATCACCACCGTGCTCACCGCAAATGCCGATCTTGAGCTTGGGATTCGTCGTTCTGCCCTTCTCTACGGCGATCTTCATCAACAGACCCACGCCATCGCGATCCAAAACCTCAAACGGCTCTTTGGGGTAAATTTCCATCTCGACGTACGGTACCAGGAAGCGCCCTGCGTCGTCGCGGCTGACGCCCATCGTGGTCTGCGTGAGGTCGTTCGTGCCGAAGCTGAAGAATTCCGCTACCTTCGCGATCTCATCTGCTACAAGCGCACCGCGCGGCACTTCGATCATCGTACCAACGAGATACGGGAAACTGACGCCCGTTTCCTTTTTTACCTCGGCAGCCACGCGCCGGACAATCTTCTCCTGATGTTCAAGCTCCTTCGGGTTGCCCACGAGTGGAATCATCACCTCGGGCTCAACAGGAATGCCGCGCTTCTTCAAGCTTGACGCCGCCTCAAAAATTGCGCGGGCTTGCATCTCCGTGATTTCGGGATAAATGATACCCAACCGGCAGCCGCGGAAACCGAGCATCGGGTTAAACTCGTGCAGCGACTCCACGCGCTGTTTCACCGTTTCGTACGAAATGCCCATCTCGCGCGCCAATTCTTTCTGCGCCTTCTCCTCGTGCGGAAGGAATTCGTGCAGCGGCGGGTCAATGGTGCGAATCGTGACGGGCCGACCGTTCATCACTTCAAAAATGCCTTCAAAGTCTTTACGCTGGAGCGGCAAAAGTTTGGCAAGCGCGGCTTTGCGTTTTTCAACCGATTCGGCGAGAATCATTTCGCGCATGGGACCAATCTTGCCTTCGCCGAAGAACATATGCTCCGTGCGGCACAGTCCGATGCCCTCTGCGCCGAACGCGATCGCGTGGGCGGACTGGTCTGGCAAGTCCGCGTTCGTGCGAATCTTCAACCTCCTGTACTTATCCGCCCAGTTCATTACTTTGGCAAAAGTTTGATAGACTGAGGCGGTCTTCGGGTCAAGCGTCTTATCGATGAGTACCTGCAAGACTTCGGATGGTTTGGTATTGACTTTGCCGGAGATGACCTCGCCCGTCGTACCATCCAACGAGATCCAGTCGCCTTCTTTAACCACTTGCCCGTTCACACGCATCGTGTGGGAGGAATAGTCGATATCCAAATCACTGCAGCCGGCGACGCACACTTTACCCATTTGACGGGCAACGAGTGCGGCGTGCGACGTCATGCCGCCGCGTGCGGTCAGGATGCCTTCGGCGGCTTTCATTCCGCGGATGTCTTCCGGCGATGTTTCGATGCGCGTAAGAATCACCGCCTCGCCCCGCTTTGCCCATTCTTCGGCGTCGTGCGCGTTGAACACTGCACGGCCCGTCGCCGCACCGGGACCCGCGTTCAGTCCTTTTGCAAGCAATTTACCTTTTTTGACAGCCGAGCTTTTTTCGTTAAGGTCGAAGATCGGACGCAGGAGCTGATTCAACTGGTCGGGCTCGATGCGTAGCAGCGCCTCACGGTCGCTGATGAGCTTCTCCTGCACCATATCGACGGCAATTTTAATTGCCGCGAACGCCGTTCGTTTTCCGACACGGCATTGGAGCATGTAGAGCTTGCCTTGTTGAATCGTGAACTCGATATCGTTCATATCGCGGTAGTGCTTTTCCAGCACCTTGCGAATCGAATCGAGCTGTTTGTACAGCTTTGGCTCGTCGGCGGCCAGCTTGGAAATCGGCAGCGGCGTACGAGTGCCCGCCACGACGTCCTCGCCCTGGGCGTTCATCAAATACTCGCCGTAGAAAACGTTCGCACCGGTAGCAGGGTCGCGCGTAAACGCCACGCCGGTTCCGGAGTCCTCGCCCATATTGCCGAACACCATCGTCTGCACGTTCACCGCCGTTCCCCACGACGCCGGGATGTCGTACATTTTTCTGTAGGCGAGCGCGCGGTCGTTCATCCACGAACCGAACACCGCACCCACGGCTCCCCAGAGCTGCTTGTAGGGGTCCTCGGGGAAATCGTGTCCGGTTTTCTCTTTAATGGCTGCTTTGAAACGAGCGACGAGGTCTTTTAAATCCTCCGCAGTCAGCTCGGTATCGAGCTTCACGTTCCGCTCTTTTTTCTTGTGCTCGATAATAAGCTCGAACGGGTCGATTTCATCTTTGTGCACGGGCTTAAGACCGAGCACCACGTCGCCGTACATCTGCACGAAGCGGCGGTAGGAATCGTACGCGAAGCGTTCGTTTTTTGTTTTACGGATGACGCCCTGCACCGTGCGTTCGTTCAGCCCCAAGTTCAGAATCGTATCCATCATACCGGGCATCGATGCGCGGGCACCGGAGCGCACGGACATCAACAACGGATTATCCGGGTCGCCGAATTTCGCACCCATCGCCTTCTCCACTTTCTTTAGCGCAGCTTCCACCTCATTACGCAGTGACTTCGGATACGTTTTCTTGTTGTCGTAATAGTACGTGCAGACTTCGGTGGTAATCGTAAATCCGGGCGGGACCGGCAAACCGATATTGGTCATCTCGGCGAGGTTTGCGCCCTTGCCGCCGAGCAGGTTCTTCATTTCCGCTTTGCCTTCGGCTTTGCCATTACCGAAGAAGTACACATATTTAGCTGACTTTGCCATTGTCGTTAATCTCCGTTTCTTTATCAGGTTAATCAGGTTGATGAATGATTCATGGATAACCGCACTTCGCGCAGGAAATACTCTGCGATATTTTTGGAAAACGGATTGTCCGCGTCCGCCATGCGCTCAGGGTGCCATTGCACGCACAACAGGAATGGCATCCTGTCCTTGAGCGCCCATTCGATTGCCTCGCAAACGCCGTCGGGTGAGAAGGCGCTCGCCATCAGCCCGCGGCCAAGGTCGTTGACCGCCTGGTGGTGAATGGAATTGACGTCGTGGCTTCCGTTTCCAGTAATGATTTCAAACAACGAATGCGGCACCCGTTGCAACGCGTGCCGGTGTTCCTGCAAATCTTCGACCGCATGAAACTCAAAGCCCGCAGAGGGCAGGTCGGGAATCAACGTGCCGCCCAGCGCAACGTTCATAATCTGCATGCCGCGGCAAATGCCGAGGATGGGCAAGTCGGCTTCCAGAGCACGGTTGATGATGTTCAACTCAAACTCGTCCCTCAGCTCGTTTACTTCTTCCATCTGCTCGATGAGTTCCGGCTTGCCGAAATATTTCGGGTGAATATCACCGCCACCTGTTAACAGGAGCGCGTCCACATCGCGCAACTCCACGATATTGTTGAGCGTGTAGGACAGTTTCACCGTCTCAACAGCAGGGTCGATACGATGAAGCCAATTGATGTAATTCTCAAAATACGGTTTCGGGCGGTGGTTATCCGTGATTCCGATGCGCATGGTTGTTGACGCCTTCATACACAGGCGTATCGTGTTCAAATTCGTGAATTAAACTTTCTGTGACCGCCAGGAACGTTTCCTCCTTGGCGTACAGGTTCTTCTGTCGTTCGTAACTTGCGCCTTTCGTCAGCATAGTCGTAATTTGTTCCAACTCTGTAGCGCAGCCAAGTGTTGTCGCTGCGGGTATTAGATCGAACACTAACTGCTCGATTTCTTTTCTCAGCAATGCTGTTTCACCGGATTCAGCGAGGATAATTTCCGCTTCCAAGCCGAAACGCGATGCTTTCCATTTATTTTCCCGCAACATCCATTCCGCGGGCGGAAGAAAATTCTTTCCGCTTTTGTACTGTTCATCGAACCGGTGGAACAAGCACTGCACCAGCGCAACGATGCTCATCGTTTCGCTCAGCGTCGGCAGGCCGTCGCACATACGGACTTCGACCGTGCCCAGGTCCGGGTGGGGCCGGATATCCCACCAGATATCTTTGATAGAGGTAATCGAGCGCGACGCTAACATCGAATCGTAGAAAAACTCAAAATCACGCCACGTGCGGAATGTGCAGGGATGCCCAGCCGTCGGCAGCGCTTCAAAAATCGTCACGCGGCTGGACGCCATGCCCGTATCCTTGCCCTGCCAAAACGGAGAACTGGCGGACAGCGCGAGCAAGTGCGGGAGGTACCGGAGCATCGCGTTGTTCATGGCCATGGCATGGTTCGCATCGCGCATGCCGACGTGGACGTGGAGGCCGAAAATCATCAACCGGCGCGCAAGCCAGCGGTTTCGGTCGATCAAATTCGTGTATCGTTCCGCCGGATAGATAATGCGATCACTATAGCGCGCGAACGGATGAGAGCCGGACGCCGCCAAGGTATATCCGAGCGAATCGCATACCCCTCGCAGCACTGTAATTTGCTCCATGAGGTCCGCGCGGGCTTTCCCCACCGTATCGCAAACACCGGTGTT
>JAKEEG010000026.1 GCA_022616555.1 Ignavibacteriota bacterium | reverse complement strand
GCGCCGTTCGTTTTGAGCAACGACAGAATTTGCCCGATGTAGCGCAGGGAGAATTCTTCGAATTCTTCCTGCGCGAGTATGCCGCCCCACGTGTCAAATATCTGTATGGCGTCGGCACCAGCTTCGAGCTGCGCGTTGAGGTACGCGGCGACAGATCGGGCGAGTTTATCGAGCAATGTGTGCATCTCTCGCGGTGTAGAATACATGAATTCTTTTGCGTGGCGAAAATCTTTTGAGCCTTTGCCTTCAACCATGTATGTGGCAAGCGTCCATGGGGAACCGGCAAAGCCGATCAGAGGCACTCTCCCTGCTAATTCCTTTTTGGTGAGTCTGATTGCGTCCATGACAAATTTCAGCCGCTCAGAAGGGTCCGGGACTGCCAACGCGTTGATTTCTTGCTTCGAGCGTATAGGTGAAGGAAAGCGGGGTCCTCCTTTGCCTTCCTCTACGATGAGTGTCATCCCCATCGCTTCCGGGATAACAAGGATGTCAGAAAAAATAATAGCCGCATCCACACCGATTAAATCAACGGGTTGTATAGTGACTTCGGCGGCGAGGTCGGGAGTTTTGCAAAGCGTTAGGAAATCGACTTTCTCGCGCACTGCGCGGTACTCGGGCAAGTACCTGCCTGCCTGCCGCATAAACCAGACGGGCGTGCGCTCAACGTCTTTGCGCTTGCACGCACGCAGAAATACATCATTCTGCAACGCGGGTGCTTTCATAAGTGTAGGTTGTGTTGCGGTCTGCCTACTCATAAAATTGCATAATCGATGTCACAAGATGCTCCGTCGTTGGCTCATCGGCAACAAGGTCTACGCGTAGCTTCACGGCTTGCGCCGCTTCCTCCGTTGTGCGGCCGATTGCAGCTATACGAGCAGTCGTCAGCAGGTCGCGCGGAATCACGCTTAAAAAATTTGTAATACTGGAAGGGCTGAAGAACAACACCATGTCGATTCCGTTTTTCTTTAATAGTTCTTCAACAGGTTTACTATCTATCGATAATGGCAGTTGTGTGCGATACACAATCACTTCATCGACGACAGCGCCTTGTTCTCTGAGCGCGGAAAGGAATTCCGCGCGCGCCAAACTTCCTCTGGGAAACAAAAAACGCTTTCCATTGAGTTCCAGTTGTGAGAGTTGCTTTCCGAGCGTCCGGCTGTCGTATGTCCCTTCAAGGACGGTGGCATGCAAGCCATAATTTTCCACCGCCTCCTGCGTTTTTTTGCCCACGGCAAAAATACTTTTCTTGCCTAATGCTGCGTTACTGTCCTTGTGAATTTCAACGGTGCGACTCATGAAATACCGCACGGCATTTGCACTGGTAAAAATAATACCGTCGTACATACTGATTGTTGTCAGCGCGTTATCACACATGTCCCAATTATCGGGCGGGATAATCTCGATTGTCGGAAACAGAACAACTTCTGCGCCATTCTGCTTCAACAACTCGACGAGCTTCGTGGCTTGCTCGCGCTGGCGGGTGACGAGGATAGTCTTTCCCGATAGCGGACACCCCGCGCCTACGTTAGACATCGGTGCTTGTTGCGTCTGAACTACGCGGTGTTGTTTCTGCATTTCGTATTTCCTCAAGAATTTTCCCGGCGCCTCTCGCAACAAGGTCGTGCGCAAGCTGCTTGCCAAGTTCCTCAGCCTCAGTGGCTGGGCCCTGCGTAAAGCCGCGGACGACAGTTGTGCCGTCCAGGCTGCCCACCATAGCATGGAGTTGAAATGTCTGGTTTGCTATCGTTCCAAACGTTCCGATGGGAATTTGGCAGCCGCCCTCAAGCTCTCTCAGCAGCGCTCGTTCTCCGGATGTCGCCTGCGCTGTTGCGTGATGATGCACCGGTGCCAGCAACGCCTGAAGCTCTTTGTCATTGTCTCGTATTTCCACGCCCAACGCACCTTGCCCAACGGCAGGTAGCATGTACTCGGGCTCAAAAATTTCGCTGATGAGTTCGGTCCACCCGAGGCGCAACAAACCGGCTCGCGCAAGTATCATCCCATCCCAGTCCGAATCGCTGAGCTTCTCGCGCCGCGTGCGCAAGTTGCCCCGGAGGTCCACAATGGTAAGGTCGGGCCGATGGTGCAGAAGTTGACACCTCCTGCGCAGGCTCCCAGTTGCTATTATTCCGTGCACTGGAACGCTTTTGAACGATGAATACTTCTTCGCCGGGTGCGAGATAAACACATCGCGCACGTCTTCCCGTTCCGTCACCGCACCGATGGTGAGACCTTCCGGGATTACCGTTGGCAGGTCTTTCAAACTGTGGACCGCAAGGTCGATTGTTCCATCGAGTAACGCTTTCTCTATTTCCTTCGTAAACAGCCCCTTGCCCCCAATTTTTGATAGGGGAGAATCAAGAATCTTGTCGCCCGTCGTCTTAATAAGGACTACTTCTACGCTGACTGTAGGGTGGAGCCGTCTGAGTTGGCCGGCTAACCAATCGGTTTGCCACCTGGCGAGTTCGCTCCCACGGGATCCGATCACAAGTTTCGTTCTCTTCATGTATCCTTACGTTCATTCTTATTCAAGCCAAAAAGTGCCCGCAGAAGATGAATCTTTTTATATTTCAATTCGCCAGGTTCGTCGTGCCCGTTTTTCAACATCGTGGTTGGGATGTGCAGAAGCTTCTTCATGATGCGCTTTGTCACGAGGTCCAGCAGTTCCTTGTCGTTCTGGGTGGAAAAACGGTTGAGGTGCTTTGCGACTTCGCTGTTCCTGATCTCCTCGAAATGCGTATACAGGTCGGCTATCGTCGGGCTGACGTCTAACGCAGAGTACCACTCATGGAACTCTTTCAACTCCTCCAACAATATGGGATTCACTTTGGGAATTTCAGATTCACGCTTTTTCAGGTTTTGATCAACCACGTTGGAAAGAGCGTCAACATCGTACAGAAATATATTCTCAATCGCGTTGGCGGCAGGGTCGACGTTCCGAGGCACGCCGATATCGATAATACAGAGAGGCTTGTGCGAACGTTCCTTCATGGTGTGCGAGAGTTGTGGAGCGGTAATAATTGCCTGGGGAGATTCAACAGAAGTGATGATGATGTCCACTGCGGCTATTGCTTCATTGAGCCGGTTGAATTCTACGGCAGTTCCGCCTAATGATTGTGTCAGCTGCTCTGCTTTAGAATACGTTCGGTTGGCGATCCAGAGCTTCCCAATGCCCTTTGCCGCGAGGTGGCGTGCAGTTAATTCACCGGTTTCCCCTGCTCCGATCAAGAGAGCGGACTTTTTCGAGAAGTCTGCGAAAATTTTCGTGGCAAGCTCAACCGCCGCATAGCTGACCGAAACGGCCCCCTCGCCAATGCGGGATTCATTGCGAACACGTTTACTCGCATGGTATGCGGATTGCACCAGCCGATTCAAGACAGGGCCTACAGTTCCTTTTTCCTGCGCGAGCTTAAATCCTTCTTTGATTTGGTTCACAATTTGAAAATCCCCGACAATCATCGAATCAATGCCGGAAGCAACTTTGAAAAAATGGTTCACAGCTGTCGCGGACCTGAGCAGATACAAATGCCGTTGTTGTATTTGGCCCGTGGCGGATTTTGAGTCGATTAGATACTGCCCGAGGCTGTCAATTCTTGGAAGATTTCCGTTCGTAGTCGATGGAACGCCGCAGATTTCGGTGCGATTACACGTTGAAACCATGAAGCACTCTGTGAACCAGCGTTCTTGAACAAGGGGTAAGACAGTCGACATTTCTTCGGAGGAGAACCAGAGTTTCTCGCGCACTTCCAGAGGCGCCGTCCGATGATTAATTCCCAGCACAATCACATTCATATAGTCGTCTCGATTACCCATCAGTAGAAACTATGGAAGCTGGTCAGGAACATATTAATTGCCGTTAACGAAAAAAAGGAAAGGACGAAAGCAGCGAGCGACAATACCATAATTTTCCGTCCTTGCCATCCCAGCATTTTGTTTGCCAGCAAGCCTGCGCCGTACAGGAACCAGACAGCCATTGTGCCGAGCAGTTTTGCATCGAAGTAAGAAAAGCTCTCGTACGCCTTCGGCAGCCACACCAAACCGATCACGATGGCGATGGTGATAAACAGAAATCCGAGCAGGGTCGAAAGGAAACTCATGCGTTCAAGGGACTCAAGGTTCGGCAGCTTCGCATAAATGACTCCGAAGCGTTTCGATTTAATGTTGTGATACAACATTAAATAGAGGAACCCGTACACCGCCGAAATCGTAATGGCCGTATATCCCAATAACGCGGTGGAGACATGGATGCCGAGCAGTTTACTTCGCAGCACCGGGTTTACTTCAATTAAGTCCTGGATAAATACGGATGACCCCAGCTGGAAGAAAAAAGCAAGAACGAGAATAAAGTAGCCGGTGTTCTTTACTTTCGTTAATCGTTCAATGACCAAGTAAGCAGCGCCGGTTGAGAACGCGATAAGCGACATAATCTCGGCAACCGTGGTGATCGGAGGGTGGTCGAACGCAGCCGTCCGAATGATGAGATAAGCCAGATGTGTAAGAACGGTGATCGCAAGGAAGGGAGTTTTGAATTTTTTCCCTTTTTCATCGTCTCTAAAGAAAGCCTTGCCATAGAACCATGTGGTGATGGCATAGAGCAATGGCAAGAGGATATTGATGAGGCTGATAATCAAGAAAGTAATGTTGTCCAATAGTTATGAAATTTGCATGGATAAGGCAATTTCGACATGATAATCCGCAATAACTATACCATCACGGGAATACGATATTTTCGCCGGAACTCTGAGGATTATTCAATGGTATTCTCAGTTTTGAGAATATATCTTAGATCCAAGCAAGCAAGAGGAGTAGAAGAGAATAACCGTCTCGCTTAAAGGCCCCCAGCTCTTTGGTACTATCGTAGTTACCCCAAACGTACCACAGTAATGCTCGAAAATCAAGGAGAGGAATGAGCGGGATATTGCTTGGTAAAAAACTACGCTCTAAATACAATCAAGAGGTTTATGTTTCAAGCCCGCGCGTAAAGATGACAACGTTACTGGTTCAAGATTTTATACTGAATACGAAATCTCTTTGCACTGCTCAACAAGGACAGCATAAATTTCGCTCGATAAATTGCCCCTTTTGAAGATTTTGTAAGGCGTTGCCATTAACGAAGATTTACCTTACATTTTCTGTCCAAACATTCGATCAAATTAAGAATACGTCTTATTAATATAAGGAACGACCTTATGCAACTCAGCAAATCGATGCTCAAAGCGTTGAATGAACAAGTTACACATGAGTTTTACGCGGCGCATTTGTATCTCTCTATGTCCGCCCATTTCGAGTCGTCAAACCTCCCGGGGTTTGCCCGTTGGATGCAGCTCCAGAGCAAGGAGGAGAATGGTCATGCGATGAAGATTTACAAGTACATTCATGAGCGGAACGATAGGGTGACGCTCGATGCGATCGACAAACCGCCTACGGAGTTCAAAAAACCGCTCGATGTGATGAAACAGGCGCTAGAGCATGAAAAAAAGGTTTCCGGGCTCATCAACAACCTCTATGAAATGGCAGTCAAAGAAAAGGACTATCCCACGCAGGTGATGTTACAGTGGTTTATTACCGAGCAGGTGGAGGAGGAAAAAACTGCATCGGACATCATCGAATTGCTCAAACAGGTTGGCGATGCGCCTGCCGGATTGATTATGCTGGACCGCCAGCTAGGTGCTCGGGCGGGAGAGTAATGGAGTTCATCCAAAGATTGATTTTTGTCATCATCTCTTTATGATGACAAAAAGCTCGTCTCTCACCCATCGACCCACTGTTTATGAGTTAGTATCAATTGCAATGCCCCATCGCGGTATTTCTGGTCGAATTGTTCCTGAGAAAAATCCGCTCTACCTCCATGTCGTTGCCGTACTAACGACCGTCTGTTGGACTATGAACAGGGCGAAGACGTACCGTTGTACTTAACATGAAAGCTTGACGAAAGGAACGGAGCATGAGACCCGAACAATGGGAAACGTTTAAAAAGGCGGCTCGGCTTGAGAAGCTCGACAAAATCCCGATGGCGTTGATTATCGACAGCCCGTGGATACCGGGATACCTCGGTCTCAACCATATGGATTATTTTCTCGACCCGAAGTTGTGGTTCGAATCCAATCTGAAGATCCACAACGAGTTTCCCGATATCATTTTTGTCCCGTCGTGGTGGATGGAATACGGCATGGCGGCAGAGCCGTCCGCACTGGGCTCAAAAATTAAATTCTGGCAGAACAACACGCCCAGCGAGTACCACACGCTCTACCATATCGAGGACATCGACAATTTCCCCGAGTACGAGGTCGAGGCCGACGCCTTCATGGGGATGACGCTACACCGAATGCGCATGCACAGGCAGAGCATCCTCGACACCGGGGAAATTCTCCCGCTTGTCACCTCACGCGGACCTCTGTGCACGGCGGGCTTCGTGCGAAACACAACGGATTTTATGATCGACATTGTTGAGAAGCCGGAGTGGGCGCATAAGTTAATTAACCTTTCCACCAATCTCATCATCGACTGGCTGAAAGCCCAGCACAAGGCGATGGGCGATACCGTCGAGGGCATTTTCATTCTTGATGACATCGTCGGGTTCATCAACGAGGAGCATTATAAGGAATTCGCGCATCCGTACCTCAAGAAAATTTGTGACGCATTCCCGAAAGACTGGGTCAAAATTTACCACAATGATGCAGATGTCAATGCATGCTTGGACTACCTGCCCGATTGCGGTTTCAACGTGTTGAATTGGGGTAAGCAAACGGACATTGCGGAAGTCAAGGAGCGTATCGGCAAGCGGATGTGCCTGATGGGAAATGTCAATCCGCTTGAAATTGGCGTTCGCGGCACACCGGAAGAGGTTCGGGAGGCCACGCTCGATGTGCTGGAGAAAAGCGGAGGCGAAGGCATTATCCTGTCCGTCGGCGGTGGGACAAGCCCGGGAATGCCGCGCGAAAACATTTTGGCTATGCAGAAAGCATTGGACGAATTTAATTCTAAACGTTAGCAGACGGAGAAAAACAGACATATGCCAGATTATGCGCTAATGAATCAATACCTCTACGAAGGCAAGGCCAAAGAGGTTGAACAGATGACGAAAGACGCGCTTGCCGAAGGCCAGACTGCGCAACAGATCTTGACGGAGGGACTTATTGCAGGGATGAGCGTAGTGGGAGAAGATTTTAAATACAATATTCTCTATGTGCCCGAGGTGTTGATTGCCGCGCGTGCGATGAAAGCGGGTATGGGTGTGCTCAAGCCCCTGTTGACGGCGAAAGATTCCGCGGTGAAGCCCGCGGGCGTTCTCCTGATGGGGACGGTTCGCGGAGACCTGCACGACATCGGCAAGAACCTCGTTTGCATGATGGCTGAAGGCGCCGGCTTCAAAGTGCACGATATCGGCGTAGACCAGTCGCTCGACAAATTCCTCGCTGCCGTGGATAACGTGAAGCCGGATATTGTCGGCATGAGCGCCCTCCTCACAACGACGATGACGTACATGAAAGTCGTGGTTGACGGATTCAAAGAAAAAGGCTTAGGCCACATTAAGACGGCCATCGGCGGCGCGCCCATCAGCCAATCGTTTGCCGATGAAATCGGCGCCGACGGCTACGGGTCAGATGCTTCCAACGCTGTCGATCTCTTTCTTCGTTTGGTAGACAAAAAATAACGCACTCTGGAGACTCTGTAGGCATGGCGACATATCAAATTCTGTATTGGCAGAAAATTCCCTCAGAGGTCAAAGCGTGGGACGACGTCGATGAGGTAAAATTGGAATTGGCGCAGCGTTTCACTGCGCGCATCGACCAATCGGCCCAGGCGCAGGGCTTAACAGAGACAGACGCGTATCTGAACGAGTGGAACTGGAGCGAAGAGCAAGAACGAGAGGGCACTGCTGAAGAGGTGGCGCAAGCTGTCAAACAAGAATTGGAGAAACAGTTTCCTTAACTAAAAGCAGTCTCAAAAATCCCCCCTTATGTCATTCCCGCATGCTTCTAGCGGGAATCCAGCGGGTGGATGCCCGCCTAAAATCCGCGGGCATGACAGAGTACTATTTTTGAGATGGGTTCTATTAATCCCAATGAAAAAACTCCTTCATGACATTGTGCGCGAACGACGACTCGTTTGCGACGGGGCGATGGGCACGCAGCTCATGGCCGCAGGCCTAGAGCTGGGCGGTTGTGGCGAGCACTGGAACCTGACGCATTCCGAGCGCGTTCTGGCAATCCAAAAAGAATATGTCGACGCGGGTGCGGATTGTCTCATCACCAATACTTTCGGCGGCAGCAGAACGATGCTTACGCGCCATGGCCACGGCGATGAAGTGCGGGCCATCAATCAGGCGTCAGTTCGGATTGCGCGCGAAGCGTTCAGCAACAAAGTTGGTTATGTCTTGGGCGACGTCGGGCCGCTGGGAGCGATCCTGGAACCGTACGGCGACATGTCCCAGGCTGAAGCCCGCTCCGCGTACGAGGAACAATGCGCCGCGCTTGTTGAGGCTGGAGTGGATGCCATCATGATAGAGACCCAGACCTCGCTGGATGAAATCGGTATCGCGATCGATGCGGCGAAAGCCGCCGGCGCGCCGAGTATTATCGCGTCGTTGGCGTACGACCTGTCCGCCGACAAGTCATTTTATGTGACGATGATGGGTGTGCTACCGGGGCAGGCGGCTGAATTCATTCAGGAAAGAGGGGCGCACATTGTCGCCCTGAATTGTGGGACAGGGGTAGACATGGCCGCGGCCGTGAAGGTCGTGCAGCTCTATCGCGAATCCTGTAATCTCCCTACTATGGGACAACCGAACGCCGGGCTTCCCGTGCTAGAAGGAGGGAAGGCTGTTTATAAACAGTTGCCGGAGGAAATGGCCGCCTCGGTAACGGACCTCCTCGAAGCAGGCGGTAATATCGTCGGCTCCTGTTGTGGTAGCACGCCTGCGCATACTCGAGCCATACGCAAGATGGTCGACCAATTTAACGCAACTCATCAACAGAAATCGGCGTCATTGGTCAAGTGATTCAGCTAGGCCATGCAGCCACTCTGCGAAAAACTTTATAACCCTTCAGCGTTTCTCTTTGGCGTAGAGTTGGTGTCTATTCGTGGGTCGATGGCGGAACAGAGCGCCCAGCGCTTTTTCCCCTCCTAACTAACGAGGAGTGTCCCGACGCCCTGAGCTTGTCGAAGGGTTGTCGGGACGGGGTGGTTACTGTCACTTATTTATTTGAAACGGCATAAGCGACCGGTGCTTTACGGCGTGAGTAAAATCTCACTCTCAGTAACTTGTAGTTCCACGCCCGCCGCTTTTGCTGCCTCCTGCAGTGCAGCCTGCAGCATCACAATAGGGTCTTTGCTCACATCGAGCCTGCGCATCAATCCTTCGCCCTTCTTCGTTCCTACGGTGAACGTAATCTTCAACCCCTTTCGCTTGCACGCCACGCGCGTACCGTCTTCCAGGCTCTTGTTCATCGGCTTGATGAATGCATCGATATAATGCACGCCGATGCCGGATTTGTCGGTGAAGGTCGGTGGCAGCTTTTCTCGTGCGGCTTGGTTCACGTCACAAAGTTTGACCATAATATAGTAACGTCCTTTCGTTACGATTAATCTATACTTCTGTTTTTCTCTTTTGTTGCCAGTTGCGTACCTGCTCGAGCCGGGGCAGTGAGTATTTCTGCGGCGCGCGACGGTACTGGCAGCCTAGCAGTGAACAGTTTTCACAAGGAATCAACTCTGTCAGTTTCGGAACAAGCTCGGGACGATAGGTGATGCCAAAAACCGCGAGCATCGATTTTTTTGGTTTGAGCATCCCGGTATCAAAAGCGCTGATTCGTTCATTCAGCAATAACCCCGGCTTTTCAACGATGAGCCTCAGCAGTGCCTGCTGGTCCGTAATGCCCCAGCCGGGATATCCTGGGCTGTAGTGGGGCAACACTGCTGCGTGATGCTGGTCTGCCCACTCGCACAGTAGATACGAAGCAGCGGCGACAAGCTGTTCAACCACCGCAGAGCCGTAAATTTCAAGAAAAAAATACTCGTCCGGTTTCCCCTCGTCCCATAGTCTGCGCGCCGTCTCTTCGCATTCCGGCCCCGTACTGACGGCAACCAACATAACACTGGTCGCGTGCGCCTGAACCATTTTCTCTGCAAGCCTTCCCGGAGAAAAGGTTGCTCCTGCTACCCGGACGCTTTTCTTATCGAATTCCACTTCCTGCACCTGCCGCGCGTAGATCCAGGGCTTTCCATGTTCCTGGTACCACTTGTGTGCCCATGAAGCAAGCTCCTGCGCGCGGCCCTCAAGCGTGTACCCTCGGGGGTAGCCCAGCAAGCGCATATACTCCGCTTCTCGAACATCAACAGTCGGCGCGGTATCGAAGAGTTCAAATGACGTCATCTCGTCATCAGCCGTGTGCATGAGGTTTCAGGGAATCGACCGGATGAAATTGGCATCCTTCGACAAAATAATTAAAGAAATCCGGATGCGTTTCCAGTCTACAGTGTTCCACTCGCTTCACCAGTTCTTCAAGCTCAGCCCGTCTCGAGCGGGAAATCAACACAGCGCTCGCCCCTTCAATAGAAGCATTGCCGACCTGGACAATTTTTGAGTCGTCGATGTTCGGTATCAGCCCTATTCGTTTTGCTGATTGAATATTGATGTGCCTTCCGAACGCTCCGGCAAGATAAAATTGATCCACGTCATCGAAGCTCACTCCGTATCGTTCGAAAATAATGTGCAGCCCGGCGACGTTCGCGCCTTTGGCTTGCGCCAGCTCGTTGATGTCGCTTTCGTTCAACTGTACCGGCGGGTTGATGCTGGAATCTAAGATAAATTCTTTGTCCTCATACCCAAAGCGGCCGAGCGAATTCATGCGGCCGGTTCTCATGAGCTCGCTCAGGACATCCACGAGGCCGGAGCCGCAGATACCCTCGGACGGCACGTCGCCGATAACGCGGGTATTCACCGTACCGTTGTCTTGAATCTCAACCTGCTCGATTGCCCCGGGAAGCGCCGGCATCCCGCAGAAGATCTTTCCTCCTTCAAACGCCGGACCTGCCGGACATGATGCCGCCAGAATTTTATGCTTGTTACCGAGGATGAGCTCCGTATTGGTTCCGATGTCCATGATCGCAACCAAGCGGTCTTCGTTTGCAATGTCAATGGCCATCATACATGCGGATGTATCTGCCCCCACATGTCCACTGATAATGGGAAGTCCGTACACTCGCGCTTGTGGATTCAGCGGAAGAGCCAACCGCTTCGGTGTGGTGGTTACGCTCGTCGTGGAGCGTTTGCCTTCCTTCATTTCGATTTCGGTAATGGACTGATACGGATTCTGGCCAATGGAGTACACATTAAGACGGAAAAAAAGATCGCGCATGGTGGAATTTCCCGCTACCACCATCTCGTAGATGGCATTCGGGTCGGCCGGCATTTTTTCGATGGCGTGGCTTACGTACCCGGCGAGCGTTCGTTGTAGCAGCTTCCCACGGTGCATCGTATCGAAGTGAATGCGGGACATGACGTCCGACCCGCCGAAGCGCTGCGGGTTTTCAAACGACGAGTCTGCGACAATCTCGCCCGTTTCCAAATTGATGAGCCGCAGCACGACCGTTGTAGTGCCGAGGTCCATCGCTATGCCGTAGAGAGATCCATTCCCGCGGCCTATCTCCTGCTCGTCGCAGAGAATACTGCCATCCTTGCGAGTGATTGCCGGGTCGACAGTCAGTTGCCGGCGCGCGGGCAGGTGCAAGGCATGACGTTCAACTCTAATATTGCTTCGTCTTAGCGTATGGCATCGGATGGTACCGGATTCGTTCAGTACCCGAGCCCGGCACGAGAGGCGCAGATTCCCGGTGAGGTGACTTTCTTGATGTACCTTAGGCGTAAGGTGGTCCATCCCCTCTGTTACCTCCACCATGCACTCTCTACACTTTCCTTGCTTCACGCAGGAGGTGGGGACGTAAATGCCGAGCGATTCGGCACACTCAAAGAGCGATGCACCCTCCGGAGCCTCTGTGCTTTCGTTATTGAAATAGAGCATCGTACTCGTACCACAGTCCAACTGACAAAAGTGTGAATCATTTTCAACTCAAAAACTGCTCTTGAATATAGTATTTATTTTTTGAACATTAAAACGGTTCAAATCGGTTCAGGTCGAATTTCAGTTCCACACAAAAGCTATTAAAATATACTAGTTGCAGCATTATTTAAGCTTTTGTTTATTCTGAACGTCAACATGCAGAAAGGGAGCATACTTTCTAGGGTTTGCTTGCTGGATTGATTATGTTGGACCGCCAGCTCGGTGCGCGAGCCGGAAGTTGACCCTGCGGATTCTTGCAGTGTAAGTCCGCCGCTGCCAGTACAGTGGGCTTTTTATTCTGCCGCATATTTACAATATGCCATGGAACGAATTGTTAATTTTAATGTTCTACTTAGCTAACCGTCGTACCAAACCGCTTCAAATTCATTCAGGAGGATCTATGAAAAATGTTCAAACGGTGTCACGCCTTCTTGGCGTTGCGCTCTTGTTGTGTTGTGTCTTCTTTGGCGCACTTGCCCAGGAGAAGATGAAAGACAACTTGATGAAAGCCAGTGTGCAGGGGGCATTTCTCAAACAATCGATGGCCATCGAGAAAAAGTTTGTCGACCTTGCCGATGCCATACCGCAGGATAAATACAACTGGCGGCCCGCCGAGGGCATCCGCTCCGTTGCGGAATCCTTTCTGCATGTTGCGGTGGGGAATTACATCACGTTGATGAAGATGGGCGGCAAAGTGCCTGAGGGCGTTAACCCCATGCAACTCGAAAAATCGACGACCGACAAAAAAGCAATCGTCGATGCGGTGAAGAAATCGTTCATGGCGGTGAATGACTACGTGAAGAGCGTTCCGGATGGCGACCTCGGCAAGGAAGTGGATTTCTTCGGTAACAAGATGTCGATGCTCGAAATGATTGTGTTTGCTTCCAACCACCAGCACGAGACGCTTGGGCAGTCTATCGCCTATGCACGCTCGACTGGCGTGGCGCCCCCGTGGAGCGGCATGTAGTTGTTTATTTCAATTTACACACACAAAAAACCCGACCATCGGTCGGGTTTTTTTGTGTACGCCTGCTCTACTCAGTAGCCACAAATGCGAGCCAGTCGCCTTTCGGGCTTATGGCAATGCGCGTGATGCCTTTAATGTTGTAACTGGAAAAATCCGCGAACTCCATCCACTTGGCTGCACGCCCGGTTTTGTACATCAACAATTTAGAATCCTGAGCCATTACGACAAAGTCGTTCGGCGTCCACGCATAATCCTCGGTTCGTTCCAGTGTTTGGATGATGTTCGATTCATTTCGTGTGTGAATACCGATTTCCTTAATCCACCATTCGTTCTCGGATACCTTATGAACGTAGCTGATGGAATCTCTGTCCGGTACCTTATGGATGGAACGTCCGATGTTGACTGCAACGGTATCGGATATACCTGTGCCGACGTTTGCCACTTGTAGCGTAAGTGGATTGCCGATCACGAACAGCGCAACCATGTTGGCGTCTATCCACGCATGGTAGCCGACTGCTTTAATGTTTGGCAGGATCACGGAAGGCCGCTGACCGTCTAACCCGAATTGCCAGAGGCGTTGAGTCGAATCCTGCTCAACACGGACAACGGAAAATGCTCTCCCTCCCGGCATTAGTGTTGGAGAGTACTCGCTTTCGGGCGTTATCGTGATGCGCGTGGTGAGTTTTGTTGCAATGTCGTAGCGAAGGATATCGGTTTGTGCCGGCTCATGCGGTCCTGGCGGGTTAGTCTGAATCGATGTATAGAGCAACCCAGTGCCATCCGTCAGGAACGACGGCTGGTTGTCGTACTCGGCGCGGCTGGTGATGTTTATCGGCGTTCCAGCTTGAAGTGAGTCTTCGGTCGTTGAGAGGGGGACGAGCCAAATATCTGTTGAGGGGTGTTGCCGGGCAATGGCAGTGCAGTACAGCAGGACGATGGAAATTGAAATGAATCTGCATGTTCTTCTCATGCTTTGTCGCTCGTTTTTTGGCTGTCCTGTTCTTCGGATTTTTTTTGTTGTTCTTCGAGATGTTTTTGCAGCAGCCGTTGAACGTCCGAGCGTTGAGACGTGGTATCTTCATCCGGCATGGAGCGGAACGCGCGGACGCGTTTGAACAGCATCAGCCCCATATAGACGATGCCGGCGCCCAGGGCGACAATCATGATTGTGTATGTGTCCATAGACAGTTGATAATGTATTGACTAGGGCGCAAAAAGTCAAAAACTATAGTGTTTGGAATCACGCCGTTACTGAAAGTTGGAATTTCTTAACGCGCGTGCGGTTATTTTCACCTTGATTTCCGACGCACCTCTTTTTAAGTTATCTCGCCACAGCGATTCATCTGAAGACCTAATGAAAGGGCGCATTATGAAAATCGTTCGTTACTTCCTTATCCTCCTGCTGCCGGTTCTTAGCCTGATCGCACAGTCGAAAGACGATAAAAAATGGGATATTTCCGCTCAGCACGGTCCGGCGGTGGATATCGAATTGGAAACATCGGAAGGCACCTGGATGGCGGTTGACGTCAGTCCCGATGGAAAGTGGATAGTCTTCGATTTACTGGGGGATATCTATTCGATGCCGGTGAGCGGCGGGGAAGCGAAGGCGTTGACGAGCGGCTCGTCGTACGACGTCCAGCCGCGGTTTAGCCCAGATGGAAAAAAGATTTCCTTCACTAGCGATAGGGATGGTATCGACAATATCTGGGTTATGGACGCGGACGGTTCTAACCCGAAACAGATCACCAAGGAAAAAGAGCGGCAGGTGAACAACGCTGTGTGGATGCCGGATGGAAATTATGTTGTCGGCAGAAAGCACTACCGCAACACGCGCTCACTTGGCGCAGGCGAGATGTGGCTCTTCCACATCGGCGGCGGGAACGGCCTCCAGCTGACAAAGCGCCGCAACTGGGAGCAAGACGCGGGCGAGCCGGCAATTTCTCCCGACGGCAGATACGTGTACTATAGCGAAGACGTAACCTCGGGCGGAGGCTTTCAATATAACAAAGACCCGTACGGCGTTATCTACGTTGTGCAGCGGCTCGACCGCGAGACAGGCAAAACAGAGCAGTACATTCGCGCTGCAGGGGGCTCGGCAAGGCCGCAGCCGTCGCCAGATGGAAAAACAATAGCCTTCGTGCGGCGCGTGGGATTGAAATCCGTGCTTTATCTCTACGACATCGAGAGCGGACGCGAAACGCCTATCTATGATAACCTGAGCCACGACCAGCAGGAAGTCTGGGCAATCTTCGGCGTGTATCCCGGCTTCTCGTGGACACCCGACAACAAGCACATCGTCATCTGGGCACAAGGCAAGATCTGGAAGCTCGATGTCAACTCGAAGCAGGCGGTGAACATACCATTTACGGTGAAGGTAAAGCACTCGATAACCGACGCAGTGCGATTTCCGCAGGATGTTTCGCCGGATAAATTCGACGTAAAGGCGCTTCGGTGGGTGACGATTGCACCAGATGAAAAATCCGTCGTCTATGCCGCTCTTGGAAAACTGTGGGTTCGCACCATTCCGAGCGGCACGCCAAAGCGCGTGACGCGCGACGAAAAAAACAGCGAGATGTTCCCTTCGTTCTCTCCCGATGGCAAATGGATTGTGTACGCCACATGGAACGATGCTGAGATGGGCGCCATTCAAAAAGTCCGAGCAGATGGCGGCAGCCAAACAAAATTGACGACAACAAAAGGAACATTCGCAGAGCCTTCGTTTTCTGCAGACGGAAAGCGAATAGTGTTTCGGAAGATCGGCGGCAATAACCTGCGCGGCAACCTCTATAGCAAGGAAACGGGGGTGTACTGGATGTCCGTTGACGGAGGGAAGGTCGATCTGATTACTGATGAGGGTTCACGTCCGCGGTTTGCGAAGTCCGGTGATAGAATATTCCTCTTCTCGCGCGAAGGCGATAAGAACGCGCTCGTGAGCGTTGGACTTATGGGCGAACATCGACGCGTGCATCTCACCTCCGAGAACGCGCAGGAGATAGAACTTTCACCTGATGAGAAATGGGTTGGGCTGGTGGAGCGCTACCAGGCATACCTAGCTCCGTTCCCCATAACAGGACAAGCGGTAAGTATAGGCCCCAATTCTTCGGACTACCCGATGAAAAAACTTACCCGCGACGCGGCGAATAATTTGAGCTGGAGCGGGAACAGCAAAAAATTGTACTGGTCGCTGGGTCCAGAACTCTTCTCCCGCGACCTTACCGATACCTTTACGTTTATGCCGGGAGCGAAAGACTCCGTGCAGGAAAAACCGGATACGGTGGGAATGCACATCGGCTTTCAAGCGCAAACCGATGTTCCCACCGGAGTGACGGCGCTCGTTGGCGCAACGGTCATTAGTATGAAGGGCGACGAGGTGATTCAGAACGCCACAATCGTTATCGACCGTAACCGCATTACGGCGATCGGTCCGTCGTCGACTGTAACGGTACCATCCGGTGCGAAACGCGTGGATGTGAGCGGGGCATACATCATGCCCGGAATGATCGACGTGCACGCTCATGGCAATTTCGGAGATTGGTCGCCACAAACCAATTGGATTTACTATGCGAACTTGATGTTCGGCGTCACGACCATGCACGACCCGTCAGCTTCTACAGATTACGTCTTTTCTAACTCCGAGATGATCAAAGCGGGGATGATGACGGGACCGAGAATGTATTCCACGGGTACAATTTTGTACGGCGCGGAAGGTTCGTTCAAAGCCGTTGTGAATAATTTCGACGACGCCATGTCCCACCTCCGTCGGCTGAAAGCCGTCGGGGCATTCAGTGTCAAGAGCTACAACCAGCCGCGACGTGACCAGCGCCAGCAAATTATCGAAGCTGCGCGAGAGTTGAAGATGATGGTGGTGCCGGAAGGCGGCTCAACCTTCTTTTGGAATCTCTCCATGGTGCTGGACGGGCACACGGGCATCGAGCACAACATACCCATCGCGCCTCTCTATAATGATGTTGTTCAGCTTATTTCGAAATCGAAAACAGGATTAACGCCGACCCTCATTGTGAACTATGGCGGGTTAATGGGAGAGAACTATTGGTACCAAGTGACTAACGTCTGGAAAAACGAGCGGTTGCTGCGCTATACCCCGCGGGAGATTATCGACTCCCGCTCACGCCGCCGTCCCATGGCAAGCGAAGATGACTATTCCTATGTTGAAACCTCGAAGGCCTTGAAGAAAGTGCTCGACGCCGGCGGGAAAGTCCAACTTGGCGCGCACGGGCAATTGCAAGGAATGGGAGCGCATTGGGAATTATGGATGCTCCAACAGGGCGGAATGACGAACCTCGAAGCCATCCGCTGCGCGACACTCAACGGGGCGGAATACATCGGCTTGGGTCAAGACCTTGGCTCGCTCGAGCCCGGCAAGCTTGCCGATTTGATCGTGATGGAACGGAACCCGCTGGAAAACATCCGCAACAGCGAATCCATTCGGTACGTGATGAAGAACGGCAGGCTGTATGACGCGGCGACTGGGGATGAGATCGGCAACAATCCGAAGAAGCGCGGGAAATTTTATTGGGAGTGATGAAATACTGTTGAGGTTTGAGGGATTCGATGAGGGTCATATTAGCAACGCTCTTAAAAACTATAAGCCTGTCATGCCCGCAGACCTGCCTGCCGGCAGGCAGGTTTGTAAGCGGGCATCCACCGACTGGATTCCCGACAAAAGCATTCGGGAATGACGTGGAACGGGTATTTTTGAGATGGGTTCTTGCATCGATTGTCGTTTTTGTAATGGGTTGTTCCGCGCCGATTCAGCATATCGCCCCTCGTACGGAATTTATCCGTGAAATGGAACGGCGCACATTTACTCTTGTCAATGAGTACCGTGTTTCGCAGAGGCTTAAGCCGTTGGAGTGGAGCGATATCATAGGCGAGCGCGCCCTCAGGCACAGCGAGCGGATGGCGTCGAATAGAGTGCGCTTCTCTCATGCGGGCTTTGAGAACCGAGTGAAAGAAATTGCGGCAAAGATGCAAGTTCGCAATAGCTCTGAAAACGTCGGGGTGAATTGGGGGTACGATGATCCCGTGCAGAAATTCGTCGAAGGATGGATCGCCAGCAAGGGACATCTCGAAAACATTGTGGGGGATTTCGAGTTTACCGGCGTCGGAATTGCCAAAAGCGCGGACGGCTCGTACTACGCAACACAGATTTTTGTATTAACCAGGTAGCTTCCCCTAACAAGAAAGCATCGACAAAGGATATGAACATGAAAATCGGAATACTGACCGGTGGCGGCGATGTGCCGGGTTTGAATCCCTGCATTAAGGCTGTTGTCTATCGCGCTGCGGATAGCGGCGCAGAAGTCATTGGCCTTCGTAAAGGATGGGGCGGATTCCTGAACTATGACCTCAATAGCAAAACGAACGAAGGCGAACAGTACATCCGTTTGGATAAGCTGAACACACGCACGATCGACAGGTCGGGCGGAACGTTCCTCCACACTTCGCGCACAAATCCGGGCAAGGTCAAAAAGGCGGACATCCCGGCATTCTTGCGCACGGCAGAGCATGAAAAGCTCGGCAAGGACGACAGAGTGGATTTTACTCCGCACATTCTCAAAGTCATTGAACAACTCAAGCTGGATGTGCTCATTACAATCGGCGGAGACGATACGCAAAGCTATGCGGTGCGTATGCACAAGGAAGGCTTTCCGGTGATCGCCATTCCCAAGACGATGGACAACGATGTCTACGGCACGGACTATTGCATCGGCTTTTCGACAGCGGTCACGCGCAGCGTAAATTTCATCACTGCGCTGCGGACGGTGGCAGGCTCGCATGAGCGCATCGCGGTCGTCGAATTGTTCGGGCGGAACTCCGGTGAGACCTCGCTCATTTCCGCGTACCTCGCTGGCGTGGACCGGGCAATTATCTCCGAGGTGCCGTTCGATGTCGAGAAGCTTGCGAAGTTCCTCGACGAAGACCGCTCGCACAATCCGAGCAACTACGCGATTATGACGATTTCCGAAGGTGCACACCTCATCGGCGGGCAGGTGGTGGAATACGGGGAAGAGGACGCCTACGGCCACAAAAAATTGGGTGGTATCGGCGAGACAGCGGAACAGGCATTACGGAAAATTCTCGGCGTGCACACGGTGTACCAGCGCGTGGCGTACCTCATGCGCAGCGGCGAGCCGGACGCGCTCGACCGCATGGTGGCGATCAGCTTCGCCAGCCTGGCAACGGATTTGGTGTTGAAGAAAGAGTACGGCAAAATGGTCGCACTGCGCGAAGGGAAGTATACGACCGTGCCCATTGAGACGATTACCCAGGGATTAAAGCGCCTCGATGTGAACGAGCTCTACGATATCGAAAACTATCGTCCCAAAGTCGCTCACTTGTTAGGCAAGCCGATGTTTTTGTATTAAGCGTTTTTTTTGCTTGAGGTTTTAACTTCAACGGCTGAAGGAATAATCTCAGCTTTTTCAATATCACTGAAAAAATTTTGCGACACTATGCTCTATAAATTCCCTACCACTAAATCGGTATTGACTTTTGATAAGAAACAATTGATATTCGTACGCCACAATGACAACCGACATACACTTTGCATGAGTGAAGCGGGGAAAGTGTGAGAGCATTGTGCAGCGTATGTGCCGAGTACACGAGTCTATGAGCGATGTGCCCGGCTGGGTTCCTGCAGTATAACTGAAGTTGCCACTGTGGAATTGTCTCAACAGGGAGGTGGCTATGAAAAAGCCATCGAGGCATCCACGGCAAGAATCTGGCAAAACCTCCACAGGCCCTCGGGGTGTTGCCCTACCAACCGACAGCGCTACTTCGGGGCAGCCCGGTTTTAATCCTTCCGGTACACCTAAGCGACTTCAAGAAAACCAACAACATTACGGCGAAATTTTTGAGCACTCTCCGGATAGCATGTACTTACTTGAAGTATTAGACGATGGACGATTTCGCAATCTGGAAATCAACCCCGCTCTGGAGCGCGTATCCGGGATCCCTCGCGATCAGCTTATCGGGAAAACACAAGAAGAAACTGTTTCGGAGGAAACTGCTCGCATTGTTAACGCAAAATACCGGCACTGTGTGAAAACCGGTGTACCGGTTGAAGAAGAAGCTACGCTTAACCTCCCTTCTGGCCGTCGTACATTTCATTCCATACTCATACCGCTTCGCGACCAGAAAGGTGCAGTCAGACGCATCTTAGGTATATCGCGTGACATTACCGAACAAAAACAGATAGCGGCTGAATTACACCAGTCGAATGATTTATTGCAGACGATCATCAACTCCGTTCCCACCGCAATTCTCGGATTAGACCTTGATGGAAATGTACAGTTAGTGTGGAATCCTGCAGCAGAAAAAATGCTCGGCTGGAAAGCCGAAGAGGTGATGGGGCGTCTACTGCCGACTGTACAGCCGGAGAAACAAGAAGAGTTTCGACGATTTCGTGAGATGGTTCGGCAAGGCAAAACACTCGCAGGCGTGGAGGTGCGGCGGCAACGAAAAGATGGCAGCCCAATCGACTACAGCATTTATGCCTCGCCGTTGAAGGACGCCGTTGGCAACATCATCGGTAACATCGCTGTGTTGGTGGATGTCACCGAACGCAAGCGTTCGGAAGAAGCTTTACGGAAGAGCGAGTACTACCTCGCGGAAGCTCAGAAGATTGCCCATACAGGCAGCTGGGCGTGGGATGTCGCAACTCAAAAACTCATTCACTGGTCAAAGGAGCATTTTCGCATCTTCGGGCTGGATTCTGCGAATGGTATTCCCTCATGGGAAACTGCTCAACAGCTCATTCACCCGGATGACCGAGCCGAGTGCATTGCCAAGATCGAGGCGGCAATCCGCGAGAAAACGGACTGCCTGTTGGAATACAGGGCTGTTCTTCCGGATGGCAGCATAAAATATATCCATTCGATCGGTCATCCCATTCTCAACGAGTCTGGCGACTTAGTTGAATACGTGGGCACGGAGATGGATATCACAGAACGCAAACTGGCTGAGATGGAGCTGCGGGAAAACGAGCGAAAGTTGGAAGTAGCGGAACAAATAGCAAACCTCGGTTATTGGGACCGTGATTTTGCAGCCAATCGTGTCACCATTTCCGGACAAAGCTGCCATATCCTGGGATTGCCCGCCGGTGAACGAACCTTCGACTTGAGTCAGTGGCAACGGCAATGGGAAAAAATGATTCATCCGGACGATCGAGAACATGTGATGCGAGCATCCGCAGAGGCTTTACGCGGGGAACAGCGTTACGATGTGGAGTACCGTATTGTTCGACCCAACGGCGAGGTATTCGCTGTACACAGTAGGGGGGATGTGATTTGGGATGAAACAGGAAAACCTCAAAGAATGTTCGGCATCATGCAAGATGTGACGGAACGTCGAAAAGCGAGTGAGGCACTCCGTCTGAGCGAAGAACGATTCCGTCAGTTGACAGATTCCATCAGGGAAGTTTTTTGGATGACCGATACATCCAAGCTTTCAATGTTATATGTGAGTAAAGGGTACGAAGAAATTTGGGGCAGGACTCGCGAAGAATTGTATGCCAATCCACTTTCCTGGGCTGAAGCTATCCATCCCGATGACCGCGAGCGAGTAGTGCAAGATGCTGTCTCCAAGCAAACCAGAGGAACATACGACGAAATCTACCGGATTGTTCGGCCCGACGGCGAGGTGCGATGGATCCATGACAAGGCATTCCCAATTCGCGATAATACTGGGAATGTCTATCGCGTTGCTGGTGTTGCAGAAGATATTACCGAGCTGCGGCAGAAAGAACGCGAAATCGAGCTTGCCAAGGAGCAGTATGAAGAGTTTTTCATGGAGGATTTGACCGGCGATTTTATTTGCACACCCGAAGGGCAAATCGTTACCTGTAACCCTGCATTCGCCCGCATGTTCGGTTTTTCCTCGATAGAACAGGCGCTCAAAGCGAATATGGAAACGTTCTTCCGCTCTTCTCAGGAACGCCAACGGTTCTTTTCCAATCTGCTGCGTGAGCGCAAGCTCGAGTATTACGAAATCCGAATGGTCAAGACAGATGGAACCCCTCTCTCGATCATTGGGAATATCAGCGGGCAGTTCGACCAGAACAATCGGCTGGTACACTTGAAAGGTTATCTCATTGACGATACAAAGCGGCGGGAATTGGAAGAACAACTGCAGCAACGTCAACGCCTCGAAAGCCTCGGTACGCTCGCAAGCGGAATTGCCCATGATTTTAATAATATTCTCGGCATCATTATCGGACATTTAACGCTACTCGAACGCATTTATCCAAAGCATGAAAATGCGAAGAAAAGCTTTGACGCGATCGATAGAGCCAGTCAACGCGGGGCGGCGCTCGTCAAACAACTGTTAATGTTTGCGCGTAAATCGGAATCCATTAAAGAATCCATCACTATCAATGAAATGGTTGGTGAAATCGTAAAGCTCATCAAGGAAACGTTCCCCAAAACGATTAACGTCGTCTCCGACCTTCAGCCTGATCTCCCCTCTATTCTTGCCGACGCGACACAGGTTCATCAAGTGTTGCTTAACCTGTGTGTCAATGCGCGCGACGCCATGCCAAAAGGTGGTACACTTTCCATTACAACACGGGCGGTTCCCTTCGCCGAGGTGAGTGCAGTGCATCCTGATGCAAGCCACCGCGAGTACGTTAGAACAGAAATCAGCGATACGGGCGTAGGAATGGATGAGGCAACCGCCAAGCGAATTTTTGAACCGTTCTTTACGACAAAGGGAGTCGGCAAAGGCACAGGATTAGGCCTATCCCTCGTGCATGGAATCGTTGAAAGCCATGATGGCTTTATTGACGTTATCAGTACACCCGGGGTTGGAACCACGTTCCGGTTTTTCTTTCCCGCTGAAGAGCCTGCTGCCATCGAATACGAATCGTCCGAGCCGATACCAGAAATACTTCACAGGAGAACAGGCACGATCCTGATTGTCGAAGACGAGGTAACGCTTCGCGATTTGCTCCATGCGCTGTTGAAATCACAGGGGTACTCCGTTATTACTGCAGGGGATGGTCAGGAAGCAGTGGAACTCTATCGAGAGCACGGGAATTCGATTTTAGCGGTCATAACCGATATGGGATTACCGCTCTTGAGTGGTGAAGATACGTTCAAGCAAATCCATAGCCTGAACCCCGACGCGAAAGTCATATTAGCAAGTGGCTATATTGACCCGGAAAATAAATCAGAGCTTATGAAATCGGGGGTGAGCGCTTTTATCCAAAAACCGTATACACCCAATCATGTGCTGCACATTCTTCACCAAGTTGTTGACGCTAAGCAATAACGGCGAGTTAACTCCGCACACAGTGTTAAAGCTTTAATGCATCCCGGCCAATTTTCCACTTATGTCCCAAAGTTCTTTCTGCAGTTTTCGGTCGTGCGTTACGGGTGAGGACTCCACCGCTTTGCTCCACACAAAATACTTTCCTGTCACCTTCCCGCCTTCGGGCGAGCGTGCGAGATAGACAATTGTCTGTGCGCCATTCTGCACGCTCGAGCCGCCAAAGCTGCCGAACCCAGCGCGCAGCAATTTCGTTGCAATTACTCCTGGATGAAGACAGTTAACAGTTACACCCGTTCCTTGCAGCCGGTTTGCTAACTCATATGTAAAGAGAATGTTGGCGAGTTTCGATAAGGAATAAGCGCCGTACGCGCTAAATTTCTTCTCTGCCTGCAGGTTATCGAAATCCGGTTTGGAGTTAGAATGCGCCATCGAGCTGACGTTGATAATACGCGAGGGCGCACTGCGCTTCAAGAGGTCCAGCAATAAGTGCGTGAGCAGGAAATGCGCGAGATGGTTGACCTGAAACGTCGTCTCGAAGCCGTCCTCTGTCAGCTCACGATGTCTCATATACACGCCGGCGTTGTTGACCAGCACGTCGAGTTTCTTATATCGTTTCAGCACATTGTCCGCCATATTCCGCACTTCTTTTAAAGAGGTAAAGTCCGCAACCACTGGTTCTACAGCTTGATTCCCTGAAGCCTTCACGATATCGCGCACAGCTTCTTGCGCGTGGTATTTCTTCCGTGGACGATAATCGTCGCTCCCGACCTCGCGAGTTCAACGGCTGCTTCTTTCCCGATTCCGTCTGTAGCGCCGGTTATGAGTATAGTCTTGTCTGTTTTTGTATGTTTTTCCATAAAAATTACGCTGTGGGAGCGATAAGACCGAAATCGGGGGTTGAACCACCTTCTATAATACCTGTGGAAATTCCCCAAATGGGCTTGGAATCTTCCCACACGCGCGTGGTGGTAGGTCTGGCATGATTTCACCCGGAGAATGCGTATAAAGCGATGCATGAACGATTTTTGGGACACTGAATATCGAGAAAACCATCAAAAGTAAGAAAAAAGTGCTCCCAACTGCAACCTTTTTACTTTTCGGGCAGTCTTAACAATGTCCCGCCACTTTATAATAATTGTGCGTAGCGTTTTGTTATTTCTACGCATCATACAATGGTCAATCCCCTCACTCTGAAATCTTGAAGGAGGCCTCATGAGTCGGTGGCTTGTTTTTTGTTTTTGTCTCATTCTACCGTCTATTCTTCTCGCGCAATCGTCAGATAACGGTGCGTCTGCGCTGCGTGCGACGAAGGTCATTCGAGCTGAAAAGTTAAACGGTAGCACAATCGTTATCGACGGGAACATCGCCGAAGCAGTGTGGCAGACCGCTCAGAAAGCTGACGGCTTTATTCAAATGAAGCCGCACGAAGGCTCTCCCGCTACGCAACAGACGAAAGCGTGGGTGGTGTACGATGATGACGCAATCTATGTCGCCGCGCGGATGTACGACTCTTCACCCGATTCGGTGGTAGGTGAGCTGTTCCGTCGGGATGGCAGCGTGCTGAGCGACTGGTTCTTTGTGGAGTTCGATAGCTATTATGACAAGCGGACGGCATTTTCCTTCGGCGTCAACCCAGCCGGTGTAAAAAAGGATCTGCTCATCTATAACGATACACGCGAAGACTATACCTGGGATGCCGTCTGGGAAGCAGCCGGACAGCGAGATGCACAGGGATGGACAGCGGAGTTCCGCATACCGCTCTCTCAACTCCGTTTCAACGACGCTTCAGAGGAGTTGACGTGGGGAGTGAACTTTCAACGCACAATGGCGCGTAACGATGAGCTTTCGCATTGGAGTCCGGAGCCAGCCGATTTCGGAAGCTATGTCGGTAATTACGGAACACTGACAGGAATTACAGGATTAAGCTCCCCGGCGCGATTTGAAGTACTGCCGTACGTTGTCTCGAGGCTTACGCGTTCGCCGAATCGCTCGCCCGGCAGTCCGTATTACAAGGAGAACGATCTGTTCGGGAACGTTGGCGCTGATTTTAAGTACGGCATAAGCACGGAGTTCACGCTCACCGGCACCATCAACCCCGACTTTGGGCAGGTCGAGGCCGACCCCGCTGTTATTAACCTCTCTGCATTCGAAACGTTTTACGACGAGCGCAGGCCGTTTTTCCTCGAAGGCTCGGAAATCTTCGGCAGCTTCGGGCGCTCGCGCAACTTTAACAGCTACGGCGGCGGCGATTATTTTTACTCCCGCCGCATCGGCAGACAGCCGCAGCGCGGCATCGGCGCTGCGTATGTCGATATGCCGGAACAAACAACCATCCTCGGCGCGGCGAAGCTAAGCGGCAAGACTGCCGACGGGTGGTCGGTCGGCGTGCTTGACGCCGCAACGAGGCGTGAGTCCGCACGTTACATCGACGGCTCTGGCGTGGAGCAATCCGCGTTTGTCGAGCCGTTCACCAATTATTTTGTCGGCAGGGTGAAGAAAGACTTCGGCGGAGAAACCACTGTCGGTGGTTTGCTCACGTCTGTGAACCGTGACCTCAACGATCAGGCGTTCAATCCTATCATGACGAAGTCCGCGCTCAGCGGCGGATTGGACTTCGAGCATAAGTGGAGCGAGCGCAACTGGCTGGTTACCGGCATGGTAGCGGGGACGCATGTGACTGGAGATAGGGCAGCAATCGAGCGCATCCAGCGGTCGTCCACGCATTATTTCCAGCGGCCGGATAATGCTACCTCTGATGTCGACACCAATAGAACTTCGCTCTCGGGCTATAATGCCGAAATCGGTATCATGAAGGTTGGTGGTGGGAACTGGGTCGGTTCATTGACTTACCAGGAAATGTCTCCGGGACTCGAAATGAACGACATGGGCTTCGCGAGTAATTCCGACCGCCGTTCGTTTGCAACGTTCTACCGGTATAACGATCGGGAGCCGGGGAATATATTCCGGAGCTATGGCGCGTACGCCTATAGTACGCACGCGTGGACATTCAGTGGAGACCGAGTATTTGGCGGGTATGAAGGCGGATTTTATTCTACCTTTCTAAACTTCTGGCAGTTTGAAACATGGGCGTACCTCTATCCGGATAATCTCAACGACAAATTGACGCGCGGTGGACCGTTTATGACGGTTGTGCGGCAGTACGGTACCGGTTTCTGGACGCAGAGCGACGATCGTGAAAAAATCTACGCGAGCTTTTCAGCATCGTACCGACAAGACGATTCGGGCGAGTATGATAAGTACTTGAACCTTAACGTTTATTTGCGACCGACGCCGGCGGTACAGATTCGCGTGTCCCCGCAGCTTGGGTTCGAGCGCGATACCGACCAGTACATCACCGGCGTGACCGACGCGCTGGCAACTGCGACCTACGGCAGGCGGTACGTGTTCGCCAATGTTTCGCTCACGAATTTCTCCATCAGCACAAGCGTGGATTGGGCGTTCACGCCGGACCTCTCGCTCCAGTTGTCCGTGCGGCCTCTTATTCAAGCGCGAGACTTTTCGGAGTACAAGGAATTTCTCCAGCCGAGGACATACGATTTCGCCGTCTACGGCAGAGATAAAGGCTCGATTACCTACAACCCAACAACACGCCAATACACGGTTGATCCAGACGGTGCTGGTGGGCCTGCGGCGCCGTTCCAGTTTGGTAATAACTTTGGGCAGGATGATTTTAACTTCCGCTCGATTCAGGCAAATATGGTGCTGAGGTGGGAATATCTCCCGGGCTCCACGCTCTACGTTGTTTGGCAGCATTTGCGAAATCATACGGGATTGGTACGGGAGTTTAACTTCAGCCGCGACACAGACGAGCTTTTTGCCGAGCCGGCGGATAACGTCTTCCTGGTCAAGTTGAGCTATTGGATAGGGAGCTGAACGCAACTAACATGAGGTGTATAACACAAAAGCCAGATGATGAATCTGGCTTTTGTAGTTTTCAGTATGCCACGGCCACCGTTTTTCGAAGGTAGGTCTTATCGGGTACCTGCTTCAGCATAAAATCTGCTGTATCAGCGCGGGAAATGTGCACAGTGAGAATATAGTTGCCAACATCCGGACCATGACGGTACACGCCGCGCTTTTTGCCGTTTGTGAGCTGTCCGGGGCGGACAATCGTCCATTCGGTATCGCTCTCACGAATCAATCTTTCCTGTTTTCCCTTATCCATGAAATAAAATAGCGCAATAAACGGAATCACAAACAGCGTGTAATACAGCCCTAACTTTCCAAAACTATCACCGACGCTTAACGACGTTTCGCAAATCAATCTCTTCAGCCCGTGCGCGTTCATAGCAGTGAGAATATTTTTTGTGCCTTCCGAGAGAATGGAGGATGGGATGACGAATCGTTTGTGCCCCAATGCACACAAGATGGCATCCTTTCCCTGCACAGCCTTTTCGAGCGAAGCGTAATCTAACACATTACCCTGAGCAACAGTGAGCCGCTCGTGCCGGATGTTTACTTTTGCTGGATTTCGCGCAAAAGCAGTGACAGTATGCCCCTGTTCGAGTGCTTGAGTAACCAACTGGCGGCCTGTCCCGCCCGTCGCGCCGATGATCAGTAGATTCATATGGAATGGAGTGTCGTGAGGATACTTGTCGTTTTCGAGGCGAATAGAGAAACACGCTCAGCTCAATGTAGAGAATGTCCCGAAGAAAGGAAAGAGCTTTCTGCTACAGCTTGCAACATTTGACGTTTTGATAACGCATTGTGCATTTTTGCGGGGCGGTCATTAAAGAGAGCAGGTGCTCTCCATCACTTAAGTTTCTTGCTTTTCCTACAAAAGCTGGCTACTATTTTAAACACTTTTCTTCCGCACAATGCTTATGAACAAAAAGACTTCTACCGTTTTTATCGCATTACTTTTTTTCTTCTCCGGTACCGCCGGCCTGATGTATGAGATAGTTTGGACACGCATGTTGGTGCTGGTGTTCGGTAACACCACGCATTCGATTGTTGCCGTGGTCGCAGCGTTCCTGGCGGGGTTGGCGCTCGGCAGTTTTATGTTCGGCAGGTGGACAGACCTGTTGTCTTCCCGGCGGTTACTCAGGTTGTACGGACTGCTTGAATTGGGTGTTGGGCTCAGCGCGTTGGGTTCAAAATTCATTATCGAAAATATTTCGCAGCTTTATATTTCGCTCGCGGGAGAGCCTGGTTCAGTGCCGGCGATTCTCTTAATCAAATTTGCCGTTGCTTCGTTGGCATTACTCATCCCCACAATTCTTATGGGAGCGACGCTCCCCGCTCTGGTGAGTTTTATCGAATTGCGGTATCGCGATGCCGCTAAAAATATTAGCTTGCTCTATGCCATTAATACGTTCGGAGGAATACTGGGCGTACTCGCCGCGGGGTTGGTGTTGATTGAGCTTGTTGGAATTCATGGCACGCTCTACACGGCTATCGGGGTGAACGTGCTTGTGGGAGGAGTTGCGTGGCTTCTCGCGGGCGACGATGTTCAGCCTACAATTGCGCCATCTTCCGGGCAGGCTCCGGCGATCCGCCGCAAAGAGGCGATACTCCTCGCGATGTACGCTCTTTCCGGCTTAACGGCTATCGGATACCAGGTATTATGGACACGCCTGTTAACACCGAGGGTGGATACAGTCATTTACGCGTTCGCTTCCATTCTCGCTGTGTACTTATTGGGCATCGCCCTCGGGAGCCTGCTGTACCATCGATTCCTTACGGGTGTGCGTTCACGCTGGAGGCTGTTTTCATTCAGCCAGCTTGCAATCGGAATGTGCGCTGTCGTTTCTGTCTTTCTCGTCAGTACGTCGGTAGATATTGCGAGACCGCTCGTACTCCTTGGCGTGATCCTTCCAGCAACCGTATTGATGGGTGTTTCATTTCCGCTGGTTGTAGTTTTGGTGAACGGTGACGACCGCGCGGGAAAAAACGTCGGCGTGGTGTACGCCTCGAACAGCGCCGGGTCGATTGCCGGAGCGTTCATTGCAAGTTTTATTCTGCTTCCAATGCTGGGCACCGCACATAGTATTATCCTCCTTGCGCTTGCAAATATCCTCATCGCGCTTGCAGTATCGGTTTTAGAAGTCTCGACGGGAGCACAACTCTTCCGGAAAGCGTACCCGGTGCTCGTACTGGCGGCGCTTATCGGCGGTGTTGTATTGTTCCAAAGCGGGCGTGAACAGTTTCATGACGGCGCTACACGCCGGCTCATTAGCAGTGTGAGCGATGGGCGTGGCGAGTGGCGCATACTGGAGGACGAAGTTGCATCCGTGTTTGCCGCAAAAAGCAATGGACACATCAACGCGACGCTGAAGATCGACGGTGTTGCAACGACCATGAAAGTCGCAGAGACACGCTTTATGGCGCACTTGCCCATAGCGCTGCACAAGAACCCGGAGCGTATGCTGGTGATCGCTTTTGGCATGGGTTCCACATTCCGCTCGGCGCTCAAGCACGGATTGCAGGTTGACGTGGTTGAACTGGTGCCGTCGGTCCCTCAAGTGTTCGACCTCTTTCATGACGACGCTGAAAGCGTTTTGAGCGACCCGAACGGCCGCGTCATCATCAACGACGGCAGAAATTATGTGCTGACGACGGGCGAGCAATACGATCTCGTAACCATAGACCCGCCGCCGCCGTTTAATGCGGCAGGCACAACCGTGCTTTACGCTCAGGAGTTTTACAGGCAGATTATTCCCCGCCTGCGGGAAGGCGGGCTGGTGTGCCAGTGGATGTGGTTCGGTTCCCGCGAGGACGATGTTGCCATGGCGATGAAATCCTTCACCGATGTGTTCGAGCACGTTGCGGTGTTTGGCTCATTCTGGGATACGCCGGGCGTGTTTATGTTCGGCTCGCAGTCGCCGATTGTCATCGATTCATCGCGTGTGCAGGAAATCTTTACTAGCAATGCGGTGGTGAAGGATTTCCAGGAAGTCCACGAAGGCGTGCCGCCTAAAAAAGTATTTACATCATATCTTGCCGACCGGGAGATGATGCAACGTGCACTGAGCGACTTTCCATCTGTGACGGACAATCATCCGTGCACCGAGTACTACTTGCTGCGGCACATGTTCTCGGAACGGCCGCGCATGACCATCGACTGGCTACAGACTCGCCTGCAACAAAATGAGTAGGCTCTATGGTTTCACCAGCACTTCGAAATGGCTTACGTGCTCCTCGAACTCAAGCAGGAAATCCTTGTCTTCGGCATAGTACCGTGCTTTTTCGTAGTCCTCGCCGGCAAATTTCTTAATCGACTCATACGAATCCCACAGCGTAATAAGCAGAAACTCCGCCTCGTCACCTTTGATGCGCCGCAGAGCGAGCACGCCCTTGTTGCCCGGCGTCGCCTGGTAATCTGCGAAACCCGTTTTCTTGAGATACTCGTTATACGAGTCGGCTTTTGCTGCAGGCACTCTGCCGCGCCACATTCGTGCGATCATGGGCTACCCTTCCTGTTATTGCTGTTTAAGCACTTCTTCCAATGTCTGTCCTTCGACTGTTTTGGGATACTCAATACCAGCCGCTTGAGCGAGAGTTGGCGCAATATCGACAGCGAGAATCGCCCTGTCGATTCGCTCCGGTTCTAGCTTCATTCCCCAGAATACAACCGGCACGTGTGTATCGTGCGGGTACGGCGTTCCGTGAGTAGTGCCGCGCACCCGCGTGCCCACGAGACAAAGTTCGCAGAACCGGACAAAAAAGTCCCTGCTGCGCGGTGGGTAGTAGCCGCGTACGTATTTTTCGAGGTAAAGCCTGTGCGGCGTGTTGGCGTTTCTCAATTCCCGTTGAAAATACACATCCTCCACGCCGTCAATTGAAAGCGCTCCCGCCCGGAAGCGCTGTTCCAGCCGCATGCTATCAACGCCTTGTGCTGCGGCTGCGCGGTAGTTGAGAAAGCCGCTTGGGTCGATTAAATTTTCCGAAATGTTGAACTCTCTCTGCATCTTCCGGTCAAGCTCCCGTGCCTGCGGAACGACAGTCTGCCGCGTATCAATACGCCGCGCCGGCAGGTGTTTGAATTCAGTCAGATACTCCGGTAACGGCAGCACGCCGTGGTCGGCGCTTAGCGCGACGATCATATTTTCTTTTCCAACCTGCCGCTCCAACGCGGCTAAAAACTCTCCGATTGTCTTATCGAGCTGAATGATGTGCTCGCGTATCTCGTGGCTGTTGGGACCGTAATCGTGCCCGACATAATCAGTGCACGAGTAGCTCACGGCAAGAAAATCCGTTACGCCGCGCGAGCCGAGCTGTTCTTCCTTGAGCGCGATCAAAGCAAAATCGGAAACCAGCTTATCGACGTATGGGCTGGCCTTAATTTGCTGTGTGATTCTCTTCAGGCTAAACTTGTGTGGAAACGTTGTGCTCGAATCCCACAGCGCTTCAGCGTCGTACGAATCCGGCGTATCTCCGGCAAATGCTTCCTCGGGCAGGGACTTCGTCCACGCCTCAGGCACATTTTTTTGAATCCACCCAGAATCATTGAACCGTTTCGCCCACGCGGGCAATTGCTTGAGGTAATAATCCGAGGTCACCATCCGCCCGCTCCGGTCGTGATACCAGAAGGCGAGCGTAGGATGCTGTCCACCCATTAATATTGCAGAACGGTCTTTCGCGGAAACGGAAACAACTTTCGACGCGGGCGACGCGCTTTTGAGCCAATCGCCGAATGCGGTCACCGCGAGATTGCGCGGAGAATACCCGCCGCCTTCGCCTTCGACCGGCAGGGCGGTGGAATCTTCAACGCAGTAAATGTCGTTCTTTGTGACGGGATCCACCCAATCATTCTCAACGATCCCGTGTGTGCGCGGGAACGCTCCCGTTGCAAGAGTTGCATGCCCGGGACCCGTCTCGCTGGCAGCGTAACCGAGGTCGGCGTTGGTGTATATGACGCCCTCGTCAAGCAGTCGTCTGAACCCGCCTGTGAACTGGTGTGCAAATTTGTCCAAATAATCCGCGCGCATCTGGTCTACGGAAATAAGAACGATGAGCTTGGGCTTGCGTTCAGCTTGCGTCTGGATCGCTTGGCAGTTTACGAAAAGGAGAAGACAGAATACGAGGAATGTTTTCATTGCAACACGATAGGGAATTTTTTGCAGTACAGCTGTTTCGAAAGTGTAAAGGTTGTGTTACGGCTCTGTTCTGGAAGGCGAGGATATATCCTCGCCTTAATGCCATTTTTCGAATGAATATTGGGTTGACTCTAATCTCTTTGTTAACCCTCGTTTAATAGCCGTATAACTCTCCTTCCAACTTGCCTCAAGAATATTGCAAACATGTTTTCTATTATTTCTTATTTGCAAACTGTAGAAAACTGTTAGTTTCCAGTAATGCCATTCCCTAACATTACACGACTGGTAAGGTATGAATTTATATCTTCCTATTCTTCGTTTTATATACAACGGAGAGGAAAGGTGAATTCCCTCGGTACCAAACTCAATCCTTGTAAAATCCCTATACACTGCTTTTATTGCCATCAGAAAAGCAAAGACTAGACCTATTGTAGTGACCATTGCACTGAATATGAAATCGACCTTGTCCCAACTTTTAATGCTGCCCAAGAGAATAATAATTAATGAGACCCCAACGAAAAAGGAGAAAACCTTCCAGAAGTTCTTAGGAATAGAAGATCCATCCGAGTTTTCGAATATTATAATGTCTTCTTTCACTATTCGATTTTTAATCTATTTCTTCAACAACTCCTTAGCCTTCTTTAGCACATTCTCCGCCGTAAAGCCGTAGCCCTTCATCACGGCGTCAACGGGAGCGGAATGCCCGAACGTCGTTATCCCGAACACCTCGCCGCCATCGCCTACATACTTGTGCCAGCCCATTGGTGAGCCTGCTTCGACTGCGAGCCGCTTCTTGATCGAAGCGGGGAAGACTTTATCTTGATACTCCTTCGGCTGGCGTTCAAACACCTCCCACGAGGGCATTGACACCACCCGCGCACCGACGCCTTCTTTCACCAATTGCTCGTATGCGGCAACCACATGCTGGACTTCTGAGCCGGTGCCAATCAGTATTATTTGAGGCGCGCCGGATTCCGCCATCACATACGCGCCCTGCGCCAAGCCTTCCGCTGACGCGTACTTGGTGCGGTCGAACACCGGCAATTTTTGTCTTGTCAATGCAAGCCCGACAGGGCCTGTTTTATGCTCGATAGCCACGCGCCATGCGACTGCGACTTCGTTAGCATCCGAAGGGCGAATGAGCGTCATATTGGGAATTGCACGAAGCGCCGCAAGCTGCTCAATCGGTTGGTGGGTGGGACCATCCTCGCCCAACCCAATGCTGTCGTGCGTCCACACGTAGATG
>JAKEEG010000025.1 GCA_022616555.1 Ignavibacteriota bacterium | reverse complement strand
CTTTGTTCGCGAACGAGCCATCGGCCCCGAGGCCGTGGCTGGGGTCGAGGCAAATAGAAATATCCGCCAGGTCAGCCTTCGTTTGGCTCCGCGCGCGCTCACTTCCGAACGCGACGAGCACAAGGGCTACCGCGGCGGCGATCAACACACAACGCATGAAAATCGCTCAGTAACAAATGTGAATAGATTCTTCCTTCTTTGAGGTTGACGAATTTCCTCTATACTAAATACGCTTTCTTCGGGAACAGAGTCAAGCGTTTTTGTGGATGTTTTTCATGGAACAGTAATTAGGTGATGGGAAACAACTTGACATCTCTATAGGACCCTCCCAAAGACCACTTAGAACAGCGCTTTTTCGAGCAGATATCGTGCTGTTTTGGCGTTTTTGCGTTTGAGTTGCCGACGTAGGACTTCGACGGCTTCTTCGATGTCTTCCGTGGTGACGTAATCCGCCAGGTTTACTTGCTGCGTGCTGGAGAGCGGCTTGGGTCTACGTTTGCGTCGCGCCGGGGTTTGTGAGTTTTGTTGTTCCGGGGGTGTGGTTGGTGTCTGCATGTGGGTTTTCCTTTCTGTGATTAATTATTGTCATATGTTCAAAGCGAAGGCGCCTCCCTGCCGGTAGGCAGGTCTCGCCGAGCATTTTGGCTTGATGTGGTTTTCTGTTACTTCTTTGTTCGGGCAAAGAAGTAACCAAGAAAGCCCGCCGAAATCGAAACCCGCGCTCATGGCTATCCTTTGCACGTGCCTGATATCAGCCTTAAGAAACAAGGCTGATATCAAATGCGCGCCATGAGCCTTTCTCACGCACACCTTCCCGATTTCGGTGGCCTCCCGCAAAAACTACAACTGTTTTCTCAGATATGTTTCTTCTGTTTCTTTGATCCCGTCTTCTGTCTCCTGTTTTCTGATATCCTAACAAATAAGGCGTCGCACCGGGGCAAAGAAGAAGTTGACGACAAATAGATTCACCCGGCACGGCCCGTCGGCAAGATGCGCCGCGGGACGGACCAGAGCGTCCGGAGCCCGAAGACCCGCACCCTTCGACTCTTCGACAAGCTCAGAGCTCAGGGTTGCACGGCTTCGTGTCGTGGGCCCCTACAAAGGACTCTGAGGGGGACGCCTCAGTGTTAGGAGATATGCAGATTCACACTGATTGAAGACTGATTTTCACAGATACGGTAATTCTACCTGATTGCAAGAGAGCTCTTCTTGGAATCGTTTTCCGTATGCCGTGTGATAAATCAGTGTTGAATTTTTAAATGTAAATTACTATAATACATTGTTTTCAATTTGTCAAGAGAAAAATTATAAAGTTAAAAATTCAGCGCAATTCTAATGATGAATAATGAAATGAGAGATTTTTTGTCAATGAGGGAGCGGGTTTTACGATGGGCGGAAAAAGAAAGATTTTTTGACGGAAACGAGATTTGCGGTATGGGATGTGAGGTTTGGGTGCTGAGTTGTATTGTTTCCTTCTTATATTGTTTTCGCTTCACCGTTGTTGTAGTGTGGTGTCTTTCGGAGGGATTGTCACTGACTTCTGACCTGTGACTTTTGGCGCCTGTTGATAGTTTATTGATGATGGCACTTTCGTGTACCCTTCCGGTGCCTCAAACTCACTCTCGGCGATAAAGCGTTTCTCGAGTTTCGTTACATGGTGCTTGACTCGTATCTTGCCCAGCGCAGTTTCTATCAGCATTGGGAAGCCGTCTATTTGTTTCCTCGCTGCAAGAATTGGCTGTGCCAGATGAGCCTTGGCGGTTAGGCTGGAAATCTGCACAAGGTCTTTGTGCAAGGCGCTGAACTCCTCCAGCTCGCTCGTCACCCAAACAGTTCCCATTTCCGTTGCACCTTCTGTCACCACAAATTTCGTGCACTGGTAACCACTCACTGTTTTCTTCTGACCAGTGTTAGTGACCTGCCACTCAACCTCTGCTGAAGAGTCGGTAGCGCCGAAAAGCTGGCGCTGTTCTTCCATCTTCTCATCTACCCATGCGCCCATCTTCTTTGCTGCCTCTTCAAGCTCGGCAAAGTTGTTCTCGGAATACGTTTCGTCAATGGGATTAACTATATACATGAGGGACTTATCCAATCGGTAGATTACCGTGCATTCGGCGCTGACGGTTTTCAACATTTTGGGAAGGTAGAAGGTCTGGCTCGATCGTTCCCTCCCCATACCGGACTCAGTGGTCTCCCAGCACAATCCTTGCGCGTTGAGCGACAGGGCAGCGAGTATGAGTAGGGTAATGAATTTAAGTTTCATGATGTACCTTTTTTTGGTGTTTCGTGACAGGCAGCAACCCAAGACGCCTACTTATCCCCTTCCCTCAGAGTCTTTTCATAGGTTTCTTTGTATTCCTTAATGCCTTTGAAGAGCCCCTGGGCGATTTTGTTTTGCCCGCGTGCGCTTCTCAGCACGCGTTCTTCGTCTCTGTTCGAGAGGTAGCCTGTTTCGACGTACACACTGGGCATCGAGGCGCCTACAAGCACGTAGAAGCCGGCTTGTCGGACTTTGCCGCGTTTTGAGTTCAGCTCGTTTGCCAGAGAAGAGGTTAAAATCTCGGCACAATTTTCGCTGTATCTCATAAATGCGCTTTGTGCCATCGTGAGCAGAATAAAACTCTCCTCGCTGATTAATTCTTTGTATCGCTGTTGGTAGTTTTCTTCAAGTTGAATTACCGAGTTCTCGCGCTCTGCGATTTCAATGGCGCTGTCTTCTTTTCCGGTGCGCAGGAGGTAAATCTCAAGTCCCTTGACATTCGACGGCTTTCTCGGAGTAGAATTGCAATGAATACAGACGAACAATTTCCCTCCCGCCTCGTTGGCGATTTGCGAGCGCCGGTATAGCTCGACAAACGTGTCGGTTTTCCTTGTATAGACAACCTTGACGTCTTTCATATTCTGTTCGATGAGCCTTCCGAGTTTTAGCGCGATGGAGAGAGCGACGTCTTTTTCCTTAGTGCCGGCGACGCCGACGGTTCCGGGGTCTTTGCCGCCGTGGCCTGCGTCGATGACGATCACGTCTAACTTCCAGCGTGCTCGGACGCTGTCGATTTTCTGCTGGAGGATTTCCTGCCGTTTGCGTTCGAGCTCTGCGCGTTGGATTTCCGAGCGGGTTCGCAGGGAAATGTAAATATTGTTCGATGTGGGGTCGCTGATGATTTCTGCTGGAGGCTGGACATCGGGCGCGACACGAAACGTCAACTGAACGGACGTGGGTGAGGGGAACACCAGAATTTCACGTATAGCCCCAAATGTGCGCGCACGTTTGAATGCCATGGTATCGACTGTTGCCTCAGGGACTGTCACGAAGAGCCAGCCGTCTTGCTTGAGCCATGCTTCGACTTCGTTTAGCTTACGCGAGGCTTTGATTGTCATGAGATAACCATTGAGGCGTGGCTCAAGCTCAATACCGGTGATGTCGAACTGTTTGCCCGGAGCCTTGGTTCCGAAATAGATCGAAGAGCTGAGAGAGTCGTAGTACATTTCGGAGGGCGAGAGCCGTGAAAACAGGTCGAGGAACGACGGCAGCGGAACGTAGTACGTCGTATCCGTCAAGATTACGCTCTGCGGCAATTGTGAGACGGAAGCTGTATTCGTTGCAAGCTCGGTAATGACAACAAAAGGATTATTGGCGCTGACTTTGGCGCGGTGCGCAGCCACGCGCGCCTCGAATTTCCGGGCGGTATCGTTGCGCGCCGCGGGCAGTGCCAGCGCGTGGACGAAATCGTTGTACGAAACGTACGCAACTCCTTTGGAATCTAAACCTCGCAACGAAACGGTCGGGCGATTCTCCAAATGGAGCGTGATCGTTTTGGTTTGGTAGGCGTGGGAGACGGAGAGGACGGTGAGTATGAGTAGTAGGCTGACGTTGAGTACTCGTACGCGTCGAAGCATCACTTACCGGTAGTTGATAAATTGAAGCGGAATGGGCAGTTCAGCGTTTCGCAGTTTAGTAATGACGGCCTGCAAATCGTCTTTATTTTTGCCAGTGACGCGAATCTGGTCGTCCATAATTTGAGACTGGACTTTGAGGTTTGCGTCCTTGATCATTTTAACGACGGTCTTGGCGTTTTCCTTGTCGATGCCGACCTTCAGGTTAATGGTTTGTCTGACTGTCCCGCTGGTAGCCTGCTCGACGGGAGAGAATGTCAAGGATTTTACCGACACGCCTCGCTTGATGAGCTTAGTGTTAAGAATATCGACCGCGCTCTTCAGGTGGAAATCATCGCTCGTACTCACGGTGAGCTTCTTCTCTTTTTTATCGAAGTCGATTGACGTGTTCGAATCTTTGAAATCGTACCGTTGGATGATTTCCTTCAGGGATTGGTTGATAGCATTATCAACTTCCTGAAGGTTCACTTCTGAAACAATGTCGAATGATGGTTGCGCCATAGATTTAGTTGATGATCTCTACTTCCTGCGTCGCTTCATTTACCCGCATCCGGACGCGGATGGTGTCATTGTGAACGACAATTTTACCGACGCCGACCAGTATCAACTCGTCTGGGGTGACTGATTCGATGTAATAACGCCCGTTCTCGTTTTCTGAGAGCGGGGTGAGCATGTTGAGAGTGATGCCTGTAAAGTCGTGCTGCGTGCCTCCGAGTTGGCGGGGTTTAAAATAAAATTGCCGCGCGCGCATTGCAAAATATCCCAAGTCGTTGATAATTGCTGTTCGGCTCGATTCTACAGCATTGGCTTTGAACATGAGAATGCCGACAGCGATTGCAATTCCCACGATGATGACGCCTAGGATAACTAACATCAATTGTTGTTGACCCATAGTGCCCTCTGCATTGTTTTAGAAAGCAAAAGAATCAGGCGCTACTGCCACTGCTCATTCACCGCGATGCCACGAGCCCGCAGCTCGTGCAGCATCGGCTCCAGAGGAACACACTGCTCAGGCGTCATCACCCCGCGTTGTTTGATCGTTCCGTTCGCAATAAGCTGTGCAATAACGGAGGTCGGGTACGCCGTCGTGCGCATCATGGCAGTAATATTGTCATTCTCTTGATAAAAATCAATGAGTTGATACGACAATATACGACTTTTTCCCTTGCTAGTGCCTTTTATCACCACTTTGATTAATACGACATCACTGTCTGTGCCGCTCAACTTTCGTTTCAAAAGCTCAAAAAACATTTCCTTGGCGGTTAGAATATTCGAGCCGACGCTGATTGGCTCATTCGATGCGAAGCCAAGGTCGAGCAACGCTTTGAAACGCTCACAATGCCCGGGATATCGAATTGTTTTATAATCTAACTCGTTCAGCCTGCCTTCAAACATCTTTGGCAGCATGGACGTGCCGCCCGACGTCAGGAAAGCCTCGAGCGTTCCAAACGGCGGCGGGAATTCGATACTTTCCACTTCGGTCATCGTTGGGCGTTCGACGATCTTGCCTTCGCGTATGACCACGCTGTTGCCGCTATATTCGTTTACGAGGCCTTCAACCGAAAACACGAGCTGATAATTCAGCGGCGGTTTCGGGTGCTGCGGGAGTCCCCCGACTCGGATTGAAACAATGTCAAGCTTATCAAACTGTTCTGCCCCCCGCGCGGCAATGACGTTGGCGAAACCCGGAGCCAGCCCACAGTTCGGCACGATGAGGACATTTCGTTCCTTCGCTTCGGCATTCAAACTCATCTGCCGAAGCACAACGTCGTCGTTGCCGCCGAGGTCGCAAAAGTGTACTTTCGCCTCGATTGCCGTTTTTGTGAGAGCGACATTGTGCCGGAACGTTGTGGCGCCGACGGCGAACGTGTGGCCTTTCATGAGCGCCGCGACATCGTCATTGCGCTCGACGTCAAGACGCGCAGGCTTCACCTTCTGAGCATGAATCTTTTCAGCTACCGATTTGGCGCGCTCAAAATCGACGTCCGCCAGGGTAATAGCTTCAATTCCCTGAGAATGAGCCAAATCGTATGCCAGCGCGCTACCCATTTGTCCTGCGCCAATTACAAGGGATTTCATAAAAGGAAGAAGAGATTAATGAGTACGGTGAAAGTCATTTTTTCCGCTTTGCGTAGTATTTACCGATGTGATGCGCGTCCTTCGACAAGCTCAGGACGGGCTATTTCCGAATCACGCCAGTTTCCATGCTCCAAAAAAGGAGGTCAAGCTCATCGATCGAGATGCCAACGCGTTCTGAAAATTTCATAAATTTTTTCTCAATTGATAAATATTGCTTTCGGGAGAGAGTTTTCGGCAATGATCGTATTGCTCCATAGCGTTTTAAGTTCCGTAGAATATGCCGGTCGAGAATTGCTAGTCCGCCATTCTTGCCGATGTTTCGTAGAAAATGCGTCGCCTCTTTGTACCCGATTCCTTTGACGTTTTTGACAAGCCACTCACGAAGCTCATACGATGTGGAGCCGTTGGCAAGAATGGCGAGAATTGGCTCCATTTTCGATTTGAGCCTGATAAGGTGTTTTGCTTTTGTTTTGTGGAATCGGATATAATGCCGTTTGTTCGAGAGAATTGGTTCAGGGTTGAATTGCTTCTCCTCAAAATCGAGTTTCTTTAATTTTGTTACGGCAGCGTCGGCGTTTTCTGCGCTTGTTTGTGGGGTAAGGAGGCAATACAGCACTTCATAGAAGAATTCTGTCCGCGGTACATTGGCAAAGTCCTGTAATCGCGCCCGGATTGCAGTTTTACGGTCTTCGTAGAGCTGGGTGAGTTGCTCGATGCCTGCGTTGTTCACTTTGCCAACCTCACGAGAAAAGCCGATGAACCGTTTGTTAAGGACACAAGTCTGTCGCGCTCAAGTTGCTGCAACAGCTTCCGGAGCCATGCTGAGTCACGTAGGCGGTAGTTGCTTTTGATGCGCTTTCCTAGTGTTGACAGCGAGAGCGCACGATTTCCCTTGAGATTCCGAAGCACTTCGACAATGCGTCCCCGGTAAATGCGGTTAGGGATTCCGTCGCGCGCAGGTTCTCGTTTTGCGGGTTTTGCAATTTTTCCGTTAATCCTAAAAGCGCTGGGACAATATCTCTTAACGGGGCAGATATCGCATTTAGGATTTCGTTGTGTGCAGATAGTGGCTCCGAAGTCGAACAGTGCCTGGTTCCAATCGTACGCCCGCCGAGGCGGGACCGCCTCTTGCGCGATATCCCATATATCTCGTCTTTTGCTTGCTAGAGGAAAAAGGCGCGAAAGCACCCGCCGGACGTTCGTATCGACAGCAGGCACAGGCTGACCGAAGGCGAAACAGGCGATGGCATGCGACGTGTATTTGCCTATGCCGGGGAGCAGATCGAGTTCATCGACAGCACGGGGCAATTTGCCATTGTGGTTCCGCATAACATCCTTTGCCAATTGCTGCAGCCTGACAGCTCTATTATTGTAGCCCATCCCGCGCCAGGCACGTACAACAGAATGCTTGGCAGCACGAGAAAGTGAAGCAAGGGTAGGGAATCGTTTTAGGAACAGGGGATACTTTTCTTCAACGCGGCTTGCCTGGGTTTGCTGGAGCATGATCTCAGAAAGGAGAATGCGGTAGGGGTCGCGTGTTCGTCTCCACGGAAACGAGCGCCCGTGTTGTTTATACCACGAGAGGATAGAACCATGAACGGACAAGAGCATTTGTTTGCGCATTACCGGTCACTCGTGCGTGAGCTGTGCGACAAACGCTTTGTTGCCTTCAAGTATATCGAGAGATCGTAGCTCGTCGAGAGTCGTCCATTGGACTTTTTCGAAGACATTGTTCTGCAGTTCACCGGAAACATCATCGACAAAGCAGTAAGCAACTTCGTAGCGTCCGCCGTCGTCATACTCAGCAGCTTGTGTTTCTATTTTGCTTACACGGCCTATTTCGATGGAAAGCTCTTCCCGCAATTCCCGCGCGAGGCATTGCAGGATTGTCTCACCCGGTTCGAGTTTCCCGCCGGGAAATTCCCATTTCAGCTCATAGCGTGCGCCTTTTTTACGCTGGCACGCAAGGATTTTTCCATTTTTGCGAATGATGGCAACAGCAACGCGCGTAGTCATGGTACAAAATATAGCGAGAGAAGGGAAGAAATCCAACGTGCATTTACATCTCATTTTGAGACTTCCTAGTCACTCGTTCTAATTCCACACTCGCAATCATCATTCCGAACTTGAATCTTGCTTTTCCTTTCTCCTTTCCTTACTTTTTGTGCGGCTTCCACTGGCACCGCACATTAAGAAGGAGCATACGTGAAAAAAATTTTGATTGTTGATGATGAAGATTCATACCGAATGTCCATCGGCTCGCAACTCAAGCTGAAAGGTTGGGCGGTGCTTGAGGCGGAGGACGGCATTATGGGGCTTGAGCTGGCGCTGGTGCACAAGCCGAACGTCATCCTGAGCGATGTGCAAATGCCGAACATGAACGGCTTTATGATGGTGGAAGCGTTAAAGGAAGACCCTGCAACCGAGCATATCCCCGTCATTATGATGACCAGCGCCGCGCAAGCATCCGGAGCGTGGAAATCCGACCTCGCCGCTGACTACATCGAAAAGCCCGTTACGCTTGTAAAACTGTTAGAAGCGTTGAATAAGATAGTGAAGTGAGAGGTGATGCAGTAGACGGGAGTCAGTAGTCAGGATTCAGAAGGTGCTGGAAATAGTGATTACTTCATCCCCTGAGTGAATACCTTATCTGCGGGGTTTCTACAAGCCGAAGTTTTTTATCCAATGTCTATCTGCCTACTGTTAGCAGTTTTCTGTTCCTTGCTTTTCCATTTCGCTTTCGTTACCTTGCAACACAACGCCCCGCTGCGATCATAAAGCCTTCCTCTTAATGTAACGAACGTCAGGAACGTTCATGCCGAAATTTACGCCGGAAGAAATACGGTACACCTTTGCCAATTCGGCGGATTTTAATGAATTGTTCGATGCGTTTGAAGAAGCATTGCAGCAGAATATTCAGGATGTTGAGCTCTACAGATTGTTATTTTGGAATCATTCGCTTGGTCCTGACGAACTATGTCTGTTTGGAGAAAAGCTTGCGAAAGAATTCCCCGCTATTGCTTACGATGTGTATATGTGGCTTGCGAGCGTGTTTGAAGTGACGTATTCTTCGTACGACAACTTCGAGCTGGCGATCAAATACTATCGCCGCGCGGCTGGGGCAAAACCTACGGAGATCGACCCGTACCTCGATGCGTGCGATTGTTACGACCCGGACCTCAACATTCCGCCCGCGGATGTTCTTATCGACTTCCTTAAATCCGGGATAGAGAGCGTGGCGAACAAGAAAAAACTCTTGATGCGATTGTCTCAACTGTATCAATTGATTGGGGACCAAGAGCAGAGTGATTATTATCGCGATTTAGCGAATGATGTAGGAGGCACGAACTAATCAGTGTCTTCACGTTCTGCGCTTCGCGGATATTTTCTGGTATTTCTTGCCACGGTGTTTTGGGGCGGGTCGGCCTCACTTGCCAAATTCCTCTTTACCACCAAGTACGACCCTCTGATTATCGTTCAGATGCGGATTTCCTTTTCCTTTCTGCTGTATGTTCTTTATTTTTCTGTGCGGGATAGGGCCGTCTTCCGCCTGCAGGCTCGCGATGTCTTGAGCTTGGTGTTCCTTGGCGTTTTTGGCATGGCGGCGACGAACTTTGCGTACTATTACACAGTTAAAGAGGCATCGATTGCCACTGCGATCGTGATTCAATATACGGCTCCCGTGCTCATCATGGTTTATGCAGTCTTCATCAGCAAAGAAGAGACATTCAACGGCGCGAAAGTGGTCGCTCTTCTTCTGGCATTGGCGGGATGCTTTCTGACTGCGAGCGGGGGAAGCTTTACCAACATTCAGTTGCGAGGCTGGTCGCTCGTGAGCGGCATCGCGTCGGCAGTGTGTTTTGCGTACTTTGTTATTGGAAGCAAGCATATCCTGCGGCGGTATTCGGTCTGGACAATGCTCCTTTACACGTTCGGTTTTGGCTCGCTATTTTGGTTAGTGGTTAATCCGCCGTGGGAGATTGCCGCACGCGGTTATGGAGCAAGCGATTGGGGAGTATTTCTGCTGTTTGCCGTTACGTCGGTGTTGATTCCCCATACACTATTTATGCTGAGTCTGAATATGCTGGACGCTTCGCGTGCAAGCATCGCGAGCACGATGGAGCCGGTGGTGGCGATTTTTATCGCTTTTGTGTCGCTGGGTGAGGTGCTGACGCCGGTGCAAATTCTCGGAGCGGTAGGCGTATTGGCTGCAGTGCTGTTGTTACAGCTCCCCATGGGGAAGCAAGAGCGATCATTGGCCGAACAGCAGGTACGTGATGGCGAGTGACCGACGCATCGAAAAGTTGAACGCAGTTTTACGGCGTCGCCAGCCTGATCTGACCGTCGTGATGGAGAATATCCACGACCCGCACAACGTGAGCGCTATCCTCCGCTCCTGCGATGCGACAGGCGTGATGGAGGTGCAGTTGCTGTACACGGACGAGGAATTTCCTGACATCGGGAAAAAAAGCTCGGCGAGTGCAAAGAAGTGGGTGGAGAGGAGAAAATTCCGATCTATAGCTGAGTGCTATGCCAAGCTGAGGAAGGAAGGGTTTACAATCTACGCGACACGACTTACGCAGAAGTCGGCATCTCTCTACGATTTAGATTTAACGAAGAAAACCGCGCTCGTGTTCGGCAACGAGCATCGTGGGGTTTCAGATGATGCGGCGGAATTGGCGGACGGCAATTTTCAAATTCCGATGCAAGGGATGATTCATAGCCTCAACGTCTCGGTTGCCTGTGCAGTGAGCTTGTTTGAGGCGCTTCGCCAGCGCACGGCGAATGGAGGGTATGCAAAGCCAAAGTATTCCACGCGGAAGTTGAGCGCGCTTTTGAAAGAGTGGACATTAAAGTAGAACGGTAATGACCATCCGGCCGGAAGTGACATCTTTTATAGAACAGCTTGAACAATACTCGAAGCGGGAATTGTTGCACCGCACCGAGCTGGCTCAGTTGACTGAGTTAGCATGGTTGTCCGGTAAAACCGCGTTGCTGGAAGACGCAGCATTCCACGCAAAATTTATTACTCGTTCGCTGGATATTATGCGCCGCATCGGCAAAGACGCCGATGGTTACGCGAAAATGGAAGGG
>JAKEEG010000024.1 GCA_022616555.1 Ignavibacteriota bacterium | reverse complement strand
TTGTAGAATGGACCTGAGAACTAAAAAAGCAGTGTTGTTCGTTAAGGTTGACTTTTTAAGCAGTTTTTAAGGGAATTTATTCCACAGAAGCATGTTCTTGCGCGTTCACCATCTGCAACACACGTGCCTTATCCTTTTTTGGGAAACGGAGTTTGAGCAGCACGGAATTATCCTCGTACGCTGTGTCTAGCACCTCACCGACTGAGTGGAGATAGGAGATCAATTTCTGGTGTGCCTGCGAGACGCGAAGCTGCTCCTCCACAAACTCGCTTTCCAATAACTTCAGTACTTCTTGTTTGAAGCCGTTGATGTTAATCCCTCTCGCGGCGGAGATGAACACGCATCGCGGGTATTGCTCCGCGAGAACATGCAGCATGCTGCGTTCGGCAAGTCGGTCGATTTTGTTAAAGACCATCAATGTCGGTTTGTCGTGTACCCCGATATCTTCTAGCGTGTCTTTCACAACCTGAATCTGCTCCTCGAAGTGCTTGCTCGTCACATCCACCACGTGCAGAAGCAAATCCGCTTCGGTGATTTCCTCAAGTGTGCTCTTGAATGATGCAACAAGGTGTGGCGGTAGTTTGCGGATGAATCCGACGGTATCCGTCATCAACATCTGCGCACCGGACGAGAGCGGGACGAGCCGCGTGGTGGGGTCGAGTGTAGCGAACAATCGGTTCTCCACGAACACTTCGGAGCCGGACACGTAATTCAGCAACGTCGATTTGCCGACGTTGGTATAGCCAACGAGGGCGGCACGTGTATGCCTGGTGCGTCCTTTTCGCTGCGTGACTCGTTGCTTGGAAATTCGTTCTAACTTTTCCTTCAGGTGGCTGATGCGCGTCTTGATGAGCCGGCGGTCGGTTTCGATCTGCGTTTCGCCGGGACCCTTTGTGCCGATGCCGCCATATTGTTTCGACAAGTGCGTCCATTGTCGCGTGAGGCGCGGCAGAAGGTATTGCAATTGCGCCAGCTCGACCTGCGTTTTCGCCTCGTTGCTTTTTGCACGGGTGGCGAAAATGTCCAATATCAGCGCGCTGCGGTCGAGCACTTTGCATTCCAATTCGCGTTCCAAATTCCTTACCTGCACAGCGGAAAGATCATCGTCAAAAATGACCAGCGGGAGCTTGCGTTCGGTGACGAATGTGCGCAATTCTTCAACCTTCCCTTTGCCGATGAACGTTGCGGGCTCGATGCGGTCGCGGTCCTGCGTAACGCGTTTCACGACCTCCGCCCCGGCTGTATCGGCGAGCAGGGCAAGCTCGTCAAGGTACTCTTCGGTTTCGCCGCGACTTACGCTGCGGGTCGATACGCCGACAAGTACACAGCGCTCTTTGCCTATGGGTTGGAGTTCAATCATACACTTAATGTACTCAAATTGCAGTTGAGGACAAAATCATGCTTTCGCGGCCTGCACGGACGCAAGTTCCGCTTTACTATCGCGGGCGACGAGCATTTCTGCTATAGCGACGACGAGCGCGGCAAGGAGAAAATGTTTCCAGAGTTCGACGCCAAATCGCGCCTCTTGTATCTGTTGATGAATCTCACCACCTGCATCGAGGCGTTGAATCGATTCTTCCGCTATCCCGAGGCGGTCGAACATCGCTTGAATTTCCTCATCAGTTGCGCGGGCGGTTTTTGATTCGTCCGGATACATATTCACTGCGAAGGCATTCACCGTTGTGGATCCATTCCTGACTCGGTAGACACCCGGCTCGTTTGTTTCGTTGAATCGAACAATTGTTTCTGCCCCAGATGAGGCCGGCTGCACTACAGTTTCGATGTTCGTGGGTGATGTAACGACCCAGCGGTCGGTGGCGCGAACGCGGCTTCTGACAACTTGCTCTTCGCCGACGACAACTTCCTTTTGCTGGGCAGTTTCCTGTGCGAGATACGACACAGAGCGGTGAAGCAATGGAACAAACAGTCCCTTAAACGGAAAATCCGACCACTGGGGAAGCGCCGCCACGCCATACAGCAGCACGCGTCCAGAGCGCACGGGCAGCTCAGCTAAGAACGGCGCGTCGTTGGAAAGCGTAATAACCGATTGTGCTTGTGTAGGTAGCTGATATCGAACAAGTTTAATGACCTGCGGGGACTCGATGGTGCGTTGCCCGCTGTTTGACGAGCTTGATTGTTGCAAGCCTTTCTCGAACATCCCGCGGAAAAGCGGATGACGGGTTTCTACGCGGTCGAAGGTGATGTACGATTCGGTATCAGAATTCAACGACTGGAGTGTTTCGATATTGTTGATCTGCGGGATGCCGATTTTTCCCGCGACGCCTGTGTTGTAGGTATTCTGATCGGTTTGTTGACCGGGGAATGCGATCAATCCTCCGCCCGCATCGAGGAACGATTCAATTCGGCTGGCTTGGACGGCGCTCAAACCGCGTAATCCGGCTGCAACGATGACGTCCGCAGCATCGACATCGTTAGCCGAAAGACGTTCCGGGGTAGTCTCGCGAATCTGCAAAGCGGTAGTACTTGAGGGTTCGCGAGAACTTAACGCGAGCCGAATAAATTGCAGGTCGCCCGAAGAACCCACCAAGAGCAGCCGCACGCGCTCGGGAATTACGAGCGTGAAGTGCCGGCGGTTGTCGAAGTCGAGCTCGTCTTGTTCCAGTTCAACCGTGCCTTCGAGGATGCCGCCAGATTTAGGGACTGCGGTGAAGTCGACATTTGTTGCAGAACCGGGGGGTACGTCGATGCCTTTTTGTGCAACGCGCTCCCCGTTGAGGAACAAGCTGACGATGTGATTCTCAATGTTGCTCTCGCCGGCATTGATGACCCGCGCTTGAACCGAGAACGGTTTCCCGGCTTCAAAAATAGAGTTGGGGATCGAAATTGATTCGACGCCCAAATTATTCGGCTCATGTGAGCCGCTCTCTACCACATACAACCGGACGGATTCCGGGAAAAGCTGTTCGCGCGCGGACGAAGGGGAATGCTTCGACGCTATCGACCCTGCCTGAAAGTCCGAGAAGAGAATGACTTCTTGATTAAAGTTGGTTGAGCCGGCAAGAAGTCGGGCTGAGAAACGCAACGCGTCTTCAAGCGCAGCATGGCGGTACGACGGTTTGCTTTCACGGAGTGCGGTGCGTACTAATTCTAAATTTCGTGTTGGCGCGATATTTGTTGAGAGTGTGCCGAGATCCGAAAGCTTCATGAGAAACACCTCGTCGCCGTCTTTCATAAGGTCGACGACCTGTAATGCAGCATTGCGCGCTTGAGCAAAGCGCTCGCCGCCTTCGTCCAGGGCTGTCATGCTCTGAGAATCGTCTAAGATAAAGACGCTGGTGGTATTGGCGCGTTCGCCGAAGGCGCCGGCGAGTGAGCCTTTTAACGTGGGGCGGGCGAATGCCATCACGATGAACATGATTAACAACATGCGCAGGAGCAAGAGAAGCCATTGCCGAATTTTAATGCGCCGGATTTTGGTTTTCTGCAGCTCCTTCAAAAAACTGAGAGTGCTAAATTCAATTGTACGCAGTTTCCTTAAATTGAGAAGGTGCAGCAGGATGGGAATCCCCGCGGCCAGCAAACCGAACAGTATGATTGGATTAAGGAACGTCATGAAGTGTCAGTATTCTTAACTTACGCTGTAGAGTGTCGAAAAGCAATAATTCTTGTTGAAGAGAGTCCGTTACTGATTGACGTTTTGATGCGGGAATCGTTCCGCATTCAAGAGATTTTACTGTGCCAGAAACCGCAGCAGCGGTAAATTCTGTTGGGCTGTCAAGCCTGTCCCGTCGCATTTTGACGGGAGTCCACACCGTGACCGACGAAGTGTACTACTTCGTTCCCGTTTTGCTCGTTGCAATTCGGGGCTTATTTGGGTATTTTTATCACTCTCAATGAGCATGAAATATGCATACCGAATGCTTTCGTACGCCATTACCGCGATCTGTTTGTTTTCAATTTCGCTGTACGGTCAGCAAACAAGCGCACCTCAGCCAGCGCGTGTGACAATCGTGAAGCCCTTGCTCGGAGGCCAGGCGAGCCGATTCCCAACGCTTGTCTCACATCAGGAGGTCAAGCGCCCAAAAGTGGGAATTGTCCTAAGCGGCGGAGGAGCGCGTGGGCTTGCTGCTATCGGCGTTTTGAGAACTCTTGAGCGCTCAGGCATCCCGGTCGATTATATTGTCGGAACCAGTATGGGCAGCATTATTGGCGGACTCTATGCCTCCGGATACACGCCCGAACAGTTGCAGGCGATGGCGGATTCAGCACAGTGGGACGCGTTGCTGAGCTTTAGTGACGAAGCGCGCCGGCGCGATTTATTTTACGACCAAAAGCTGGCGGAAGACCGCAGCATATTGGTGATTCGATTCGAAGGCTTCGAGCCGATTATTCCGAGCTCATATTCCACGGGACAGTCATTCCTCAACTATTTGAATATCCTGACATTACAAGGTATTTATCATCCGAACCCGAGCTTTGACCATTTGCGTGTTCCATTCCGTGCAGTCGCCACGGATTTGGTGTCCGGAGAACGCGTGGTGATTGACCACGGCGATCTCGCAACGGCGATGAAAGCGAGCATGACCGTGCCGCTTTTGTTCAGTCCGGTGGCACAGGATTCAATGCTGCTGGTTGATGGCGGGCTTGTCTCAAATATTCCCACCGACGTTGTGCGGGAGCTCGGTGCGGATATTGTCATTGCTGTCGACGCCACGAGTCCCCTGCGACCCAGGGATAAACTGGAAGCAGTATGGGAAATTGCCGACCAGATCATGGGTGTCATGATGAAGGACAAGAAGGAGGCGCAATTAGCTGAAGCCGATATCGTCATACAGCCAAATCTTGGGGAGCACCTCTCGACCGATTTTACAAAGTTAGATTGGATCATCGCGCAAGGAGAACAATCTGCCGAAGAGCAATTACCCGCCCTCCAAGATACTATGGAGCAACAATCTCGCCGGCTTGTTGCGGGAACAACGCCGGACAGGTTCTACGCGCGTCCTGTAGTTCAGTTCGACGAACAACAACTCGAAGGCGAATGGGCTGATGTTGCGCGTGAGCTGTCTGAGAAAGAAACTCTTAGCGAGCAGGACGCCCGACTGTTTGTACACAGACTGTATGAAAGCGGAGAATTCGAATCGGTTGAATTCGTTGTCACCGAGCAGGGAGACTCCACCTCTCTTCGCTTGAACGTTACTTCGAACCCGGCTATTGCCGCGGTAGAAATTATCGGGAATACTGTCGTGCCGTCGGATACGTTGATTCATTTTGTCGCTCCACTTATACGCGCAAGGCTCAATGTTCATTCGGTTACGAAGGCGTTGGAAGATATACTTGGCGCATATCGCGACCGGGGACTTTCGTTGGCTCGCATTCGCGACGTCAGTTATGACAGGGCGACCGGTAAAGCTATCATTATCATTGACGAAGGAGTGGTGTATCGCCGTGATATCCGCGGCACAACGAAAACGAGAGATTACATTCTCTGGCGGGAACTTCCGTGGCAGCAAGGCGATGTCTTCGAAGTCACGAAAGTTGCGCAAGGCATTGAGAACCTTTACGGCACGAATTTGTTTGAATTTGTTTCTGTGAGCGTACACTATGAAGGCGAGCAACAGGAACGTAACATTGTAACGATTGACGTACGCGAACGCAGCACGGAGCTTATCCGTATCGGCCTGAGAGTCGATAACGAGCGTAATAACCAGCCTTCGTTGGACATCCGGGACGAAAACCTCTTCGGCATGGGTATGGAATTGGGAGCGCGCTATTATGGCGGGCCCCGCAACAGGGCTTTGGTCGGTGAGTTCAAGGCAACACGTGTTTTTGATACCTATTTGACGTTCAACCTCAAGGGCTACTACGAGTACAGAGATGTTCATGTGTACGGAGACGAGCCGCTCAATAGTCTTGACCGGTGGAACCGGGTGCGGGTAGGGGAGTATCGCGAACTTCGCTCCGGGGGTTCGGTTGCATTCGGAGCGCAGTTGGAGCGGCTGGGTGTTGCATCGGTCGAGGGGCGACTGGAGAATCACCGTGTGTGGAGCGTTTCGGGCGCTCCATTTGAAACGGAAAGCTTCCGGTTCGCATCGGTGAAATTCGGGTTGAAGCTGGATACACAGGACCGCTTCCCGTTCCCGCATGCTGGCGTATCTGCGAATTTTTTTTATGAGTCCGCCCTGGTGAAACTTGCCAACAATGTCGGATTTACCAAGCTGTTTTTCCAGTACGAGACTTACGAAACGTATTTTGAGAACCATACCATTCATCCGAAAATCGTCCTTGGGTTTGCTGACGAGACGCTTCCGATTACCGAGCAGTTCAGCGTTGGGGGCCAAAATAATTTCTTCGGGCTTCGGGAGGATGATACGCGAGGGCGGCAGTTGATTGTCGCGAGCTTTGAATACCAGTACCATCTTCCTGTGAAAATTTTCTTCGATGCCTATCTGAAAGCGAGGTATGATTTCGGCTCCTTGTGGGCTGTTCCTGAAGAAATTAAGATCGGCCACCTGCGCCACGGAGCGGGGATCGGCCTTGCCCTGGATACGCCTATCGGTCCGGCGGAATTCTCCGTCGGAAAAAGCTTTTTTTTCAGGAGAGACATTCTTGAGCATCCTGTCAGCGTTGGGCCGACATTATTCTATTTTAGCATCGGGTATCCGCTGAATTAGTGAAGTTGGTGCAACGTCTAAGCCTATAATTCCGTATACTCTTGTATATGAAAAGTCCGTTTGAAAAATTTTCTCCCAGAGTGATTCGCATCGTGTTCACGGCTTGCGTGCTCGTGATCGTCGGTATCGTTACGGTGAATTTCCTCGACATCATGGTATACAAGGCGCTGAGCAACGACCAATGCGGCTGGCTGCCGCGCGCGCAGGGCGAACCGGGCTTGCTGATCACGGAGGTATTGGACGACGGCGTAACGCATAAAGCCGGCGTACGTGACGGCGACATTTTGCTGAAGATCAACGGCATCGAATTGCAAAACGCCGCGCATGCGATGGGTATCATCAACCCGATGGCGCCGGGAGATTTTGCCACGTACACAGTAGAGCGCGACGGCGTGCAATTCGAAACGCAGGTCGAGATCCTTAAAGCTGTAAACATGCAGTACCTTGCGTTCGTCATCCTCGGTGCCGGGTTTCTCCTTGTCGGATATATTGTCGTCATGACGAAGCCGCAAGGGGCAGTGCAGCGGGTGTTTGGGTGGTACGGCATCATAGCGATGTTTGTGTTCGGGCTCTTGGTGTTAAACGTCAATCCGGCAACAGACCCGCAAGTAAAATTCTGGACGCTCGTCGCCGGCGCTTTGCTGAGCCGTTTGCTCGCTGTGCCGATGTTTGTGCTATTCTTTCTCAATTTTCCTGTCCGTTATCCTCTTGCGCAAAGATGGTGGTTCAGGGGGCTTATTATTTTCGTCGGCGTTCTGCTCACGGCACCGTTATTGTTTGTCAATCAAACATCATTCCCGGGTTTTGTCCTTGGTGTGATGGGGCTTAGTCCGCTGCTGGCATTTATTGCCGGACTCATTGTCTTCGTGATTGTCTATTTCCGCCGCGTGGAAAAGCAAACCCGCGTGCAGCTCCGCCCGATTTTGATCGGAGCGTTGACCGGCATCGCCTCGTTCATTTACGTGTCGATTGTAACATCGTCAAATCCCTTTATTTTGTTCACAAACCCGTGGATGCTTTCGCCGGGCATTCTGATTGCCACAGTTCCCGTTGCGTTCGGGTATTCCATTTTCCGCTACCGGTTGATGGATATCGACCTCATTATCAAGCGAAGTTTGATTTATGCAGCAGTCACGACATCTATCGCAGCGATCTACATTTTGACTGTGTACGGTGTCGGTAATCTCATCGCGTACTTCCTCGGAACGGAAGAGGACAAAGTCTTAAGCATTATCGCGCTTGTGCTGATCGCCTTTGCCTTCGACCCGATCAAACGCCGCGTACAGGACGGAATCGATAAAGTCTTCTACCGTGAGCGTGTGAATTACCAGTCGGCGCTGTTGGAATTCAGCCGCGAGCTTCCGACGCTCATCAACCTCGACCAGATCCTGCATTCGATGGTCAACCGCATTTCCACGACGATGCACGTGGAAAAAGTCGCCGTCGTGCTCTGTGACGAGAAAGAAGGTTGCTACAGCGTCAGTCAGGGCGTCGATGAATTATGCTGCGAGTTCGACGACCGTTCGGACGGTTTTTTCAACTTACTGCGCCATACGCACACACCGCAATCGCTGGCGCTTGTTGCCGAAGAGCCTGAGTCGCTCAAGGTTAACGACACGGACAAATCAAAAATCATCGCGTCCGGCGTTGTGCTTGCGGTGCCGATGTTCCTGAAGGACAAACTCATCGGCACAATCAACGTGGGGCCAAAGATGTCCGGCAAAGTCTATTCTCAGGAAGATATCGACTTGCTGACAACTGTCGGCAACCAGGCCGCCATCGCTGTAGAAAACGCCCGGCTGCACAAATCTGAGGTTGAGCGGCAGAAAATTGAAGAGGAGCTGTCGCTGGCTCGCAAGATTCAACAAGGCTTGTTGCCGAAAGCCAACCCGACATTTCCCGGATTGGATGTTGCGGGCATTTCCATCCCCGCGCGCAGCGTTGGCGGCGATTATTTCGACTTCATCGAGCTAAGCCCCAAAAAGCTGCTCGTCGTTGTGGCGGATGTTTCCGGCAAAGGCATGTCCGCCGCGCTTTACATGTCGAAGATTCAGGGCATGGTGCAGCTTGCCGCGCATCTGTATCACTCGCCCAAAGAAATGCTCGTGAACGTCAACCGCCGGATTTACGACGGCATCGAGCGCAAGTCGTTCATCACGATGATCCTCGGCTTATTCGATATGGAAAAGAACGAAGTGCGCATCTGCCGCGCGGGGCACAACAAGGCATTGATCGGTTCTAACGGCGACCTGCGGCACCTCGAAGGTGCGGGCATCGGGCTGGGGCTCGAGCGCGGCCCAGTGTTCGAGAGCAAGCTCGAAGAAGTCGTGCAACCACTCAACCGTAGCGGGGGCAGCGGCTTGTATGTCTTCTACACTGACGGCGTGACCGAAACGATGAACAACCAAAGAGCCGATTTCGGTGAAGAGCGCGTCGTGAACCTCATTAAATCAAACCGCAACCTGTCCGCTCACGAGCTGCAGGAATCGGTCGTGCGGGCGACGGAGGAGTTTCGCGGCGCCGCCGAACAGCATGATGATTTAACTCTGGTTGTTGTGAAGACTTCATAGCTGGTAGTATTCTCAAAAAATATTTATATTGTCAAAGAACTAATAACCAATTACTAATCTCAGAATTATGGCAACCAAACCCCCTCCTTCGATAGCGGAATTTCCGCCGGACTCGCTAGAAAAGCTCGCGTACGAAGTCGTTTCGGACATCCTTACGCAGGAGCCGAACGACCGTAACCGCCTCGGCTATCACGTGTGGGCATGGCTGAAAGAGCGCCGCGGCACGTTGAAGTCGGCAGTGAAAACCTCCGGCTCACGCACATACCTTTCGCTTGATGAGGTGTACGACCTCGTGAAGACCCGGCTGGAAGAAAAAGGGATAAAGGTTAACTGATTTTATAGTATGCGGGTGTAACCCGCTGCGTGTTTGTTAGCGCGGCTAACAAACACACGCCTACCGGCAGGCAGGTCCCCTTCGTCAGAGGGACAAAAGAACTTACCGAGTTTTTTTTCCCGCTTACTTCAAATAAAAGTAGAACCGGACTCAAGACACGAAACCTGTCATTGCGAGCGTTTCTCAGCGAAGCAATCTCGTTTTTTCTTCTAGGGTGAGATTGCTTCGGCAAAGGGCGCCTCGCAATGACAATTCTAGTTTATATTCTCACGTAATCCTCAAACGCATAGCCATCCCGCTCTACTTTTGACACGAGCTTATATGTCTTGCCGATTAAATGCTCGTACGGAGGGAAGAACGCGTCGCCTTCGTATTCCTTGTCTATTATAGTCAGATTCATTTCGTCCACCTTCTCGATCATTTGAGAGAAAATTTCCCCGCCCCCAGTGATGTACACTGTTTGTTGATCTTGTAGAGCCTTTAAAGCCTGATCGATGTTGGCGTATGTTTCAATGTTGGGAATGGTTCTCGACGTCAGCACCACGTTGCGGCGGTTGGGGAGAGGCTTGCCAAGTGATTCGAATGTCTTCCTGCCCATCAGTATGGTATGTCCGGTGGTGAGCTGCTTGAAGCGCTTCAGGTCTTCGGGGATGTGCCAGGGGAGCTTGCCTTTGTTGCCGATGACGCGGTTGCGGCTCAGAGCGGCGATGATGATGAGTTTCATTCGGATGGCGTTTTCGAAAAAATAGTCTCCCTATTTAAATAGTAGACCCCCTGCGTCCTTCGACAAGCTCAGGACGCGTCCCCCTTACTAAGGGGGACAAAAAGCTTGTCTCGGTCAGGAGACCTTCGACAAACTAGACCTCTTTGTTGCAGATATTAAACCGCTACCTCGAATTTAATTGGTTCGTCACATTCGTAGCCGACCAACTCGAAGTCCTCAAACTTTAGCTCATCGACCGGCTTGTGCGTGATGTTGAGCTTCGGTAGGTTTTTGGGCTTGCGCTTCAACTGCTCCTTCAGACCGTCGACGTGATTGACGTAAATATGCGCATCGACAATTGTGTGGCTGAAGTAGCCGAGTGCCATGCCGACTTCCTGCGCGATCGCCTGTGTGAGCATCGAGTACGCCGCAATGTTGAATGGAATGCCAAGCGCGATATCTCCGGAGCGCTGGGTGAGATGGCAGTTGAGTTTATTATCCTGCACATTAAAGACGAATGAGTAATGGCACGGCGGCAATTTGCTCCACAGCGCGTTGCCGGGCTCCCAGGCGCTCACCACCATGCGGCGGGAGTTCGGGCTGGTTTTTAAGAGTCGAATGACCTCGGCGATCTGGTCGATTTCCTTTACTTCGTATTGCCCGGTTGCGGGATTCACCTGCGCACTGGGGAATTTACGCCAGTACCTGCCATACGCGGTTTCGAGATTGCCGTTCTCGTCCGCCCACGCGTCCCAGATTTTCGTGTGCTTGCGCAGGTTGCGGATATGGTCCTCTCCGGAAAGATACCACAACACCTCGTGCAGGAGCGACTTGAAATGCATTCTCTTCGTCGTGAGCAGGGGGAAGCCCTCGCTCAGGTCGATTTTCATGTATTCCGAGAATGTCGAGATTGTATCGACGCCGGTGCGGTTGTGTTTCAGCGTGCCTTTGCTCAGGACGCGGTCGACGAGGTCGAGGTACTCACGCATGATGATGCTCCGTTCTGTAATCTTTCGGTAGGCGCAGACGTCATGTCTGCGGCTGTGTTTCACAAATATAGTGCATTTCCGGAATAAAAACCAATGATGAAATGTACACACCACAGCCCTGGCGTTTCGGGTATTTTTTTGAAACGTCGGGTGAAGAGATTGGATGTTCTTTCTTTTGTCTCTTCTGGTGGTCTTTACTTCCTTTATTTTTCGAATCCTAACTGAACAGGCATCGCACCGAGGCTAAGAGAGAGTTGACGACAAATAGATTCACTCGGCACGGCCCGCTGGGAACAAGCCCCGCCACTAAGATGGCGGGCAAGCCCGGGGCTCCAACCCAGGGAATCCAGAGCCCGAAATCCGCCTGTGGCGAATCTCGTGTCGTAAGCCCCTACAAAGGATTCCGAGGGGGACGCCTGAGGGTTAGGAATATTAAACAATCTTCGTCGGATGCACGTGGCCACGCCATCCGTCGTGTTCGTTATTCTAACCAATGATAGCAACTATTTTATTGATTGTAAATAAAAAAGTGTAATGAAAATGTAAAATCATTAAAATTTTTTAAAAATGAATAAATATGAATAATAATGAAAAAGACTCAGATTGCTGCCTGTTTAGGCATAGTTTGTGAGGCGATTACGGGTTTTGGGCGGCATCCACCTGCTGTCCCGAAGGGATTCCTTCGGAAGATTCCCGACAAAAGCATTCGGGAATGACAAACAGGGTTGTATTTTTAAGGCAGGTTATAAATGCTGAAACGAGCCTGCCTCGAAATGTTTTAGTCCAGGGTTCAGCATGACGTTTGTTTGCGTTGCCGCCGACAAAATTCATTACTTGACAAAGAGTGCAATAGTCGATACTTTACGCCGTTCCGCTATGGAGATAACCCGACGCGTTTATTTTATATTGCTGTCGTTGGTCGCCGTCTGGTGCGGCTTGATTATTGCCGCTCCTTTGATTAACGGCGTTTCAGAAAGCGCCGGCTCGCTTGTTTATCAATTTTTCTCCCGTATCTGCCACCAGCTTGACGAGCGGTCGTTTCATCTTGCCGGGGGAAAATTCGCCGTCTGCATCCGTTGTTCTGCCATATACTTCGCTTTTTTCGCTGGAATCGTTCTTTATCCTTTTGTCAATATCACCCTACGTAGGCGACGTGGCGCCACGTCGCCTTCCCAGAAAAACCTTTTAATAGGCAACCTCCCCGTCCCGACAAAAAACGTCGGGACACCCCTCCTTCAACAAGGAGGGGAAAAGAGTTCCAGCTTGCTTCGTCCATTACCGTCGCGCCGGTGGTTGCTCCTAGCCCTATTACCGATGCTCGTAGATGTATTTCTCGGTTTCACGGGCATCCATGCAAGCACGGATATCACCCGTCTCGTGACCGGGAGCCTCTTTGGCGTTGTGCTGCCGTGGTATATTCTGCCTGTCTTGTTTGAATCACTAGAGTCGCTTTCCAAACACTGGATAAGAACCTCGAAAGGAGAGCCTTCGTATGCTCGAAAAACCGAGTAAGTTCCGTTCCGCCGCAATCGCCGGCGCCGCAATGGGCGTTGTGTCCGCGTTGCCGGGCTTAAGTCTGATCAATTGTTGTTGCTGCGCGGGAATCATCGGCGGCGGAGTGTTGGCGTTCTATCTTTACAAGCAGGAGCACCGCGAGGGCATGCCTGCGCTCGAAGCAACCGACGGTTTGGTGCTCGGCATTCTTGCCGGGTTGGTGGGAGCGTTCACGGCAACGGTGCTTTCGCTGTTTATCCTGCTCGTGTTTGGTCCCTGGGAAGCAGAGCTGATGCGCACCGTGATGGAGAGGGTGCTGGAGTCGATGGAGGAAGGAGGCAGCCTGCCTCCGGGTATGTCGGACCAGATCCGCGACGAAATGGAAAAAAGCATTGCTGAATCTTCAACCGCACTTGGAATATTGGGCGGGCTGATTATGAATCTGATCATTTATCCGATATTCGGGTTGCTGGGCGGACTGCTTGGTTATGCGTTCTTCAAGCCGAAGCAGGTTGCGCCTGCAGCGCCATCTGCGCCGAAGCTGTAAAGTTTTTGAACCTGCCTGCCGCCTGTCAGTAGGCAGGGCAGGAGGTCTCGCCGAGGATATTGGATAAAAACATACGCTCGGCGGGGACGCCTTCGCGTTAGGTGGGAGTAAAATTAAGAAAAAGCGTGTCATGCCCGCAGATTGTAAGCGGGCATCTAACAGATGGATTCCCGATAGAAGCATTCGGGAATGACATATTAACTTTGTTAGTGTGCATCTTATTGTGATTATGTGAACATACAACCGGTTACACTTGGGGGAAAGATTGTTCGTCTTGAGCCGCTTACGATGGCGCATCATGCGGCGTTGTGCGAGGTGGGGCTGGATCCAGATTTGTGGAAGGTGACGATTATGAACGTCTCAACGGCGGACGATATGAAACGCTACATCGACGCCGCGCTGCGGGAGCAGAAAGCCGGCAGTGCGTTGCCGTTTGTGATTGTGGAGAGGTCGTCGGGAGCGGTTGTGGGCAGCACGCGATATTTGAATATCGAAACGGAACACCGGAAGTTGGAAATCGGCAGTACGTGGGTGGCGAGGGAGTGGCAGTGCACCGCGGTAAACACGGAAGCCAAGTATTTGCTGTTGAGGCATGCGTTTGAGACGCTCGGCTGTGTTCGTGTGGAGTTTAAGACGGACGCGCTAAATGAAAAATCCCGTGCCGCGCTGCTGCGCATCGGCGCGAAGCAGGAGGGCATCCTGCGCAAGCATTTAATCACGCAGACGGGCAGAATGCGCGATTCCGTGTACTTTAGTATTCTTGATACGGAGTGGGCGGAGGTGAAGAAGAGGTTAGAGGGGAAGTTAAATAAGTAGGGGCGACCGACTGGCCGCCCCTACAGCTACTCCACCTTCTGCGACTCGTTTAACAGCATCAGCACCGTCTTTGTGAATTCGTGGGACATGGCAAGGGCGCTTGGTGTGACGTACACGGCGGAGTCCCGCTCGGTGTGCATGACTTTTAAGACTTCGGGAAACGACTCTTTCGTCGGTTGTGTGCCTCTCAGCAAGTCCGTGATCTTATCGGCGTCGCCTTTGGGGACGATGGAGATCGAAATGTTCTCTAATCCTTCTCTCGCAAATGGCTGGTAGTCCGATGGAGGGTACACGGAGCGTTCTTCGAACGCGAAGCCTGTTTGCCTTGCGGCTTCGCGGACGAGCGGCATGATGAAATTGTCGTCTCCTTTTCCCACGGGACCCACGTATACTTCTTCGCCTGTTCCTTCTACGTCGAGATTAATCATTGCAAGGTGTCGCTCCTTGTCGCGGGAGTTTCTCACGAACACTGCCGAGCCGATGAGGCCGTCCTCTTCGCGGTCGAAGAAGCAGAAGTCGATGGTGAAATTCCACTGCTGCTGTTTAGCAGTTTTGATAAGCCCGATGAGAACGGCAACACCGCCGCCGTTGTCGTTTGCGCCGGGTGAGTTGGGAACGGCGTCGCTATGCGCGCCGACGACCACGTGCTTTCCCGTTCCACCCCTGCCCACGCGGACAACGATATTCTCGCCGCTGATTTGCTTGCTCTCGCCGCCCTGTCTTATTGTTGTATCGAACTTGGCAACGCGGTAGATGACGTTGAGCTTGTTCAGTTCTTTCTTGATATAACTTAGCCGCTCGGCGTCGTGCAAGCCTTCGATACCCTGTACGATGCGGTACAGTTCAGGTCCTACCGGATTATCCTGCTGTACGGGGGCAAGAAAGAGAAAAGTGAGCGAGAGTAGGGCGATGCGTTTTAGCATGTCTAGCTTCCTCTGTACAATTCGGGTTTTAAGTTCATACACAGTGAGTTTTGTAATAGCAAAGCTACGGAATAGCATCCCCCTCCTTCTCAAGGGGGGTTTAGGCCTGCCTGCCGGTAGGCAGGGGTGTTTAGTTGTAACGTTTCCTTGTTCATCAAAAGCAGAAAAGCTCACCACCCCTTGGTCCCCTCTTCAAAGAGGAGGGGGAAAGTTTTATTCGAACTATGTGCTAATTCGACCGCAGTTTTATTCTAAATGTTGCCCCGCCGCCTGGACTGCTGTCTTTGACATATAGCTTGCCGTCGTGGTACGATTCGACAATGCGCTGTGCGAGGCTTAAGCCCAAGCCCCACCCGCGCGATTTTGTGGAGTACCCGGGCTTGAAAATGTCGTTCCGGAATTTCATGTCGATACCTTTGCCGTTATCGCTCACGTCCACGAAAATCGACCCCGCGTCTTCGCCAGCCACGATGGAAATTTTCCCTTCACCCTTCTCAATGGCGTCCAGCGCGTTTTTGATGAGGTTCTCCAGCACCCACTCGAATAACTCACGGTTCACTTTGGCGAACACCGGCGTCGAATTTTTGAGCGAGAGCTGGACCTTTTTGCCGGACTGCGGTATTCGGCGGCGGTAGTACTGGATGACTTTTTCGATAATGTCCGAAAGATTCTCGTCTTTGAGGTCGGGTTTTGAGCCAATTTTGGAAAACCGGTCGGCGATTTTTTGCAGGCGGGCGACGTCGTTTTCCATGTCGCGCACAGTTGCGGAGCTTTTGTCGTGTTCGTTCATCTGGTGCTTGAGCAGCTCGATCCAGCCCATCATGCTCGAAATGGGGGTGCCGAGCTGGTGCGCGGTTTCGCGTGCCATTCCCACCCAAATGTTGCTTTGCTCGCTGCTTTTGATGTAGCTGAAGCTCATGTAGCCGATGAAGATAAAAATTGCGACGAAGAATAATTCCACATACGGCAGCCAGCGCAAACGCGTCACGAGCGGCGACTCGCCGTAGTGGATGTAGCTCAAGACGATCGTATCCCGCACGGTCACTTTAATCGGCGTATTGTACTCATCCATCAGCACGATGAGGCTCTTCAGGTAGGCGCGTTGTTCTTCACGGGAGAGTGACGTATCGAGCGCGACGTTTTTGGTATTGACTTTGTAATCCCAAACCGGCTCGTCCTTTTCGTCGGTTTGTATGACGGGGAAGTCGATGGCCGCCACGATTTCATCGAGAATGAAGCTGTAATCGCCCTCCGGAGTGTTTGGATCGGCGAGGTACTGCAGCGAGCGAGCGTAGAGGTCGGCGACGTCTTTCTCTTTTTTCTGGAGCTGTTCGACGAGCGAGTGCGTGTACCAGAGCGTGGAGCCGACAATGATAAACGCCAGAATGAGCAGCGCGATTTTGACGTTGCTCGTTTGCGGGATTGTCGTTTTGGAAAGAAGAATATCTTGCTGGGCAGCAGCCATATTAGCGGAACCAAATTGTCTGGTCGCGGCGCGCGCCGACGGAGACCATCCAAATTGCCGCGCCGGACAGCGACGCGATCGCCTCGATATACTTCCGCGCTTTCGTCGGCAAATCCTTATAGCGTCGGATATCGGACGTTTTTGTTTTCCAGCCGGGGAATGTGCGGTACACCGGCTCGACGGTTTCGAGCGATTGCAGGTCGGACGGGAAGCGCTCTAATTTTTTTCCGTTCAGCTTGTACGCGACGCAGACATGGATTTCGTCGAATTCATCCAGAACGTCCAGTTTGGTGATAGCGAGTTTTTCGATGCCGTTGACTTGGATGGAGTACTTTAGACTCACCGTATCGAGCCAGCCGCAGCGGCGCGGCCGTCCTGTGGTTGCGCCGTACTCGCCGCCGATTGTTCGCAGCCGCTCGCCGATTTCGTTCAACTGTTCGGTAGGAAACGGTCCGTTGCCCACACGCGTGGAGTACGCCTTTGCAATACCAAGAACGGATGTTACTGCTTGCGGTGGAATACCCAAACCCGTGCATGCGCCGCCGCTCGTTGGGCTGGAGGAAGTGACGTACGGGTAGGTGCCGTGGTCGACATCTAATAGAGCGCCTTGAGCGCCCTCGGCGAGGATTTTTTTGTTTTTCTTGAGAGCGCGGTTGAGGTATTCCGAAGTATCGGTGACAAACGGATCGATGCGCTTGTCGAATTCCTGATACTCGTTGATGATCGCGTCGACGTCCAGCTCTTTGGAGTGATAAATCTGGCTCAGGAGTTGGTTTTTTTCTTCGATATTTTGCTTGAGCTTGCGGCAGAGGACATCGCGGTTGAGCAGGTCGACAACGCGTATGCCCGTGCGCATGTATTTATCGATATACGCGGGGCCGATGCCGCGGCCGGTGGTGCCAATTTTATTTTCGCCCTGCTCGCGGATGGTGTCGAGCAGTTTATGGTACGGCATTATTAAATGAGCGTTATGGCTGATGAGCAGCCGACCGTCGATATTAATGCCGGCGGACTTGAGCTGGTCGATTTCCGCCATGAGCGCCACGGGGTCGATCACCACGCCGTTGCCGATGACACAGGTGACGCGCTTGTGGAAAATTCCCGCCGGAATTAAATGCAAGACGTATTCCTTTTCCGTGATTCCGCTTTTGGATTTCGAGGGGATGACCACCGTGTGACCGGCGTTCGCGCCGCCTTGGTAACGAGCGACGATATCGACTTTCTCGCTCAGGTGGTCGACAACTTTACCTTTTCCTTCATCGCCCCATTGGGCGCCGACGATGACTTGAACTGACATAATGCGATTTCAGATTGCGGATTTTAGATTTCGGATTGAAAAGCTTTGAGAATTGTGCCATGGAAAGCAATACAACGAGCTATAGCTTTCTTTAAAAAGTGTATGGAAAAAATGAACGAAAGACAAGGGGGAAGCGAGTTTAGATTGCAGATTGCGGATTGCAGATTGTAGATTGCGGAGTGTGTGGTTTGTGCTTGTCTTTTGAATCCTGCTTGGCGGGTGGAATCAGGAGAAGCAGGACACACTATAGTCTTTTGGTTGGGAGGAATATGTGACAAGAACTACACATTGTTGAATGTCTGCCGCCATCGTTTTTTTGCCTTTCAGTGCTTTTACGGTTATATTAACGATAATCTACCAATCGTTTGTATTAGGCTGATTACTGATTTCTGATTACTGAGAACTATCATTGGATAAATTCGTTATTCGCGGCGGTAAAACATTAAGCGGTACGGTGCAGATTAGCGGGGCCAAAAACGCGCTCCTCGCGCTGATGCCTGCTACGATACTCGCCCCCGGCTCGTACACGATTCATAATTCTCCCATTTTGCGCGATATTACGACGATGTCGCGGCTGCTGGAATCGATGGGGATTTCCACGTCGCATAAAGATCACGCGATTGCGCTCAACTCCTCCAAGCTCACAAGCTTTGAGGCGCCTTACGAGCACGTAAAGAAAATGCGAGCATCAGTTTACGTGCTTGGTCCGTTGGTGGCGCGTTACGGACAAGCACACGTGTCGCTGCCCGGTGGGTGTGCGTGGGGTCCGCGCCCGGTTAACTTGCACATTGAGGGCTTGCGGAAGTTAGGAGCGGAGATCAACATAGATGCCGGCTATATCATCGCGAAAGCGAAGCGCCTGAAGGGTGCGCGGATTGTGTTCGATGTGTCGAGCGTTGGAGCCACGGGCAACGTGATGATGGCGGCAGTGCTCGCGAAGGGGACGACAGTCATTGATAACGCGGCGATGGAGCCGGAGATCACGGCGCTTGGGGAATTCCTTGTGAAGATGGGAGCGAAGATTCACGGCGTTGGCACGAACCATTTGGAAATTGAAGGAGTGGATGAGCTGCGCCCCGCCGATTTTACGACAATTCCCGACCGCATCGAAGCTGGGACATTCCTGACCGCCGCCGCACTTGCAGGAAAGAGGGGCAAGAAAGTACGACTGGAGAAATGCAATCCCCGCCATCTTACGGCGGTTACGACTAAGCTCGAGGACGCAGGCGCCAAGCTTACACTGGGCAGTGACTTCATAGAAATCGAGCCGCCGGAGGAGATCCAGCCCGTGAATGTGACGACGTCTATTTATTCAGGTTTCCCGACGGATATGCAAGCGCAGTGGATTGCGCTGATGTCGCTTGCCAGCGGCACTTCGGTTGTCACGGAGACAATTTATACGGACCGGTTTATGCACGTGCCGGAGCTTTCCCGGCTCGGGGCGAATATCAACGTAAAAGAAAATGTTGCAACAATTGTAGGGGTTGAGAAGCTCACCGGCGCGAAAGTGATGTCCACCGACCTGCGCGCGAGCGCGTCGCTTATTCTCGCCGGGCTGGTGGCAAACGGCACGACGGAAGTTCTGCGCGTGTATCACTTGGACCGCGGGTATGAAGCCATTGAGAAAAAACTTGCTTCACTCGGTGCAGATATCAAGCGTGAAGCCGGTGAGGAGTTTTAGCTAATATTAAAAACCTTTCTAATCCAAGGGTGCCTGCCGGCAAGCAGGTCTCGCCGAGGATTATTGATAGGAATTACACGCTCGGCGGGGACGCCTTCGCGTTAGTTATGGTGTTTTGAGATAATGTCCAATCCTTCCAATTTACGTTTCCTGAAAATCCCTCTCGCTACAGTTGTTCTCTTTAGCCTCGTTTGCACGCAAATTCCGCTCTTTAATTATCTCGGATTTGAATTTTCCGCACTCGCAGCGTTAGTGCTGGGGTTTATCGCGGGAATCGCCACAATCTCGCTCTGGAACAAGCATACTCCTGCTCAACCGGACATACCGCTCGATGAAGAGGGATTCTGGCGGTATCTCAAATCTGTTGCAAGCGCTCTCCTTTTGCTCTCTATGCTCCCAGCGCTCGTGATGTCCGCAAACGCAGCGTTGATAAAGAATTGCTCATTCTCGCAGGGCCTGATATTTTACGGCTTGCTGGTGGTGCCGGGAGTTGCGTTTTGCAGTTTGCTCGCACTTCTCATTTCTGTCTCGTCGTTCAAGTGGAAGAAGACGTGGTTCACGTTAGCTTACTTGCTCACGCTGCTGCACATTGCATTTGTGACGTTTACTCGGCCGCAGATTTACGCGTTCAATCCCATTATCGGATTTTTCCCAGGCATCACGTATGACGAGACTATGCAAATCGAGGGACGTTTGCTGCTGTACCGGTGGGCGACCGTCTCCGCGTCACTGTTGCTGTTCATCGTAGCGGTTGTGTTGCACAGGAGCCGTACACGGGCAAAGGTCATTCGTGACGGGCAGGCAGGTTCATCGCACAAAACATGGCATGTAACCGAGCTTGCGGGCGCTATGCTCCTGACCGCAATTATTGTTGGCGTGTTTATCTTTAGCAGTCGGCTAGGACTTTCCTCGCCGCGCTCGTATGTCGAAGAAGAACTCGGCGGCAAAATCGAAACGCAGCATTTTGTTTTGCATTATCCTGCGTCGGCAGTGGATGAGCGGCGGGCGCGTCAGCTTGCGAAGCTCCACGAGTTTTATTTTACAGGTATCGTCAGCGAGCTGAACATCGTCTCTGTGAAGAAAATTCAGTCTTTTATCTATGCCTCAGCCGAGCAGAAGGCAAGGCTCATCGGCGCGGGCCGGACGAACATCGCCAAGCCGTGGCTGTGGCAGATGCACCTGAACCTCGGCGACGTAGAGTCCAGCCTCAAGCATGAGATGGTGCATGTGCTTGCGGCGGATTTCGGCTTTCCTCTTATTCGCGTTGGTTTAAATCCCGGGTTGATAGAAGGACTTGCCACAGCCATTGAGCGCGTTCAATACGAAGAACCCCTCCATTGTGTGGCGGCGCAGATACGCTCTGTCGGCATCAATCCCCGCATGGAGCAGTTATTTTCGTTTACGGGGTTTGCCGGAACGTATTCCGGCGTTAGTTATACGCTGGCGGGGTCGTTCAGCAGGTATCTCATCGACCAATACGGCGTCCGGCGCTTCAAGCGGCTGTACCGCACAGGGGACTTTCACGCCATCTATAATAAAGACATTTCCGTGTTGCTCGCTGAGTGGCGGCGGTTTCTAGAAAAGTACGAGGTCGATGCGCGGGAACAGCTTCGGGCGGCGTATTATTTTAAGAGGACATCGATTTTCGGGAAGGAGTGCGCCCGCGTCATTGCTAACATCGACGCGGAGACACGGCAGCATTTTGCTAGGAAGGAATACGCGCTTGCCTATGAATCGGCAACACGCTCGCTTGATTTGAGCTGGAGTCCCGGGGCAGTTTCCTCCAGTGTGAACTCATTGGTGCGGTTGGGGAAATTTTCAGAAGCAGCCGAGTTGGCGGAAGAATACCTTGGTGATTCGGCGCTGGCTCACACTCTCCTCCCGCTTAAACTCCAATTGGGCGATGCGTATTGGGCGAGTGGCGACATCGCACGGGCGCGGCTGTTGTATGAAGAGTTGCTCTCAACGCACATCAGCCTTTCAATGGACGAAGGCGCCGCACTCAGGCTTGAAGCGCTGAAGGATACGGGTCTTGCTGCCGCGGTGCTTCCGTACTTTACAGGAGCCTTATCGGATACGACGCGCATTTCAATGCTTCGCGCATCTCTCCGCGTGCCGGTGCGGAAAGATATTGCCACCTACTTGCTCGCCCGTGAGTATGCCTCGCAGGGAGACCGACACCGTGCAATCGAGTTATTCCGTTCGGTTGAGAGATTGCCGCGCGAGGTGTTAGAATTCCAACGCCAGCTTCGTCTCGCGCGCATGTATTACTCGCTTGGAGAGTACCAGCGCGCGAAAATCCATTTCTGGCAGTCGTACAACTACACAACTTCGGAATCCTTCCTGTATCGTATCAGGGAGTGGATCGAGCTTTGTAATTGGATGATCGATCCGCCACGAGAAATGTTCAAAGACGAGGGCGGTGAGCTACAGGCACTTTGGGAATAGGAGTCGCCATGCGGTTGCGAGCCGCAGCGTGTAGTGTTTTTGCCTATGATTATAGATTGATAGTTGGTGGCGTCAGGAGTTTCCTCCTGACGCTTCAACTTTTTCGGTCAGGACGTAAGTCCTGACCGCACTAAACCGGTTTACTAATGTCTAAACTCGCCGATTGATTTTTGCTCATTTTTTGGGCACATTGACTTTCCAAGCACCGTTCTTATTTTTGTTAAAGAATGTAAAAGCAATAGGACGCGCCTGCCTGCCGGCAGGAAGGGATTTTCGCTGAAACATTAGATCAAAGCGGATAAAACTTGAGTCTTTATCCGCGAAAATCCGGCTATGTTCTGTTTTTTTCCGCGTCCCATTTTTTACCTACTACGAAAGCACCGGAGAAACACATGCAAACTACCATTACTGATGTGTGGGCGCGGGAAATCCTGGACTCCCGCGGCAATCCCACTGTTGAGGTCGATGTTGAACTTGAAGACGGAACCGTAGCGCGCGCGGCTGTGCCGAGTGGCGCATCGACGGGCGAGAATGAAGCCGTGGAATTACGCGACGGCGATAAAAGCCGCTACCTGGGCAAGGGTGTGCTTAAGGCGGTGGAGAATGTCAATAACGTTATTGCCGATGAAGTGACAGGATTTGATGCGACTGACCAAATCGGCATCGATAAGATGATGATTCAGTTGGACGGGACGCCGACGAAGAGCAAGTTGGGTGCGAACGCCATCCTCGGCGTGTCGCTTGCCGTTGCGAAAGCGGCAGCGCAGTCGCTGGGCGTGCCGCTATACCGTCACATTGGAGGGACGAACGCCCGCATCCTTCCCGTGCCGATGATGAATATCTTAAATGGCGGGAAGCACGCTGATAATAATGTGGACCCGCAGGAGTTCATGATTATGCCCATCGACGCGCCGTCGTTCTCGGAGGCGCTGAGAATGGGCGCGGAGATTTTCCACTCGCTCAAATCCGTGCTCCACAAAAAGGGTTACAACACCGCGGTGGGCGATGAGGGTGGGTTTGCGCCGAGCTTGAAATCTAACGTGGAAGCCGTCGAGGTCATACTCGAAGCCATCGAGAAGGCGAATTATAAAGCAGGCGACCAGGTGTACATTGCGCTCGACCCGGCGTCGAGCGAATTCTACGATGCCTCCAAGAAGAAATATGTGTTCAGCAAGTCCGATAAATCCGAGCGCACATCGGAGCAGATGGTAAAGTTTTGGGAAGATT
>JAKEEG010000023.1 GCA_022616555.1 Ignavibacteriota bacterium | reverse complement strand
TGATGAAGTACATCGGGATCAGCATCGCTTCCCAGAACACATAGAAGAGAAATAAATCGAGCGCGGCAAACACGCCGATCATACCGACCTCAAGCAGCAGGATCATCACCAGATATTCTTTGAGGCGGTGGGAAACGGAATTCCACGTGCCAAGAAGCGCAAGCGGCGTGAGAAACGTCGTGAGCACGATAAGCAACAGCGACATGCCGTCAATGCCGACGAGGTAGCTAATGTTGAGTCCGGGAATCCACGAGTACTGTTCCTGAAACTGAAATTCCGCCGCTGAGGAATCAAATTGGAACCAGAGCAGCAGGGAAATAGCAAACGTCACCAGGCTGACGATAAACGCTGCCTGTTTGAGAAGCTCGGATTTCTTCGCATCAAGCACGAAGACCGCCAGCGCCCCGACAAGAGGAAGAAATATTATTATGGAAAGAAGATTCATAATTTTTGTAGGGGCACGTAGCCACGTGCCCCTACACAATAGGTTTTACCGAAACACAATCCATGCAATAACAACCAAAATGCCGCCAACGAAGACAACGGCGTACATCTGCGCGACGCCAGTTTGAATTCGGCGCACGTAGCCTGCCAGGAAATTTATCAGCTTTGCTGAGCCGTTCACAAGCCGGTCTATAATAGAGACATCGACGCCCTTCCACAAGAGCGATTCGGAAAGCTTTACTGTCGGCGTTACGACACTCACGTCGTACGCCTCATCGACGTAATATTTGTTCCACAACAGCTTGTGGAGTCCGGCAAACCGGCTCTTGAGGCCTTCGGCGATCTCTGTGCGCTTCATATACATAGTGCGCGCGGCGTAAATAGCTCCGACTGCGATACCGAGCGAAAGTATCATCAGGATATATTCCATAGCCGAAGGCGAATGATAGCCGATACTCAATTTATCGTTTGCTTTTGCAAACACCGGCTCCAGCCAATGCTCGATGGCGTTGCCAACGAAGAGACTTTCTGGTATGCCGATAAATCCACCGACAACCGATAATGCACCAAGCACCATGAGCGGGACAGTCATCGTCTTCGGCGCTTCGTGAGGATGCACATGCTTGTGGTCGAAGCGTTCCTTGCCTTCAAACGTCAGCGAGACAAGCCGAAACATGTAGAACGCAGTCAGCGCGGCGCCAAGAACTCCGGCAAGCCACAGGAACACCGAGCCGTAGTCGCTGCTGAATGCCTTCCAGAGAATTTCGTCCTTGCTAAAAAATCCCGCGAACGGGAAAATTCCGGCAATGGCAATCGCACCGACGAGGAATGTCTTGTATGTCGTGGGCATGTACGCTTTCAACCCGCCCATCTTCTGAATGTCCTGCTCCTCGTGCATTGCATGGATGACCGCGCCCGAGCCGAGGAACAGCAGTGCCTTGAAGAACGCGTGGGTCACCAGATGGAAAATACCGGCAGTAAACGCCGCGACGCCCATCGCCATAAACATGTAGCCAAGCTGGCTCACGGTGGAATACGCGAGGACTTTTTTGATATCGTTCTGCACCAACCCCATAGTTGCGGCAAAGATTGCCGTCAACGCGCCAATAATAGCAACAATTTGTAATGTCTCAGGCGAGAGCGCGAACAATACCGAGCAGCGCGCGACCATATACACGCCGGCGGTTACCATCGTAGCGGCGTGGATGAGCGCGCTCACAGGAGTGGGACCCGCCATCGCATCCGGCAACCAGACGAAGAGTGGGATTTGCGCTGACTTCCCAGTCGCACCGACAAACAGCAAGAGCGTAATCCAGAACATCACTCCCCCACCCACGCTCAACACTGCCGCACGATTGAACACGGTATCAAAATCCAAGCTCCCGAACTTCGTGAAAATCAAAAACATACCGATGAGGAAACCGAAATCGCCAATGCGATTGACGATGAACGCTTTTTTCGCAGCGTCGCTTGTCGTCGCAGTGCCGGGCTTATAGCCGCCGGTTTCAAACTTACGCTCGTGCCAAAATCCAATGAGCAAGTATGAGCAAAGTCCGACGCCCTCCCATCCGAGGAACATCAATAGGAAATTGCTTCCCATCACCAGGTTCAGCATCATGAAGATGAAGAGGTTCAGGTATGCGAAGAATTTCCAGAAGCCCGGGTCGCCGTGCATGTAGCCGATGGAGTACACGTGGATGAGGAAGCCAACACCCGTCACTACAAGCACCATCAAGATAGAAAGCTGGTCGATTTGGTATGCGATGGAAACGCTGAGCGAGCTCGATGTGCCGGTGAAGGTGGAAATCCACGTGAACAGCTCTACGATTTCCTTCCTCTGGTCTGGTGCCAATCCGAGCATGTGGATAAAAATCGCTGCCGCGGTAAGGAACGAGAGTCCCACAGTACCGCTGCCGATTATACCGACGAGCTTTTCGCTTTTGAACTTCTTGCCAAATAGTCCGAGGACGGCAAAGCCGATAAGCGGAAACAGAACGATATAGGGGAAGAGAGCAAACATGATTTACGATTGAGTCATTGCGTCATTGTGTGATTGATTCAATGAATCAATCGTCAATGACACAATAGTTATATTACCATTTCAGGATATTGATTTCGTCCAAATTCACAGTTTGTTTATTGCGGAAGAGCGCGATGATAACCGCCAAACCGACGGCTGCTTCCGCCGCGGCGACAGTCATCACGAAAAATACCAACATTTGCCCGCGCGCGTCTCCGAGATACGCCGAGAACGCCACGAGCGAGAGGTTGACTGAATTCAGCATCAGCTCGATCGACATAAATACGATGATGGCGTTGCGGCGCGTCAACACACCGATGACGCCAAGAATAAACACGATCGCACTCAATAATAGGTATGTCTGAATCGTCATAGTCTTAATCCATTCGCCGCTTTGCGAGCACAACGGCTCCGACCATTGCGGCGAGTAAGAGCACCGATGTGATTTCAAACGGGAATAAGTACGTCGTAAACAACTGCTTGCCTATATGTTCCACGGTGCCGATCTCCACACCCTTGCTGAAATCCCCTGCCGGCATAGGCACATCGATGAATCCGACAATGTAGATCAACTCCATCAGCAATCCGAAACCCAGTCCCGCGGCAATGATCTTTGTGAACGAGATTTTTTCTTTCAAACGCTGCTCATCGCCGAGATTCAACAGCATAATGACAAAGAGAAACAGCACCATGATCGCACCGGCATACACGAGGACTTGGATGACGGCGATGAACTGCGCATGGAGCGTAAGATACAATCCGGCGAGACAGAAGAAATTCAAAATAAGATATAGCGCGGAGATCACCGGATTGCGGCGGGTAATCACCATAATCGCCGAGCCGACGAAGATAACACTGAGGCTATAAAGGAGTATGGATTCGAGTGTCAAGTTGCTAACCAAAACTCTTTTGTTTAAAGTACCGAACTGAAATCCCCTGCATTCCGGTTAGCTGAGGCTAACCGGAACGCGTCCCCCTTAGTGAGGGGAACAAAAAGCTAATTCGGCGCTTTTCCCCTCCTTACCCAAGGAGGGGTGTCCCAACGCCTTTTGTCGGGACGGGTGGTTGACTTCAACTTACAATTATCACAAGAAATTATCAGTCCATAAAAATGAACTCACGCAGCTCTTAGCCAACGTATCAGTTCCGAAATCGTCGGGCGCTTGCCATACACAAGTATTGCGGTGCGGAAAATCTTGCCCGCCACCCACATCATTCCCAGCACTGAAACAATTAACAAGGCAATCGTGGCAAGGAACTCCCACAGCTCGGGCATCTGTATCGGCATGCGCATCACCATGAACGCGGGAGTCAACACCGGAATAAATGAGAGCACTTTCACAAGCGTCGAATCCGGATTCTGCATTACCGGCATCGCAAGCACAATGGGAAACACCAACAGCAACGTCACATAGCCGGTAAGCTGCTGTGCCTCTTGTTCGGTCGTGGCAGGCGAACCCGCCGCCACGAAAATTGCCGCGTATAATAAATATCCGAGAAAAAAGTAAATCAATGCAATAAGAAAAATATCCAATTGAAAAATGCTCGCGTTGAATTTCGCAGAAATGACAAAGGCGATCACTGCCCAGAGCGTCACTTGCACGATACCGAGTCCACTCAAGCCAATAATCTTTCCTACCATTAAATCTCGAGCAGAACACGAAGAAATGAGCACTTCGATGAGGCGATTCGACTTTTCCTCCACTACACTGCGGATGAGTAACTGCCCCGAAGTAAGCACGAGGAACATCAACATCATAATAATGACGTAGGCACTGAAGAACGTCTCGAGAAATCCGGATTCCTTTTCCTCGCCCTCGCCTGTGACTTTAATCGACCTCACGTCTATATTCGCCATCAACCGCCTCAACAACAGCGGGTCATAGCCTTCCTTCTTAGCACGCCACTCGATGACGATTTCCTCGATCGTGCGTGAGAACCGTTCCTGCGTTCGGAAGTTTCCCACGTTTTCAGCGCGGTACTCGACCATTCCACTATCAAAGACTGTTGCCGGAATATAAAAATATCCCTCAATCTCGTCGTTTGCGATCATGCGGTTGCCGAGTGTTTTAAGTTCATCAGCGCTCGTCCCGTCAAATAATTCGCGGATCATGTAATTCGGCTGGCCGTCAGGCAACCGGTACTTCTCGTCGACCTTTTGCGCAAGGGAGGTTGCAATCGCCCGGGACTCATCAATGATGCCGATGACAACGGATGACTCGTCGGGCTTCATCGCGAGCAGGCTCGGCAGCACGCCGAACGCGACCATAATGATCGGAGTGAGAATCAGCGAAATCAAAAACGCCTTCGTTTTAATCTTCTCCATGAATTCCCATTTTGCGACAGCGAGTTTTTTGTTCATGCGGTGGCTTTCCGTGGTTGTGCTGCTGCGGATCCGGGTGTTCCAACGACATTGAGGAAGATAGAGTGCAGAGAAGGCTCAACGATTTCGAATTTTCGCAATGAGAGCTTGCCATCCAAACCGGTAAGCAAATCCCGTGTTTGACTCATATCAGAAAGCTCAAGCTCGGCGTAGTTTTGGTACACATCTGCTCGGCGAACATATGGCAACGCTCCCAAGAATGAGCCGTCGCCTTCGTATTCAAGGTGTACTGAATTTTTCCCGTAGCGTTTCTTCACATCTGCCACCGAGCCTTCCACCACCACTCTGCCTTTATTAATGAGACAGATGGAATCCGAGAGCTTCTCCGCCTGGTCCATTTGGTGCGTCGAAAAAATTATCGCCGTATTTTGTTGTCGAAGTTCCAGGAGAATATCCTTCAGGAGAATTTGATTCACAGGGTCGAGACCTGAAAACGGCTCGTCGAGGATCAACAACTGTGGCCGATGCAAAATTGAAATGATAAACTGCACCTTCTGCTGGTTGCCTTTGGAAAGCTCTTCCACTTTTCGGTGCGCGCTGTCGACAAGGCTGAACCGCTCGAGCCATTTCATGGCAACAGGCTTTGCGGCGCGTTCCGACATTCCCTTGAGCGTGGCAAAATACAAAATCGTGTTGATGAGTTTGCTTTTCCTGTACAGCCCGCGCTCTTCAGGAAGGAAACCTACGATATTCCACGTTTCTTCGCGAAACGGCAGGCCGTTGAACGTTACCGTGCCCGAATCCGGCTGAATGATATTCAGTATCATTCGTATTGTCGTCGTCTTGCCGGCGCCGTTGGGGCCGAGCAAGCCGAAGACCTCGCCGCGCTTTACTTCGAGCGAGACGCTGTCCACTGCGATAATTCTATCGAACACTTTCCGGAGGTTGGTGACTTTGAGCAATGGGTGTCCTATGGCGTTAGCCGGTAAATCATACGCGGAAACGGAATGGTCTCGCGCACGTGGTCTAATCCGCATATCCAAGCGACCGTGCGTTCGACGCCCAAGCCGAAACCCGCATGGGGAACGCTGCCGTATCGCCGCAAATCCAAATACCATTCAAATGCCGCTTGTGGAAGGTTGTGCTCCTTGATGCGCTCCAGTAATTTGTCGAGGTCGTCTTCGCGCTGGCTGCCCCCAATGATCTCGCCGTAGCCTTCCGGCGCAAGCACATCGACGGCGAGCGCAAGCTCCGCGTTTTTGGGGTCGCGCTTCATGTAAAATGCCTTGACCTTCGCGGGATAACGGTGCACCATTACCGGGCGGTCGAATTGCTCAGAGATGGCAGTCTCATCCGGTGCGCCGAGATCTCCTCCCCACTCGAATTGCAATCCCTTCTTGTGGAGAATCTCAACAGCTTCGTCGTAACTGATGCGAGGAAGCGGACGCTTGACGTTCTGCAACATTGCCGTGTTGCGTTCGAGTACTTTTAGCTCCGGCTCGCAATCTTTCAGAACGGTCTGAACAATGTGCTCTAGAAATTCCTCGGCGAGGTCCATGTCGTCGTTCAGGTCATAGAATGCCATTTCCGGCTCCACCATCCAGAACTCGGTCAGGTGACGGCGTGTCTTGGATTTTTCGGCGCGGAACGTGGGGCCAAAGCAATAAATTTTCCCGAACGCCATAGCACCCGCTTCACCGTAGAGCTGTCCGGATTGCGTGAGGAATGCCTTGCCAAGGTCAAAGTATTCGGTATCGAACAATGTCGTCGTGCCCTCGACGGCGTTCGGAGTCAGAATCGGTGCATCAATAAGTGTAAATCCCCTGCCGTCAAAGAAATCCCGGATAGCTTTGATAATGCGATGGCGCACGCGCATAATGGCGTGCTGACGGGATGAGCGCAACCACAAATGCCTCCGGTCAGCAAGAAACTCAACGCCATGTTCTTTTGGCGTGATGGGATATTCATGTGCAACGCTAATGACCTGCACATCGGTCAAATCGATTTCGTGCCCACCGGGCGAGCGTTCGTCTTTTTTTACTTTCCCGCTGATGGAAAATGCCGATTCCTGTGTAAGCTGGTCGAACTTCGCGAACACGTCGTCGGGAATGTGTCCCTTAGCCATGACGCACTGCACGATGCCCGTCCCATCCCTAAGCAACAGGAAACGGATTTTGCCGCTGGAGCGCTTATTATAGAGCCAGCCGTTGAGCGTTATCTCCTGCCCAATATACTGACTTAAATTTTCAATATAGACTCGATTTTGCGCCATAATTGCCTACAAAAGCAGGCGTAATATACCAAACGGAAAGTTGATGTTCAAACAAAAAAGGAAAGAAAAAGACAGAAATCGCTCCTTACTCCGATTCACTTTAATTGTGGTACTCGTTGTCGCGTGCGAAGCTCTTCTCGCAATTGCAACGCGGGCAGAAATGCGGCGTCAATTTCCAACGCGCGGTCGAGTGTGCTGTCGGCGTTCGCGAGCTGCTGCTGTTCAATCATCAACGCCGCGTTCATTGTCAGCATGCGCGCGTAGAGGTAACGGATTCCAAGTGTGTAATCGTTCGAGAACGGCGTCGGGCGGTATGTCAGCGAAAGCGGTTTGAGTGAAACTGACTCGCCTTCACGCACAAGCCGAAACAGCAATCCCTCCGGCATGCGTTGATACGCATACGCGAACTGCGGCTCGATCTCGTTGCCGACGTACACGGGTCGCTCCTCCATCGCCTTGTCGATGAAATCATTGATCATGTCATTGAAGCGTTCTTCGATGACCTCTGGATTCAGCGGCAGGCCGTGCTCGAATTTGTACAGCTCAGCGAGGAAAGCATTGACCTTGTCGCGGGAACGCTCAATGAGCCAGGGGTGATTCCGCTCCAGCATGATAAAATACCATGAGCGACGCAGCAACTCTTTGTCGATAATAACAACATCGGGACGCATCTGCCGCACGTATTGATAATAGTACGATGCTGAGAAAAAGTAATCCCATTGGTACGTCAGGATAAATGCGTTCGGCTCAACGCTCTTGAGGATACTGTGAGTATAATCCTGGACAAGATAATTTTCCGATTGATCCACCCTCTCATTGTTACTCCACCACTGCACAGCAGGGAGCAACAGGAGGACAAGCAAAGTCCATCCCAAACGTTCCGGAAACTTTTTGGAAATCCATCGGTGCACAGCATTCACACCCAGCACGCAAAACCACGCAATAGCAAGATAAGCCAGCAGGAAATACGATTCGATATCGTGAATATCGTAATTGATGGCATAGAGCAAACAACCCAGGAACGCGAGTATGAGAAAAACAAACAAGCGGCCATTGCGGTTGACAGCCGCGAGGATTCCAATTAGAATAAAAGCAAAAACGCCATAGTGAAACTCCGCAGGAAACGTGTTGACGAAAAATTGGAACTGTTTTTCCGCGCTTTCAAAACTGGAAAACATCCACGACCGGTATTGCTTGCCGCTCACATGCCATAAAAAACGCTCAAGGTCTGCTGCATGCCCCCAATCGAGAGAAGGGCCGACGCTTGACCGAATCGGCAAGTACAGGTACGCCGACAAGCCCAGCAGAAAGAACGGCGTAAGCCGGAGCAATCGGAACAAAGACTCCCGCTGCCACCCCAGCACACTGAAATACAGATAGAGGAAAGCCGGAGCAAGGAGCAGCATGGTCATGTGGTTCGTAAAGCCAAGCCCCAACACAAAAGCGAACAATACGAGATACCGTGATATGGTACCACCCTCGTAACGCTGAGCATCCACCCCGCGAAGAAAACAGTAGGTCGCCGCAACAAGAAAAACAATATGGAGCGAATAGACTTCGACTACAGTCGATTGCGACCAGAATGTCGATGAGAACGCCAAGACAAGCGAGCCTACGGCAGCTGCGAGAAAATGTCCGGTGGAATTTTTGCTCGCACGGTCTTCAGACGAAAACAACCTGAGCCTAAAAAGCAGCAAACTCGTTTTAAAAAATAATCCAACCGTTACGGCTGTTAACAAAGCAGAGAGGAAGTTAAGCCTGATAATTTCCTCCGCGCCTAATGGTATCATCGCTGCACAGCGACCAAGCAACGTAAAGAGTGGATATCCTGTTGGATGGGCAATGCCCAGCGTAACAGCGACAGCTGCTAATTCGCCCGCGTCGACAAACGAAACCGTAGGGCTCATTGTCGTGCTGTACACAAACAGCACGATAAGAATGAGCAACACGGCGATACCATTTTCACTCAGCAGAAAAACGAGATTGCTTCGCTGAAAAACGCTCGCAATGACAGGTTTATTTTTTGTCGATATTTCTACTGTTTGCATATTTTGTACACTTGCTGCAACAGTGCCCTATTTGCTTGTTGAATTTTCTTGATGCGTGCAAGGAGCGAGCGGACAGACTTCTGCCCCATACCCGCGGCTAGTGCAACACGCTGGTCGTTTTGATTTGGCAAAATGAATCCACTCTGCGTCGCATTGAGACGCACGAGTGTTTCAAGCGAGCGTAAGAACTTCAGATTATCCGACAAGCGGTCAACCTCATGCCGCTTAAGAATTTTAGATGAACGAAGAGTATCGAGCAACTCAAATGAACTTGTTGTGCGCAGCTCTTGCCGTTCAGCGCCGTATTTGAGCTGTAACATCTGGAGGAGAAACTCGATATCGACCAATCCGCCCCTGCCAACCTTTAGGTCATTTGATGATTGCATACCTTTCGTACGCTCGCGTTCGATTGTCGTGCGCATGCTGGCGACGTCGTCAACCCAGCGGCGCGGCAACGGCGCGGAGTACGCATACTCCTGCACAAGCAGCATAACTGCTCCCTGCAACGCTTCGTCTCCGCCAATGGGGCGGAACTTCACCAACGATTGGCGCTCCCACAACGATGCGCGGCTGTGAAGATAGTCGCGATAGTACTCAATCTCAACGGCGAGCGGAGCGTTTTTGCCCTCAGGCCTCAGCCGCATATCGATGTCATATACTGTCTTGCCATTTTCGAGGAATGCGTTTGCGAAGTCACGCGCCACCGACTCTGCTTTCAGGGCGGATGACTCATCGGCTTTTCGATAGATGAACAGCAAATCCAGGTCGGAACCGACGGTTATTTCCTTTCCGCCGTACTTGCCCACGGCGAATACGGCAAACGGAACAGCAGCATCCGCGCTCAGGGAATGTAGGCGTTGCATAACAAGGTTATCCGCCAAATTCGAATAGTCATTCGCCGCCTTTGCGATATCGATGCTGCCCTTCAACCAGCGAAGCGAAATTTTAAACTCATTGAACGAGCGATAGTTTGCCAAATCGGACTTCATCAAATCCCATCCCAGACCTTCGTCTAACACCTCGGCCGGATTGCTGAGGAGCGTCTCAAACAACAAGGGACTGGCGGCAAGCAAGTGCGCGAGATAAGGGCTGCGAGAGCAAACCAACATCACCAAGTCTCGCGCGCCATCACTTGAAAGAGCCTGAAGCAAGGAGCGGCGCAGATGCTTATTGCCTGCAAGAAGTGCAAGATTCTGCAAAGCCAAATCCGGCGCTTTGTACTGGGCAAGTGCCGCAAGCAGCTTTGTTTGCAGCTTCGATTCACGCCATTCAGGGAGCGATTCAAATACTTTGTTGATTCGCTCCGACGCTTTGCGCCCATCCAAAAATACGAATTTGCGGAACGCTTGGAGCGATAGCCCGGATGCTGCTGCCGCGGGTGTTGATTTGAGAACAAATACAGAAGCAAAAATTTTCCGCACAGTTGCTCGGTGTCGTTCAAGTGTCCGCCTGAATGCCGCCGTATTACGAAAGCCCAGCCGTTTCGCGAGAAATTCGACTTCCGCCGGTGATTCGGGGAGCGAATGTGTCTGCTTGCCGAATAACAATTGCAGTCGGTGTTCCAGCGTCCGGTGGAACGTATACGCAGAACGTAGTGTGTTCGCTTCGCGAGCACTTAAGAGTTTCGCTACACTCAAGTGTTCAAGAGCGGTTAGCGTATTGCGGTCTCGCAGGATTTCATTTTTTCCGGCATTTAACATTTGCAATGCCTGGATGATAAACTCAATATCCCGAATGCCCCCGCTTCCCAGCTTGATGTTCGTCTCCGCGTCGGTGTTCGCTTCAATTTTGCGTTTTATCGCGGCGATTTCCTCAAGCGGACTGCTTAGCTGCGTGCGCGGGAAAATAAACGGCTTGATTTCATTTAAGAACCGTTCGCCCGTTTCAATGTCTCCCGCTATCACACGTGCTTTGATGAGCATTTGACGCTCCCACTGCTCGCCGCGAGTTTCGTAGTAATTCATCGCCGCAGCACGGGAAAGCGCGATCGGTCCGATGGTGCCTTCCGGGCGCAAACGCAGATCGACACGGTAGAAGCGGCCTTCATCTGTAAGCTCGGTCAGCTTGCGCACCGTGGTTTCCGCAATACGAGAGTAAAGCTCGTGCAGGGTTTTCACGCGAAGCTCCGGTGCTTCAAAATCCCCATCCGCATCGTACACAAATTGCAGGTCGATGTCGGAACTGAAATTCAACTCGCCTCCGCCGAGCTTGCCTAGTCCTATCACCGCAAGCATGCTCCGGACTGTTTGAGCATTATTCCCCAACACCTGCTGTGTCACAAGCTCGAGCACTACCTGCACAACGGCATCGGCGAGGCGCGAAAGCTCATCGGCTGTGGTAGAGACGACTACCTCCTTCAGGATTTCCCGCGCTCCAATGCGCAGCAACTCGCGACGATGAAACCGTTTGAGGGCATTGATTTTTTTGTCGAAACGCTCGAACGGCTCAATACTTCTGCGCGCCTCATCAAGATACGTAGACTTGGCACTTACGCGCCCCAACGCGCTGGTGGAGGTAATCCAATTAAACAGCTCGGGGTTGCGTATAAGAATATCAGCGAGATACTGAGACTGAGAAAAAATTTCGAGTGCAACGTGCTGCAGCACTGGATGACGATGGAAATCCCTCAGCGTCGTTTCGGAAAAACCGGCTGAAAGAAACCGCTGCACATTATTGAGCGCGCGCAGAGGGTCGGCAGTACGTTGAAGATTCGCTTGCAACGATTTTATGAATTCAGTTGGAGGAACTCCGGCTTCGAACGCCATCCGCTTGATGGAATCAAGCGTGGCGGCTGCATCAAATGTGCGCGCAGTATGTGTTTGTGGCGTGCGTGGCATGTATCGTCGGATAGAAGGTACCAAAAATGTGCTAAACATACTCGGCAAATTCGCTAGAACTGGTCTCACTACTCAAAGTCAGTCATACACACAGATTCTCAGCAGACATCTCCCTGCTGGATTCCCGACAAAAACATTCGGGAATGACAGTCATGGTTACTCGCCTTGCATCTCAGGGCTCATACATCTATATTGCCACACCGCTATTCATCACTACAACCTACATTTATTGAGAAGGTGCCATGGTTAAACTCATTGCGCTGTATAAAACGCCGGAGAACACGCAGGAATTCGATCAGCATTATTTTGATATCCACACGCCGCTGGTGAAGAAAATGCCCGGTTTACGCAAACTGGAAATCGCCAGAATCACGGGCGCCCCTATCGGCGAGCCGAAGCACTACCTGCAAGCGGAGATGTACTTCGACTCACAAGACGCGCTCAACGCAGCGATGGCGTCGCCCGAAGGCAAAGCCACCGCACGCGATTTAATGAGCTTTGCTGCGAGCATCGTCACCATGTTTTACGCGGAAGTCAAAGAAAGCTAATCCCATTTCCCATTGACAATTTCCAAATGCCGATTTACTATTGACCATGTCCAAATACTCCGGAATCTCGCATAAAAATTTTCGCCTGAAAAATCTGCTCTACGAAAAGAAGAGCTGGGTCGCCACGATTACCATTAACCGGCCCGAGGTCCACAACTGCCTGAACCTCGAAACACTGCAGGAGTTGGGCGGTGTGCTGCAGGACGCCGCGTGGGACGATAGCATCGCGGTCGTCGTCATCACCGGCGCGGGCAACAAGGCGTTTTGCACGGGCGCCGATATAAAAGAGTGGAAACAGGATTTTTTGAAGCGACCCCAGGACTTTTACAAATGGATGGGCGTCTTCATCGAAACCTACGACAGGCTGCGCAACATCGGCAAACCGACAATTGCGCGGCTGAACGGCATTGTGGTGGGCGGCGGTAACGAGCTGCAAATGTCGTGCGACCTCGCCATTGTCGCGGACGATGTGTACATCCGCCACGTGGGAGTAGAACGCGGAAGCGTGCCGGCGGCCGGCGCAACGCAGTGGCTGCCGCTCATCGTCGGAGAGCGGCGAGCGAGGGAAATCATCATGCTGTGCGAGCCTATTACAGCGCGCAAAGCGTTGGAGTGGGGACTCGTTAATGAGGTTGTGCCCCGCCGAGACCTGGACGCCGCGGTGGAGCGCATGACGAAGAAGCTCGTACGCAAGCTGCCGGAAGTGACGCGCTACGCGAAACAACAGTTGAACTTCTGGCGCGACTTTTCGTGGGCGATGACCATCGGGCATGTGCGCGACTGGCTCACTGTGCACACCGGAGCGCCGGAGATCGTCGAGGGCATCAAGGCTTTCGCCGAGAAGCGGCCCATTGATTATGAGAAAGTGCGAAGACAATATGCGGGCAATAAGTTTAAAGTTCAAAGTTTAAAGTCTAAAGTTAAAAGCAAGAAAAGAAGATAATTGAATTCTCGAGCCATTGAATCATTAAACAATCGTCAATGATTCAATGAAACGACCACAAAATACTTTCTAAACCCATGGCTTACCAACACATCATAGTCACCAAAGAACAAGGCTACGCGATCGCTCAACTGAACAGGCCTGACGTCCTGAACGCGCTCAACATGAAGTTGATGGCGGAGCTTGTGGAAGCGCTGGAAGCGCTGGATAAGGACGAGGACGTGCGCTGTGTTATCATCACCGGCAACGAGAAGGCGTTTGCGGCGGGCGCCGATATTAAAGAGATGGCGGACGCGTCGGCGATGGACATGCTGGTGCGCGATATGTTCGCCCGCTGGGACCGCATCCGCAAAATCAAAAAGCCGATTATCGCCGCGGTGAGCGGGTTCGCGTTGGGCGGCGGGTGCGAACTGTCTATGACGTGCGACATTATTATTGCATCCGAGACGGCGAAGTTCGGACAGCCGGAAATCAACATCGGTGTCATGCCCGGCGCGGGCGGAACGCAACGGCTTACGCGCGCGGTGGGCAAAGCGAAAGCCATGGAAATAGTGCTTACGGGCAAGATGATTTCGGCGCAAGAAGCGCTGCAATGGGGACTCATCAATAAAATCGTGCCGGTCGAATATTATTTGCAAGAAGCCAAAGACCTCGCAAAAGAAATTGCCAGCAAGCCGCCGATGGCAGTGAGGCTCGCCAAGGAAGCTGTGTTGAAGGCGTTCGATACGACCATCGAAGCGGGACTGGAATACGAGCGCAAGAATTTTTACCTCCTCTTCGCGAGCGACGACCAGAAGGAAGGCATGAAAGCGTTCGTGGACAAGCGCAAGCCGGAGTGGAAAGGGCGGTAAAACGGCAAGGTGCCCTTCGACCCCGCGAGCGGGGCAGGCAAGCTCAGGGCAGGCTGGGGAGCGGGGGTGCAGAGGAGAAATGGAGAAATAGTACAAGAGGTTCAACATGAAAACGTTCATCATCATACTATGCATTGTTACTACGACAACTGGATACAGCCAAATTACGACTACCGGTGTTCCCTTCCTTCTCCTTGGCCCGTCACCTGAGGCAAACGGGATGGCGGGTATCTCAAGCACACTGCCACTTGAAGACCCGATAGCAATGCTCTCGAATCCCGGGCAACTCGGCTTACAAAGCTTCAGCCGGCATGCGGGATATTCCACCTACATCTACAAAACGCAATGGCTTCCACTGTTTGGAATCCCGGATTTGACATACGACGTGAGAGCGGGCATGGTCGGGATCAATGCAGACCATTTCCTCGAACTCCCTTTCAAACTTTCGCTCGGTATAGGATATTCCCGCGTGTATCTTAATCTTGGGCAGGTCCTCATAGCATCACCAGATGGCCCGGAAGTAATAGGCACATATCACTCATACGAAGTCTCCAACGCATATTCGGCTGCATTCGGAGTCGAATATTACGTTAAGCTTGGGCTTGGAGTAAATATTAAAAAAATCCATTCCCACCTGAGTCCTTTCGGCGGCGAACAAGATCCCGGAGCTGGAGAAGCAAAGGTCACGGCGTATGATATCGGCTTCCTGCTCAATGTCCCGCTTTCCTGCTTGGTTATGGACGACCCGACTGAAAGCGTGTTTTCCCTTGTCCCTAACACACGTTCAACACTCGACATCTCAATCGCGTACGCAAGGAGTAATATCGGTGATCAGGTCGTGTATGGAGATCCCACAGAAGCCGACCCGCTCCCCCGTTATGCAAGCGTGGGGTTTTCCGCGGAGTATAGCGTTTACGGAAACGATAACCTGGCGGGGATGAAATTTTTCAGCCTCGCGTTTGCGAGACAAACAGAAGACCTCCTCGTGCAATATTCTTCCCCCGGAGTGGCGACTTACCAGACCGGGCTGGGCGATATCAACCTCTTCGATGGCCTGATACTTGGCAAGAACAATTCCACGATGGAGATTCTCACCGGCTGGCGCATGTCCGTTTTCGAATTGTACTCAATCCGAATCGGGCGGTTCAACGGAACCGGGACGCGCCTGTATACGACGTTCGGTTATGGTGTGCACCTGAAAGGCGTCTGGAACATCATCGACATAGTCACCGGCGGACCATCATCCACGGGCATACTGGCATTTCTGAGAGAACATATTGACGGCGCAATCCATTATAGTAAGTACCAAACTGTTGCAGATGATGCCCCACTCGACGAAACGAAATATAAAGGGTTGATAATTACCATCAGGTAAATAATATTTGTCATGAGAAAACTTTTTGTTGTACTGCTTTTTGTCTCGCCTGCTTACTTCATCCTCCATGCTCAAGACCAGCCTGAATGGAAAGCCCTGCCCAACGCTCCGGTTATCACCGGCAAAATCGACGATTTGTATTTCATCAACCCGTATACGGGCTGGGCTGCCGTGCGCGTTGCCGGTACGAACGTATATAAAACTACCGACGGCGGCACGAGCTGGTCGTTTACAAACATTGCTGCCGCAGGCCGCAGCATCCGGTTTACAGACGCAAACAATGGATGGCTCGGCTCGCTTTCCGGCGCGCCGTTGTGGCGCACAACCGACGGTGGCGCAACGTGGTCGCCGGTACTTGATCTTCCCTCCGGACCGGCCGCGGTTTGCGGCTTGTTTTCTATCGATACTTCGTACGTGTTCGCCGTGGGGCGATACAATCCGGAGGCGACTCCCTATTTCATTAAAACAACGGACGGCGGCGCGAACTGGACAGTCAAAAATATGAATGTCTATGCCGGGTCGCTCGTCGATATTTATTTTTTCTCGCTCGATACCGGATATGTCGTCGGGTCATCCATCGAAGGCGCGGATCTCAACTCTAAAAAAGCGCTCGTCTTGCGTACCACCGACGGCGGCGATTCGTGGAATACCGTTTATCAAGGAACGCAAGCCGGACAGCTTTGCTGGAAGATTACCTTCCCGACAGCCGCAACAGGATATGTTTCGATAGAGCCGTTCCCGTTCGGTTCCGCAAATGCGGTTCCAAGCTATCTCAAAACCACAGACGGCGGACTGACGTGGGAGACGAAATCGTTTCCCGCCGGCACGTACTCCATGGAGATGCAGGGGATTCAATTTCTCGCGGACGGGCAGCGCGGCTGGGCGGGAGGCTTCAACAGCCTCGCGTACGAAACAACCGATGGCGGCGCAACGTGGACGCCTTCGTTCGGCGCGAACCTGAACCGCTTCCGCATGTTCGGCGATACGCTCGGTTACGCCAGCGGAAGAACGATTTACAAATTCACGACCGACCCGGTTACTACCGTTGAGACGCGGCCGGATGTTCCCGCGTTCATTAGTCTCGACCAGAACTACCCCAACCCGTTTAACCCCAACACCACTATCAAATTTAAGCTGAACGAAATGATGCATGTAAAACTCACGATTGTCGATGCGCTCGGCAGAGAGGTCGCAACGCTGATTAACGAGGAGCTCGACCAAGGGATTTACCACAAGTATTGGGATGCGACAGGATTTCCGAGCGGGACATATTTTTATCGTTTGGTGACGCCGCAATATACTGAGACGAGGAAGATGGTTTTGGTGAAATGAATAGTATTTTCTGATTGACGATTGATTCACTGAATCAATAAAACAAAGGCTAAATCATAAATCTTGCTTTCCTCCGCACCCCACCTGTTCCTTCTTGAGAAGTAGCGTTGCGGGGTGGAGGGTTTTCTACGTAGCGATAGGTTTTGACAGACAGGTCCCAAGGGGATGTCCTCGGCAAATGCCTGCCTGCCGCAGGCAGGTCTGTCCTACCCAATAGAGCTAGTCTTGGACAGACAAGAATGTCTGTCCTACCCTGTTGAATTCAATATGTTCTTAACTGATTTCTGGTTACATTGTATCTACCTTCTTGGTTTTAAGTCCTAACCGAAAGGGGCGTCACACCGAGGATGTTAAAAGAGCTGACTTGTCCGCTCGGCCCTTCTCGCCGTGCAGCTTGCGAGACAGGCTCATGGGGTTCAGAAGCCCGAATCCGATTGGTGCAGACTCGCGTCGTGTGGCTCCTACTGCGAACCCCGGTTGGGACAGCCCCTATTTGGGGTTAGGATAAAATAAGCAATACCGATGTAAGCAGGTTTGGGCCCTCCCGCGTGCATCAGCGTTAATTATCGTACTTCATTAAAGCAATAATAATGTAATGAATCGATTCTTCATTGTCAAGTACAAAATGAAGGTAAATTACATTTTGTAAAGATTACAATTTAGCGTTTTTATTGAGAAAAATAATGAATTCGTTCCCTCTCCTTTAGGAGAGGGTTAGGGTGAGGTCATTTTTGAGTGATGACCCCATCCTGTCCTTCCCCTAGAGGGGAAGGGACAAAACATTATAGCTATTTATAACGAACCCATCCCCTAACCCCTTCCCTAATGGTTAGAGCAGGGAATAAAGAGGGAGGGTCGGGAGTGGGAACTCCCTCCCAGAAAGAAAAGCTGGCAGCACAGCGAGGGTTTTTCAGAGAAGCAGTCTCGATTTATTCGTTGGTGGGATTGCTTCGCACAAAACGCTCGCAATGACAAAAATGGACTTTAGACTTTAAACCTGAAACTTTAAACTGAAAAAAAAACATATGCCATTCAAAACGTTAGGCCTGTCCGATGAACTCGTGCAGGGGATTTTAGCCACCGGATTTGTCGCACCGACGGAAATCCAATCGCGCGCGATACCGGCGGCGCTTTCGGGCAAGGACATTATCGGCTCGGCTCAAACGGGAACCGGGAAAACAGCGGCGTTCGTCCTCCCTATCCTCCAGCATCTCGCAAAACACCATACCAAGACGCATCACTGCCGAGCGTTAATTTTAACTCCGACGCGGGAACTTGCCCAGCAAATCGAAGACGCCATCAGTACCTACGGACGGTTCTTGCACACACGCACACTTGCCATCTATGGCGGCACGAACATGCAGAATCAGCTGAAACGATTGCAGCGCGGCGTGGATATCGTGATCGCAACTCCGGGCAGACTCTTGGACCATCTCGAGCGCCGCAGCGTGGACTTGCGGCACGTGCAAATCCTGGTGATCGACGAAGCGGACAGGATGTTTGACATGGGCTTTATTAAAGATGTGAAGAAAATTGTGTCCCACGTGCCCGCCGAGCGGCAGACGCTGATGTTTTCCGCCACGATGTCCAAAGAGGTGCGCGACCTGATGTCGGCATTGCAAAAGCATCCGGTGCTGATAGAAATCGGTGAGCGCCGTGCTCCGGTGGATTCCGTGCGGCAGTCGTTTTATTCCATCTCGCCGGACAGAAAAATGGAGCTGCTGCTCTTTATGCTGAAGCAGAAGGAGCTTGATAGCGTGCTGGTGTTCTCCCGCACGAAACACGGTGCGGATAAGATTTCGAAGCGTTTAGAAAAAAACGGCGTCAGGTCAACCGCCATCCATTCTAACCGGACGCAAGCACAGCGCATGCGCGCGCTGGGAGGATTCAGGAACGGAGAGTTCCGCGTGCTCGTTGCAACGGACGTTGCTGCGCGCGGCATCGACGTGGAGGGTATCTCACACGTGGTGAACTATGATATTCCCGGATTCCCGGAAGACTACATCCATCGAATCGGGCGCACGGGGCGCGCAAGCGCGACGGGCGATGCGATTACCTTCGTTGCGCGGGAGGACGTTGATTCGCTCAGAAGACTCGAGCGGTTCACGTCCAAACATTTCCCGCTTCAACACTATCCGGGTTTTGATTACACCAAGCCGGCTGGACCTGCGGTCGCGCCTGGGGCTGCATCAGCAAATGCACTAATGGCAGAGACGTCCACCGGGCAAACGCGTCATCCAAAAACTCATTCCCAGCATAGACAACACCATCCACGGCAACAACACCAAAAAAAGAGCGGAGAGGGCCACCACGGGCGACCACAACAAAAGCGCAGGTTCCGCGGGCATTCTGAAAGCAAGAGGCTCGAAGCAAATGCGTCCTCCCAGGAGCTTCGCCAACAGGCAGAAGGCAAACATACCCATTCGCACCCGGACAAAAAAAGCGATTGGCGGAAACTCATCGGCGAAATGGCTGAAAAATTTACGTCAAAGAAGCGAAGGAAAAAGAAATTCCGGGAGTGAAAAAGAGCGGGGAGATTGTTATATTAGCCATTGCTTTGGGGTAGGTCAGACATTCCTGTCTGACAAAAATATGTTTGCCTGTCATTTACTTGAACAAGTCGAGGACAGACAAGAATGTCTGATATAGACAGACAAGTCCCAAAGGGATGCCTTCGGCAAATGTCTGTCCTACTCAATATTTTTAGAAATGGACACGTCTAATCCACAACTTCAAATTACGCGCAGACATCTCCCCCATTGGACCATTCACGACGCGGTATATTTCGTTACCTTCCGGACAAAATCAACTGTACTCTCAGAAAAAGAACAAGTTGCAGTCTTAAAACACATCAAAGAAGGACAAGATAAATATTATTCACTCCTTGCAGCTGTTGTCATGCCTGACCATGTACACATTCTCCTCCGACAAAAAAGCAACTACGATTTGAGCCGAATCATGAAAGGCATCAAAGGTGTCTCAGCAAACAAAATAAACAGAATGAGAAAAACAAAGGGCAGTATTTGGCTCAATGAGTCTTTTGATCGAATTATCAGAAACCAGAAAGAATTTGACGAAAAGTTTAACTATATGTTGAATAATCCAGTAAAGAAGGAGTTAACTTTAGACCCTTGGACTTATCAGGGCTGGTATTTCAATCGCGAAATTTTTGAATAGGACAGGCAGGAATATCTGCCTGTGACAGACAAGAATGTCTGTCCTACCCAAAAAACCAATATTTCAACACCCCATGCAAAACTATACAACGCTCCTCTACTCTAACACAAATAATGTCCTGACAATCACGCTGAATCGCCCTGAGGTGTTTAACGCCTTCAACGAGGCGATGAAGAAAGAAATGAACGATGCGCTGAAGGAAGCGGAGAAGGACCAGAACGTCCGGTGCGTGGTGATACGCGGCGCCGACGAGAAGGCGTTCTGCTCCGGACAAGACTTAAAAGAGCATTCCGGGAAGGACACGCGACGCTCGCTTAAGGAATCACTGGAGAAAAACTATAACCCGATGATTCGCAGAATGCGGAACATGGAAAAGCCGATTATCGGGATGATCAACGGCGTGGCGGCGGGAGCCGGCATGAGCTTAGCCCTCGCGTGCGATATGCGGATTATGGCAGACCATGCGAAGTTGATCGAGGTCTTTATTCGCATCGCACTCGTTCCAGATACCGGCTCGCACTGGTTTTTACCGCGATTGGTGGGAATGGCAAAGGCGTTCGAATATGTCGCGCTCGGCGGCGACATCACCGCACAGGAAGCGGAGCGCGTGGGGCTCGTCAATAAAGTCGTGCCCACGGCGGAGTTGGAAAAGACGACGATGGAAATTGCCGAGAAGCTGGCGAAGGCTCCGACGAAATCCATCGGGCTCATCAAACGCGCGCTGAACAAGGCACTCACCGCCGACCTCGATGCGTTGCTCGACTACGAGGCGTACATACAAGAAATTGCCTCGCTTACCGATGACCACAAAGAAGGCGTGCAAGCTTTTTTGGAAAAACGCCCGGCGCAGTTTAAAGGAAGGTAAGCAAATTATTGCTCGGCGAGACGCCTTCGCGTTAGTTTGTGTTGTTGTTTTTCAGGCTTCTATTGAGTACGTTTCCTGCAATCATTCTACGTTTTAAAACCCCCTATGGTGAAACATTTCGGCATCGTCGGCGCGGGCACGATGGGTTCCGGCATAGCGCAAGCAGCGGCGCTTTCGGGCGTGGATGTGCTGTTGTACGACGTGAACGACACGATCCTGCGGCAAGCGTTGGAACGAATTAAGTATGACTTTCGCAAGGGTGTGAACCGCGGCAAGCTGACGCAGGAGCAGATGACCGAGGCCTTCGGGCGCATCCATCCTCGCACGAAACTGCACGACCTGAAGCAATGCGAATTCATCGTCGAAGCCGTTATCGAAGACCTGACGGTAAAAAAAGATCTCTTCCGCCACCTTGAAGCTGACACAAAACCGACAACGATACTCGCAACGAACACGTCCTCCCTCTCAGTCACGGCAATGGCATCAGTGCTCCGTGTACCGGAGCGAGCGGTAGGATTACACTTCTTTAACCCCGCCCACATCATGAAACTCGTTGAAGTTGTGCGCGGCGAGCGGACATCTCAGGAAACCGTTGACCATACCATAGAGCTTGCAAAGCAAATCGACAAAACGCCCGTTGTCGCAAAAGACACACCGGGCTTTATCGTGAACCGCGTCGCGCGGCCGTTTTATGGCGAGGCGCTTCGGTTGCTCGGAGAAAATGTAGCAACGGTAGAGCAAATCGACCGCATTGTGAAGGAAGGTGGCGGGTTCGCTATGGGGCCGTTCGAGCTGATGGATTTAATTGGCATCGATATCAATTTTGCGGTGACGCAATCGATGTACGAACAGTATTTCGGCGAGCCGAGGTACCGCCCGCACCTGATTCAAAAGCGCATGGTGGATGCGGGACACATTGGGCGGAAGTCCGGGCAAGGCTTTTACAAGTACGAGGATAAGAAGTAATTCATGGCGAAAAAGACTTCATCAACAACGCACACAAAGGGAACAAGCGGACACTCAGTCGTCTATATTGTGGGCGACTCTCCGCTTGTGGAAGAATACGCCAATCTATGTGCGGATAAAGGCTATAGCGTTGTTGTAGATTGGAACGAATCACCGAAACCCGCTCCGAAATTCGAGGGGACAGTAAAAGTCAGCTCAACAACCGCCCGCAACACAGCGGTCGCCTTGGAACTAACAATTGCAGATAAGGAACACAAGAAGAAAAATCTTGTTACATTGGATAAAGCACTGGCGGCGACCGCGCCGATTCTGACAAATTCGGTAACGGTTGCGGCAACGGAGCAAGCAACATGGATTTCCGGAAAACACCGGCTCGTCGGCATCGGGGCTCTGCCGTCGTTCTCGCAGCAGCGCATCGTTGAGACCGCGCCGACCGTCCACACGCCGAAGGAAACGGTGGAGGTCGTGCAGCGATTTATGCAATCGCTTGGAAAAGAGATTGAAGTAGTGCAGGACCGCGTGGGGATGGTTCTCCCCCGCATCCTCTGCCAATTGGTGAACGAAGCGACGTTTGTTGTGCAGGAAGACGTCGCCACGCCGCAGGATGTCGATACGGCGATGAAGCTAGGCACGAATTATCCTCTTGGACCCATCGAATGGGGAGGCAAGATCGGATTCAAGCATGTGTATTCGGTGCTCAGCGCGATCGAAAACGATTTGAGCGAAGACCGGTACCGGATTTCGCCATTGCTGAAAATGCTGGCGCATACGGGCGAGTGGTGGAAGAAGCAATAATTTTTTTGGAACCCATCCCCTAACCCTTCCCTAAAAAATTAGGGAAGTGGAATCTAGAGGATTTGAATGATTTTCATAAGGAGATAGTATGAAACACGTGCGAATGACAATGGCGACAATTTTCGTTGTTACCTTTTCACTTGCTGCGCAACCAAAGCTTGTTGTGAGTAGTGAACTCATCGAGCTTGGCACAATTTACAGCGGCATGTCCAAGCCGGCAGAAATTAAACTTACGAATGCAGGCGAGGACGTCTTGAAGATTACGCATGTTCAATCTTCCTGCGGATGCACGACGGTAAAACAGCCGAAATCCGAGCTTGCGCCGGGAGAATCAGACGTGATTAAGGTTGAGTTTAACTCGACAGGGTTCCGGGGCCCAGCGACGAAATACGTCTACATTACGAGCAACGACCCGGTGAAGCCACAGACAAGCGTGAAGCTTACCGTTGAAATTAAAGAAGAGCTGGAACCGGTGACCAAAAACAACGTTCTGTGGCTCGGGAGTGTGCAGTTGGGCAAATCGGTGACCGAGACGATAAGTTTTCGGAACGTCTCCGACAAGCAAATTAGCGTAACGGGCATAGCGATAAAAAACGACGGCATATCCGTAACGTACACGCCGAAGAGGTTGAAACCTTCCGAAGAATTGAAACTCACCATCACCGTCAATCAGAAAAAAGAGGGGTACGTTAACGAGGAAATTTTCATCGAGACGGATAGCAAGAACCAGCCGCGTGTGCCGGTGCGCGTGAGCGTGATGGGAGTAAAACCCGGTTGAGCGACTTCCGACAGGCGTTCCGCGAAGGCGGGTTGATACTCATCGTTGCAAGCGTGTTAGGGTTTTCTTACACTGCGACGATGGAAAAAGGGTTTTTCGCGAAAAGATCTGAGGTTACCGTACTTTCGGAAACTTCTTCGGCGGAGGCTTCTGCGGCTGACGCGCCGCTCCCCGGCCCGAAGATGATCCACCTGCCCGAAGCGCAACAGTTGCGCAACTCGGGTGTGGCGCTGTTCATTGACTCGCGGCACGAGTTCGACTATAAGCTTGGGCATATTGCCGGGGCAATCAATATCCCGCTCAAGGATTTCGACGCGCGAGTTGGCGAGCTTGGCGGCTACCCCAAAGACAAGCCCATTGTCGTGTACTGTGACGGCGCCGAGTGTAATTCAAGTATTGAATTCGCGGCGAAGCTGTTCGGTTCTGGGTTCTCCAATGTGCGCATCTTTTTCGGCGGCTGGCGCGAATGGACTGCGGGCAATCTTCCAACCGAGCAGGAGGCGCAATGAAGTCCCTTCTCGCCAACGACTACGTGAGCGTCGCCGTCCGTGTCTTCATCGGATTTGTGTTTATCTTCGCGAGCATCGATAAAGCCGCGGACCCTGAGGCATTTGCCGGCTCAATTAATAACTATCGCTTGCTGGGCGAGGACTTAACGACGCTTGCAGCAACTATCCTGCCTTGGGTTGAACTGCTTTGCGGCATTGCGGTCATAGCAGGTGTGTTTATGCGCGGCAGCGCGTTGTTGCTCACTTCCCTGCTCGTTATCTTCACGGCTGCGATTGTTTCGGCGCTTATTCGGGGGCTGGACATTTCCTGCGGCTGTTTTACGCAGGATCCGGAAGCAGGGAAAATCGGCTGGACGAAATTTGCAGAAAACCTTATTTTAATCGCATTAACGACCTTTCTTTTTTATTCAACGAGTGTTAAGTTTACGCTGCAGAAGTACCTTAGCGAGCGTGCGAATCTTGATACAGCAGGTCATAGGTGATAGATATTAGGTTATAGCACGGGGAATTTCACACCTATGACTATTTATTCACTCACTACATCCTATAACCTATCTCCCATCTCCTAAAGCCTGATGCCAACAAAACGAGAGCACGAAGCAGTCATCGTCGATGCGGTGCGGACGCCGGTAGGAAAATACGGCGGCGTATTGAAAGATGTGCGCCCGGATGACCTCAGCGGGCACATTCTGCGCAAGCTTGCTGAGCGCACAAAGCTTGACGCGGCGCTCGTGGAAGATGTGTTCTGGGGCTGCGCGAACCAGGCTGGCGAGGATAACAGGAACATAGCCCGCATGGCAGTGCTGTTGGCGGGATTTCCTTACTCCGTACCCGCCACGACTGTCAACCGGCTGTGCGGCTCGAGCCTTGAAGCCATCAACATGGCGGCGCGGTCGGTATGGAGCGGCGAGTATGAAGTCATAATCGCCGGAGGCGTAGAAAGCATGACACGCGCGCCGTACTCAGTGCCGAAAAACGTCAGCGGGCAGGCGCTCTATGGCAATTTGACGGCGTACGACACGGCGCTCGGCTGGCGGTATCCGAACCCGAAGCTCGAAGCCATGTTCCCTTTGGAATCCATGGGTGAGACGGCGGAGAATGTCGCCGAGAAATGGAAAGTGAAACGCGAGGACCAAGATGCGTTCGCACTCCGCAGTCACCAGCGTGCAGTGAAGGCGCAAGCGGATGGAAAATTTAAAAACGAATTTGTAACGGTTGAGATTCCACAGAAAAAAGGCGATCCCGTCATAGTCAGTGCGGATGAGGGACCGCGGTCGGATACGTCGCTCGAAAAGCTGGCGAAGCTCCAACCGGCGTTCCGCAAAAGCGGCTCGGTGACGGCGGGAAATTCATCATCGCTAAACGATGGCGCGGCTGCAACGCTCATCATGAGCGAATCAGCCGCGAAACAGCACGGCTACGCTCCCCTTGCGCGCATTGTGGCAACGGGCGTAGCGGGAGTTGATCCACGTTACATGGGCATCGGTCCCGTGCCCGCAACGCAACTAGCGCTGAAGAAAGCCGGCTTATCTATTAAAGATATTGGGCTTATGGAGTTGAACGAGGCGTTCGCATCGCAATCGCTCGCGGTGATCCGCGATTTGGGCATCAATCCGGAGATTGTGAATGTCAACGGCGGCGCGATTGCCATTGGGCACCCACTCGGCTGCAGCGGCGCGCGGATTATGACGACGCTCGTGCACGAGATGAAACGCCGCAACGTTCGTTATGGCGTCGCAACGATGTGCATTGGTGTGGGGCAGGGTATTGCGACAGTGGTGGAACTTTATTAAAACAATCTCAAAAAAAAATACCTTGAATTGTCATTGCGAGGCGCCTTTTGCCGAAGCAATCTCGCGGAAGAAAACATGAAATCGTTTTACATAGATCTTTCGCAATGACAACATCTTGAGATTATGAAGAAGAAGTTCTACTACGATTATATAATGACCAATAAGACAAACGAAGTGCTTTATACGGGCTTTACGAGCGATCTTCCAAAGAGAGTCTATCAACACAAACATAAACTTATCAAAGGATTTACAAGTCGTTACAATTTGACAAAGCTCGTTTGGTACGAAGTCCATGAAGATGTTCAGGCCGCAATAGCACGCGAAAAACAACTAAAAGCCGGTTCGCGTCAGAAAAAGTTGGATCTCATTAGTGCGATGAACCCAGAGTGGCGAGATTTGTCAGAAGATTTGCAACCTTGAATACGACTTTTTCACAGCAATTAACCGCGAGATTGCTTCGCGTAAAAACGCTCGCAATGACATAAAGTTTGTTTTTTGGGAGTCCATTTACGGAGAATCTAATCATGAAATGTCCATCTTGCCAGCAGGAACCGATTTCATTCAAACGATGGCTTGTGCTGTTTGATCCCGTTCGACTTGTGTGCCGAAGCTGCGGCGCGAAGCTGATGCTCAAGCAGCACTGGCGCACGCGGTATCATCTCATCTCGATCGTCGTCGCTCTCCTTATTATCGCCCCGACGGTTCTTTCCTTCTTCGGCGTCATCGCATTCGGGGAAATCGGGGACATGTTCCTGTATGCTGGGATACTCATCATTCTTGCGTTAATGAGCCTCTCAGCATACTTCTGGAACAGGTTTGAATACAAACAAGATCAGCAATAACGTTTCTTATCTTAATTTTGAGGTCGTCATGAAATTCCTGCGCGTGGGCGTAGCCCTGCTCCTTTTTCTTTTCTCCACCACAATCTCCGCTCAACAGAAACCGCGTGCGCGTGACCTCGGCGTACCATTTGATGGCCAGCCCGGCAAGTTGAACGCCATTACGGATGTCGCCGGTGTTGAAGTCGGGCACTCGACCATTATCGAAGGCAACGGCAAGCTTGTGGTCGGAAAGGGTCCGGCGCGTACAGGCGTAACCGCCATACTGCCGCGAGGGAAAACCTCGAACGAGCAGTGCTTTGCGGCGTGGTTCACGCTGAACGGCAACGGCGAAATGACCGGCACAACGTGGGTGGAGGAATCCGGATTACTCGATGGACCGGTAATGATTACCAATACTCATAGTGTCGGCGTGGTACATGACGCGGTGATCGCATGGCAGATTGAACGGCAGAAGAAAACGCAGCAGTTGTGGTCGCTGCCCGTGATTGCCGAGACGTGGGACGGGTTTCTGAACGACATCAACGGCTTCCACGTAAAACCGAAGCATGTGTACGAAGCGCTGGATAACGCGAAAACCGGCGCCGTAGCCGAAGGCAACGTCGGCGGAGGGACGGGAATGGTTGTTCACGGCTTCAAGGGTGGTATTGGTACGGCGTCGCGCAAACTCACTGATGAGCAAGGCGGCTACACCGTTGGAGTGCTCGTGCAGGGTAACTACGGTGGGCGAAGACACATGCGCATTGCCGGTGTTCCCGTGGGAAAGGAAATTCCGGATTTGCTCCCTACCCGCGGCAACCTTGGCGATGATACGGGTTCGATCATTGTCGTAGTTGCGACTGACGCTCCCCTCCTGCCTCACCAAATGAAAAGAGTTGTGAAACGTGTGGCGCTGGGCATCGGCATCATGGGCGGCGTAGGAGGAAATTCCTCCGGCGATATTTTTATCGCCTTCTCGACTGCGAATGCTGCCGCTGGGGCATCATCCAGTACGGTGAAGCTGGACATGCTTCCTAACGAGCGTATCAATCCATTGTTTGAGGCAACAGTTCAAGCGACGGAGGAGGCCATCGTAAACGCCCTGGTCGCTGCCGAGACGATGGTGGGGCGCGATGGAAATACGGTGTATGCACTCCCGCACGACAGGCTGAGAGAGGTGCTGAGGAAATATAATAGGCTGGTAGAATAAACAGTGGGTTTTACTTTCAGCACGCTGCATATTGACAATGAATTGGAACTGCGCCTTCTTGATGAATCAGATGCGGAGCCATTGTTTCGTTTAGTGGACGAGAACCGCAAACACTTGCGCGAGTGGCTGCCGTGGCTAGACCACAATACGCGCGTGGAAGACACCATGCAGTTCCTCCATTCCTGCAGGGTGCAGTACGACAACCAGATTTGTTTCAACGCAAGTATACGGCACAACGGGGCAATTGCCGGCGTGATTGGCTTCCATCCCATCGACTGGCAGAACAGAAGCGCGATGATCGGGTACTGGATAGCGAAACAGTACGAAGGCAAAGGTATGATGACTCGTGCATGCAGCGCACTGACGACATACGCGTTCAAAAATCTCTCGCTCAACCGCGTCGATATCCGTTGCGCAACGGGCAACGCGAGAAGCTGCGCGATTCCCAAACGGCTCGGCTTTCGGTTCGAGGGCACGCTGCGGCAAGCTGAGTGGCTGTACGACCATTTTGTTGATTTGCATGTGTACTCGATGTTGGCGAAGGATTGGAGTGGTACCTGATGATTTAGGGCAGGCGACGTGGCGCTCCCAAAGGGGCAAGCACGTCGCCTTCACAGATTTTTTCTATTCTCTTCATTCTTAAAGGACACTATGATGAACGTACCCCTGTCTTCGGTATCAGAACTTTCCCGCCGTGATTTTCTCTCCAAAGTCGGCAAGGGTGTTGGACTTGCCGCACTCACATCTTCTACCGTTGCAGCCATGCTTAATGACCTCTACGCAGCCGGCAAGCGTGTCGGGCACCTCACACCCGAGCAAGCGGCGATGGATGAGGATTTCTGGTATGAAATCCAGCAGGCTTTCACTGTTACACGCGGCATCATCAACCTGAACAACGGCGGCGTCTCCCCCTCCCCGCGCATAGTCACCGAAGCTCTCGTGCGCTATCAATGGCAGCAAGAAGACGCAACTGCCTACACCATGTGGCAATTGTTGGAGCCGCAAGTGGAGACGATACGCACCGGGCTTGCGAAGATCTTCGGGTGCGACCGCGAGGAGATAGCCATCACGCGCAACGCGTCAGAATCGCTGGAAATTCTGCTCATGGGCATGGATTTGAAATCCGGGGACGAAGTGTTGACGACTACTCAGGATTATCCGAGGATGCTCACCACGCTCAGGCAAAGAGAACTGCGCGAAGGACTGGTGCTCAAGACAGTGAAAATACCCATTCCGCCGCAGAATCTGAATGAAATCGTGGACGCCTTTGCAAAAGGAATCACGAGCAAAACGCGGCTTATTTTAATATCGCATATGGTGAACATCACGGGACAGATAACGCCCGTGAAAGCCGTGTGCGAGCTCGCCCGCTCGAAAGGCATCGAGGTCATCGTCGACGGCGCGCATACATTCGCGCATTTTGATTTCACGCAAAGCGACCTCGGCTGCGACTATTACGGAACTAGTCTGCACAAGTGGTTGTTCGCTCCTAAGGGTACGGGGCTTCTGTATGTGAAGCGTGATAAAATCGAGAAGCTCTGGCCCCTGATGGCAGCAGAAAAGAAACAGGCTACAGACATTAGGAAATACGAGGAGATAGGGACGCACTCGGCGGCAATTCATTTGGCCATTGGGGAAGCGATTCTGTTCCATCGCGGCATCGGACCAAAGCGCAAAGAAGCGCGCCTCCGCTACCTGCGAGACTACTGGGCGAACAAGCTGAAGCACCTGTCAAATGTGCGATTCAACACGTCGTTCGACCCAACGCAGTCGTGTGGCATTGCAAATGTCGAGATCGTCGATATCGACCCTGTCGCCATGGGAAGCTATCTGTTCAGCAAGCACAAGATTTTTGTGACGCCGATCGTTCATGAAGAATTCAAAGGGCTGCGCATTACTCCCAATGTGTATACAACCTTACACGAGCTGGACCGCTTCTGCGAAGTGATGGAGCATGTTGCAAAGAATGGATTGCCGAAAAGCTGATGTTCATCCACGTCCCGCCAAATAAAACGGCGGGATGCAAACGACGCAAAGGACACTAAGAAATACGAAGTTTTTTTTATGAATGACTTACTTTAAGGAGGATGATATGAACAAATACATACGTTTTGTACTCGTGCTGTGTTGTACAATATTAGCTCTTGATGGAGCATCTGCACAGCAAGCTTACTCACCCACGCTACCTGTGCTTCGTTCACCGCGAACAAGCCAGGGAGCAAAAATCACACAAATGGTCGGTTTGAGCGACGTGACACTTTATTACCATCGACCTGGAGTTAAAGGACGTACGATTTTCGGGCCGAAGTCATCCGGCGCGCTTCAGCCATACGGCGACGTGTGGCGCGTAGGAGCGAACGAGCCGACGCTTTTCAGCTTTAGCCACGACGTGACGATTGCTGGGAAGAGGCTGCGAGCTGGAATGTACCGCTTCGTCGCCATCCCCGGAGAAAAAGAATGGACACTCGTTTTTAACTCCGAGGTCGACAATTGGGGCACGGTCTACGACCAAAGCTACGATACGCTCCGATTCACGGCAAAGCCTGAAACAATCCCAAACGTGGAATGGGAGACATTTTACTTTGACGAGCTCACCCCGACCACCGCTCGCGTCGTGCTTGAATGGGAGAAAGTCCGGGTGGCATTCAATGTGGAATTCAACCTTCTCCCGCTCCTCCAAGCGTCCGTCGGACGATGGCAGGAACTCAGCAACGCCGCCCGCTTTGCTGCCGATAACAAACTCTACCTCAAAGAAGCAATGGAGTGGGTCAATAGATCGATCGCGTTAAACAAGAGTTTCTTCAACCTCCGCACAAAAGCTGAGCTTCTTGCTTTCGAGGGAAAATACAAGGAGGCTGTTGAAGCAGGTGAAGAAGGATTAAAGATTATACGCGCAAGCGGTGTTGATAAACTGCCGGATTTTCAGAAAGTGATGGTCACCGCGACTGAGAATATGGTTACTGAGTGGAAAGATAAAACAGGGACGAAGTAAGTTTAGGCTGTTGGATCTAAAAAAGCAAAAGCCTTACCCTTTTTCGGGCGAGGCTTTTGTATTTAAGAACGGATTTAGCAGAACCGCTCCTCCCACCACCACTCCACACCCAACCACATTATACCATAGCCAGGAAATGTCTGTAAACATGAAACACGAAAACACCGCCGCTTCGCCGACGAACGCGGCGATGAATGTTGCTGTACCACCGACACGCTTGAAATAAAAAGCCAGCAAGAAAACTCCCAGCATCGTTCCATAAAACAGCGAGCCTATGATATTAACGGCTTCAACCAGCGTGCCCAACTGGCTGGCGAATTGGGCGAAGGCAATGCCGTACACTCCCCATAACGCCATCGCCGCGCGTGAAACGACGAGATAGTGCTTCTCATCTGCTGTACGATTGAATAAACGTTTGTACACATCAATGATTGTAGATGATGCCAACGCGCTCAACTCACCGGAAGTCGAAGACATTGTCGCTGCAAAGATACACGCGAAGAGCAATCCGACTAATCCGGTCGGGAGGTATTTCAGCACGAACGAGAGAAAAATATAATTCGTGTCGTTTGAATCCTGGCCGTTTTTCTGCAGTAACTCGGCTGCCTGTAATCTGAGTGAACTACTGATGCTGTTCGCTGCGGCGATTTCCTGCTTTGCCTCAGCTGTTGCCGCCTCATTGCCGCTCTGCCGGGCAGCGAGGTATTCTTGTATAGCTGATTGCTTCGAGTGAAAGGCATCGTCATATTGTTCTTCCAACTGACGATACACCTCACTATACTCGCTTGCTGCAATAGCTTGAGTTTCAACGGGATTAAAAACGAGCGGGGGTTTTTCAAACTGGTAAAACACAAATACCAACACACCTAGCAGGAGAATGAAGAACTGCATCGGCACCTTAAGCATGCCATTCAGAAGCAGTCCCATGCGGCTTTCCGTCACAGACTGACCGGTGAGATAGCGTTGGACTTGTGACTGGTCGGTACCAAAGTACGCCAAAGCTACAAACATCCCTCCGATTAAGCCGGACCAGAAATTGTAACGGTTATCGAGGTCGAATGTGAAATCGACTGCGTTGAGCTTTCCGCTCGCTCCGGCAACCCTCAAGGCATCAAAGAATGAAACGTCCTCCGGTAAGAGTGACACAGCAATAATGAAAGCGATGAGCATGCCGGACATGATGATAAACATCTGCTGAACGTGCGTCCAACTGACGGATTTCACGCCTCCGGTAGTCGTATAAATGATAATTGCGCCGCCGATGAGCGTCGAGGTGATGCGAATATCCCATCCTAGCATTACGGAGAGGATAATCGAGGGAGCGTAGATGGTAATGCCGACGGCAAGCCCGCGCGAAACGAGGAAGATCAGGCTTGTGAGCACGCGGGTTTTGAGGTCGAAACGGTGTTCAAGATACTCGTATGCCGTGTAGACACCGAGCTTGTGAAAAATTGGCACCGCTGTGACAGCAAGAATCACCATGGCGAGCGGCAGGCCGAAATAAAACTGCACGAACCTCATGCCATCGACAAACGCTTGACCGGGCGTTGAAGTAAACGTAATGGCGCTCGCCTGCGTCGCCATGATGGAAAATGCGATGACGTACCATTTCATCTTTCGGTCGGCAAGCAGGTAGCCCTGAATATTTTTGCTGCCCCTGCCTTTGTAAATGCCGTACAGGACAATTGATGCAAGAGTGAGGAAAAGGACAATCCAGTCGAAGGTGGTCATGAGAAGAGTTTCATGAAAGCGTAGAAGACGATAATGAGCACGACCAACTCCGCAACAACGAATGAGTAGAGTTTATGCCACGTTTTAAGAAATGGTGGATGCTCTTCTAAAAGTTTCGAGTTTCCAGTTTCCAGTTGCGAGTTAAGACTCTCTGAACCATTCATTTGAATTTTGGTCCCCTGACTTTGGTTTGCTGAAGATACTTCATTAAACCGGCTATCATTTTTCCCACTTCGTCCGTCAAGGAAAACGTTTCTTTGAAAATCTGTTCGGTGCAGTACTTCTGGTCTAACGCAATATAGAGTTGA
>JAKEEG010000022.1 GCA_022616555.1 Ignavibacteriota bacterium | reverse complement strand
CTGTTGCTGCTGAGCCTGTTGCTGCTGAGCCTGTTGCTGCTGGCCCTGACGCATCATCTGGGCGCTCTGTTGCATCGTTTGAGGAAGCTGCTGTTGTTGCAGCTGTTTGTTCAGCTCTTGCAGTTTATCCGCCGGCATCTCTGTGAAAAATTCTTCCATCCGGCGCTGCAATTCTTCCATCAGCTCCTGTAATTTTTCCTGCTTCCCCGCTAAATTTTCCTGCTGTTTCGCAAGCTCTTCAGTTTTCTGCTGATCCCCTTGCGATTCCGCCGACTGTTGTTGAATCTCGCCTTGCTGCTGTTTGATGTCTTCTGCGCGCTTGGTCGCTTCGTCCATCTTCTGCTCGACCTGTATGCGCTTCAGCAGGTTCATTGTCCGCTCGATGCTCTGCCGGAATCGCTCCTCTGAGAATGTCATTTGCTCCAACGCCTGTTGCAGCTTATTGCGATCCACGTTCTGCATCGCCTGCTGCATTTGCTTCATCATCTTCTGGAGCTCCTCGGAGTTCAGTTGCTCGAAGATTTCTTGCAGCTCCAGGTATTTTTCCAGCGTCTCCTGCGAGAGGACGTTCTGGTCTTCCATCTTCTGCACCATTTCATCGACGCGCGACTTCACTTCATCGAGCTTCTTCTGCATCTCCTGATATTTCTTCGCCATCTCCTCTAATTTTTTCTGCTCCTGCCAGTCGAATTCCTTGTTCTTTTTGAAATCCTGATTGATGGATTCGAGGTTTTCTTTGAGCTTCTTTGCTTCCTCCATCGCCTGCTTCAAGTCATCCAAAGATTGCTCATGTCCCTTGTCGGCGTCGGTGAACACTTCTTCCAGTGATGGGAGCCGGAGCAAGTACGTTTGGCTGCGCGCGCTTTTAGGCCCGCTCACAACGTCATTGTCAAAAACCTCGGCGAAATATTCCACGACATCTTCCGGCACAAGCGAGAGCGGCGCCAAATCCCACCGGTAGGGGATTTCTACACGAGCCCCTTGAACCTGCGGAAGTGGCAGTTGGATAAACGTGGGATTCTCGGAAGGCAGCTCATAGCGCGAATGCGCCAGGCGATAACCCAGTTGAAGTTTTGAAAAGCCGAAATCATCTTGGATCTCTACTATTAAAGGCAACGACTCGCTGCCGGCGAGGTCGACATTTCTCCCCGGTTGTGTGATGGCAATGGCCGGCACTTCATCGAGGATGACCTTGAGTGTGTAATTCACCGGGTCTTTATTCGTAAGCTCCTCGTTATCCTGCACTTCGATAACGTATTCATCGTCCGATTTGAGGACAAAGCTCGCACTGAATTGCTCGCGGCGGACAATCAACGGGACGGCTTTTTCGTTTTTCAGAACAAGCCTTCCGCGTCCGAGTGTTTTACTTGCCGTCCCCTTGATGGTCACACGCGTGCCTGCAAGCGCGGTCACATCGCCCACAAATTCATCCTGAGTTTTTGTTGGGAGCCTAGTATAGGATGGATAATCGAGCTTCACTTGCAGCGAGCGAAGCACGGGACGGTCGAGCACCGTAAGTTGGAACATGTCGCTCTGCGCGTCATCCAAATGCACAAAATATTCCGTCGAGCCGCGAATACCGGCGAGCGTTGCGCGGAACATATCCGGCGTATCGGAGTCGGCGCGCATGGCAATATCGTCGAACTTTGCTTGCCCTTCCAACCGCGTTGCGAGCCTGAGGCCGCTTGAAGGAATTCCGGATGATTCCTGAGCCGTCACGTTGACGAGAATTTCCACATCAGAACCTTTAACAACCTCATCGTTACCGGGCAAGACTTCAAACGAGTATTTTGCCGGCTGTGTGTATTCTGCGGTAAAATGCACAAGCCGATCGGCTGCGCCGTAGAGTGAGGAACTCAACCCCATACCAAGAAGCGCCACACCGACAACCGTGAGCGCAAACCATTGCGCGGCGCGGCCAACGGGCGAGCGATCGGCAGTCGTCGCAAAATCCAGCCCCGTGACATTGTGCTGTAAATCTTGAAATGAGGCGTCAACCAGTTCTGGAGAGTAGAGCGACTTACCAGAATCCATCTCTCGATGAAGTTGCAGGAGGTTAAGCATCCGGTCGAGCACATTCGGGAAACGCCCGCCGACTTTTTTCGCAACTGTAAAATTGTCCCACGTTGGGAGAATTCCGACAAGCCTCAACAACGGGCGCACCACATACCATGCCAACAAAGCGAGGGCGATAGCGCCAAAAAGCAAAGCGAGGACTGTGCGAACCGTGCTTGAAAAATGTCCGACGATCTCCAGTAAAGAGAGAAACGTCAGCGCAAGCAGGAATGTAGAAGCGAATATCAGTGCAGACGACTGCGCGTCGGTAATGAGCTGCAAGCGGCGCACGCGCTCAAGGCGGGAGAGGATGTCTTGCAATATGGTTGATTTGTTGTGCATTCAGCTACATGTTGGATCTAATGAGTCAACGCCCAAACGACGATGTTCGTTCCGAAACGTAAGGACTGCTCACGTACCTCCGGCGGGTCGCCGTGGATTTCCGCATCCGTCCACCCGTCGCTGGGGTTCGTCTCGTATGTATAATAGACGAGCAAGCGCCCTTTTTGGAACAGCCCAAATCCCTGCGCGGGCTTGCCGTCGTGTTCGTGAGTCTTCGGAGCGCCGTTGGAGAAGTTAAAATGACATGTGTACAATCCATAGCTGAACGGCAACTCTACAAGATCCTGATCGGGAAACACTTTCTTCAGTTCGCGGCGAAATGCCTTATCCAGCCCGTAATCGTCATCTACGTACAAGAATCCGCCGCGCTCTAAGTAGCTGCGGAGGCGCTGGGCTTCATAGTCTGAAAATACCACATTCCCGTGCCCGGTCATAAACAGAATAGGATAGCTGAACAGTTTGTCGCTTGACAGCTCGACAAACTCATAGCGCGGGTCGACGTCAATAGTTGTGTTCTGTTGGATGAATCGCAGCAGATTCACTTCCGCCGACGGGTCGTTGTACCAATCGCCGCCGCCGTTGTACTTCAGCCGCGCAATGCGGAGTGCGCTTTCGTTTCGGGATTGGGCATGAGTGCGGCTTAATCCTATAATAGAGAACGCCAGGAGTACACAAAGGATGCGAAGAAATGTCGGCTTCGTAATCATAGAGTTCAATAATGTAGAAAAAGGGTGGGCGAGAATCAACCGAAAGCCGCTGGACGGTGGTTTTTAAAAGTATCCACGAAGTTCACTAAGATGCACGAAGAAGAGCCCTCGCCATAGAGTTGCCTTGATGTTCCTTCGTGGATAGAAAATAAAAAACTCCAGCCTCTCACCGTGAAGAGAGGCCGGAGTACAGATGGGAGGATGTATTCTCTCGCGAAGTCGCAAAGGGCGCAAAGTAAAGCCTCTCCATAGAGAGCTGCCCTTGCGTCTCTGCGTGCTTTGCGTGAGACTGCTTTTCAGCGTTTTCTTACTTAGTCCATAATTTTCCGCAAGAACGCCGGTTTATCCGGATCCGCCTTGTCGATCTTCTCCTTCTCGTGCTGGCTCTCGCCCCGTACCGGATTCAACGGAAGTTCAACGCCGCGGCGCAAGTACGTCGGCTGATCGAGCTTCTGCAAATCCGATGGGCCTGACGGAATCCGGTCGATCAAATTCGCCGCCGGCTTTGAAGGCGATTGCGACGCCGTCGCCTTACGGTTGAAGCCCGTGGCAATAACCGTAATCAGAATTTGATCCGACAATTTTTCGTCGATAACCGTACCGAGGATAACATTCGCATCTGTGCCCGCCGCATCGTAGATGATTCTCGTTGCCTCGTCCACTTCATGCAAAGACAAGTCTCGACCGCCGGTAATGTTGACAAGAATGCCCTGTGCGCCGGCAATCGATACACCCTCGAGCAACGGGCTGGAAATTGCCGAATGAGCCGCTTCCACCGCTCGGTTCTCACCGGACGCATAGCCGGAGCCCATCAGAGCGTCACCCATCTCGCGCATCACCGTGCGCACGTCTGCAAAATCGACGTTGATGAATCCTGGAACAGTGATCAGCTCCGAAATACCGCGCGTCGCGTTGTGCAGCACTTGGTTCGAAAGCTCGAACGCATCGATGAGCGGCGTCGTGCGCTCGACAATGTCCAACAATTTCTGGTTGGGAATGCCAATGAGCGTGTCCACCTGCTTCTTCATCTCCTCCGTGCCCAGCTCCGCCTGCGCCATACGCCGCTTGCCTTCGCTGTTGAACGGTCGCGTCACAATGCCCACCACCAGCGCTCCGACGCTTTTCGCGATGTTGGCAACGATCGGTGCACCGCCTGTGCCGGTGCCGCCACCCATGCCGCAGGTGATAAACACCATGTCGCTGCCCGTTAATGCGCGGGCAATTTCCTCACGGTCTTCTTCAACGGCACGGTGGCCGATTGTAGGATCCGCTCCCGCGCCGAGTCCGCGCGTCAGGTTCTTGCCGATTTGAATTTTGTTCGGCGCTTTGTTCCGCTCAAGAGCCTGCAAGTCGGTGTTGATCGCGACAAAATCAACGCCCGTCAAGCCCTTGTCGATCATGCTGTTGACGGCATTGCCGCCACCGCCGCCTACACCGACCACGCGAATTTTCGCTCCGCGGTCCGCCTTCGTGTCGAGTTCTATCACGGTATGTCCTCCCGGTTAGTTAGTGAGTTGGTTGTTTGATTATACTCTTCGTTAGTTTTATCGTGTCGCTCATAATCTCGACAGTAATAAGTAGAAAGTATTAAGTAGTAAGACTTCTACTTACCAAGCGATCTTTGTAAACCAATAAGCATGGAAACGATTTCGTCGGTTTCTTTAATAAGGTCCTCGTATTCCTTCTTACTGATATATTTTTGAACTGCTGCAATATCGGCACAGCCACCGCATTCGTATCCGGAACGAATCGAATATCCCAGAAACTTCGCAAACTCCTTTTTCGTTCCGCTTCCCGCACCTTCCGAAATATTCAATACAACCGAATCGATCGCACGTCTATACTGTGAGGTGAGTGAAAATAATTCGTCTTTCGGAAACATTGCTGTAACCTGTCTGATGATTTTTGTAAACAGCAATGCTCGCTTGTATACATCGAGTTTCCGAAAGTCGTGAATTTCCCCCATAGACTGTCTTCCTACTTACTACTTGATACTTACTACTTTCTACTCACAGCTCATCAAACCACATCTTCATTCTGTTAAAAATATTTTTCATCGAGCCTTTGCCCTTGCCGTTGTACATAGCCGGAGTGATAGCGGAGCGGTCGCGGTGCTTCAGCTCGTGAATCACCAGCCCAACACCCGTTGCGTAGATTGGATTCTCGATTTCACGCACAAGCCCGGCGCTAAAGCCCTGCGGTATGCCGATTTTCACCGGCATGCCGAGCACTTCGCGCGCGAGGTCGGCGGTTCCCTTGATAAGCGAACCGCCTCCCGTCAGCACCACCCCCGCCGAGAGGTGCTTCGAGTACCCCGAGCGCTTGATTTCCATTGAGGCAATTTCCAATATCTCCTCCATCCGCGGCTGGATTACCTGGCACAGGAGCTTTTTGTCAATTTCGATAGGCGGACGCCCGCCAATGCCTGGAAGCACAATTGGCTCGTTGTCCACAATCGCTGGCAGGTATGCGAAACCGTGCTCGCGCTTCAGTTTCTCCGCCTGCTCGGTCAAGATGCCGAAACCTTTACGCACATCGTCTGTGACCTTCTTTCCTGCTACTCCGATCACCGCCGTGTGCCGGATGGTGCGCTCCTCGAACACAGCCAAGTCCGTCGTGCCGCCGCCGATATCGAGCAGCGCAACGCCAACCTCCTTCTCCTCGTCATCCAGCACTGCATAGCTGGAGGCAAGCGGCTCAAGCACCATATCGTTCACCTGCAACCCTGCGCGTTGGACGCACTTATAAATGTTCTGGGCTGCGGTGATCAAGCCGGTAATAATATGTACGATGGCTTCCATTCGCACACCGGACATTCCAACCGGGTCATAAATACCATCCTGACCATCGACGATAAATTGTTGCGGGATAACGTGGATGATTCTCCGGTCAGACGGCAGTGCAACGCGTTTCGTATCTTCGATCAGTCTGTCAACATCTTCCTGCGTAATCTCGTTATCCGGCCGACTGATGGTAACCAGTCCACGGCTTTGAAAGCTTTGGATGTGGTCGCCAGCGATACCCGCTGTAACTGCGGTGATTTTCACTCCGGATTGTTTTTGCGCTTCTTCCACCGCGAGCTGGATGGAGCGCACCGTTTTTTCGATGTTCGTCACAACTCCGCGGGTCAACCCGTCCGACACACTCTTGCCGATGCCAAGCACCGTGAGCTTGCCCGGATTGGTTTCATCCGGCGCCGCAACAACGGCGCACACTTTCGTTGTGCCGATATCTAAACCGACTGCAATATCATTTGTCATGTTATTCCCCATAAAAAACTTTGTGAACCACTAAGACACTAAGGTTTACGATTTCCACCTCACGACAATCTGGTCGTCAAAACGTAAATCAACATACAGCAACTGTTGCGCGCCACGCTGGCGGACGACTTCATTCCAGAATGTTTCGAGCCGAACCATTTTACTCGCCGCCTCTCCGCGGCCGAAGATAATCGGCACGCCGCGCTCTGCTGCATACAGCACAATGTCGCCGCCATCACGCAACCGGATTTCCGAAATCATATGGTACATCTCATTACTGACCGACCTCGATGCAATCAAGATGTCCAACGCCTCCTGCACATCCACGTGAGTCACAGCCGTCCCTGCCTTCAACGAAACACCGGCCGGCAAGCCGCTCAGGATTGGCAGGTCGAACGTCTCCTTCGAAATCGAATGCGGCAGCACCACGCCATCTTCATCCAGATATTGAATCTGGCCGCGGTTGACCATCACCATCGGCGACCGTTCGATAACCTGAATGTGAATCGTCGACGGCAAATCGCGCTCAACAATCGCGTCTTTAATAAAGAAATTCGACGATACGTTTTTCTGTATCTCTGTCAGCTCAATATTATACATCAGCGCGCCTTCCGTGATGTGCGCAAGCTGTAAAATCTCGTTTGCATCGACGATGCGATTCCCCTCAACTGTCACTTCACTCACCGTCAGATTCGACTTCCACACATTTGACCAGACAATCAAACCGCCTATGACAATCAACAATCCAATCAGCAAAAACTTTTTCCGTCTGCCGGACTTCTCCGGTGTGGGCGATTGAAAGGCCCCCGTCTGCTCTTCCGGCGCCGGTGTGATGATCATGTTATCCCTGCTATCCATTGTGCTTCTCGTTCATTTCTTCCTGGAAACCGACCAGCTTCACTTCAAGCTCAAGTTGTAATCCCGTGTTCTGGTACACAGTGCGCTGTGCAAGGTCGATGAGCGTCATCACATCGGACGCTTTGGCATTCCCATGGTTGATGATAAAGTTCGCATGCTTCTCGGAAATCTGCGCGTCGCCTACCCGCTTACCCTTCAGCCCAGCTTGCTCGATGAGCTTCGCCGCGTAATTGCCTTGAGGATTCTTGAACATACTGCCAGAATTCGGCATGTTTGTCGGTTGCGCCATGTTTCGCTGGTGCAAATATTCGCTGCGCTTTTTCATCAGCTCGTTCTTGTCGCCTTTCGGCAACTTGAACGACGCGCTCAGCACGACGTCCCCTTCAAATTTCGAGCGGCGGTACGAAAAACCCGCATGTTCTTTGCTCACACGTTGCAACTCCGATCCGCGCAAGACTTCTACATCAACGAGATAATTCGACACTTCACCGCCATGCGCACCGGCGTTCATTACCACCGCACCTCCCATTGTACCGGGAATACCAGCCAACATCTCTACTCCGGCAAACTCATGCTGAACACAAAAGTCCACAAACTTTGTCATCTTCGCGCCTGCTTCGGCTATCACCAAATCGCCGTTGAGCGAAACGTTCGCGAGCCCTTCTTCCAAATTAATTACCGCGCCGCGAAAACCCTCGTCACTGATGAGCAAGTTGCTCCCGCGTCCAAGCATCAGAAAAGGGAAACCGCTGCTCCTGAAATACTTCACGATCGCGATCACATCCTCTTTGTCAGCGGGCTCCAGATAGTAATCCGCCGGACCCCCGACTCGCATCGAGGTGTATTTCGCAAGCGGCTCGTTGAGCGCTATGTGCCCGCGGAAAACTCGTTTTATGTCGTCTAACGAAATCATCTCGCCTGTTTCAAAAATTCTTCCCCGTGCTTCCAGATATCGCCCGCGCCCATTGTAATGACGATGTCGCCTTTCTTCACGTGCGATTTTAAGAACCCCGGCACCTGCTTTTTATCCGGCACGTAATGCACTTCCTTGTGGCCGAATTGTTTTGCTGCGTTGACAATCAACTCGCCCGTAATACCTTGTATCGGTTCCTCGCGCGCCGGATACACATCTGTCACCACCAGCACATCGGAAAGCAAGAACGACTTAGCAAATTCCTCGTAAAAATCCCGCGTGCGCGTGTACAGATGCGGCTGGAAGACGCATACGACACGCCGCCGCCAGCCGGCTTTCACTCCGGCAAGCGTCGCCCTACACTCCGTGGGATGATGAGCGTAATCATCGTACACTGTCACGCCGTCCACTTCCCCTTTTTTCTCCCAGCGACGGTACACACCGGTGAACCTCTCTATACCTAACTTGATCTCCTCAAATGGAACGCCCAATTCCAACCCAACACTGATTGCCGCGAGAGCATTCTGCACGTTATGCTTGCCTGGCACTTGGATCATCACTGTGCCCAGATCTTTGTTGCCACGCGAAATCGTGAACGTGGACGTGTTCTCCTTATGTGAAATCTCCGACGCTTGCACATCCGCCTGCGGGTTGAGTCCGTAGGTGATAATTTTCTTCTTGCTCAACTGGGGCATAATGTCGAGCAGTGCCGGCTCATCGACGCACAACACCACGAACCCGTAAAAGGGTACCCGACTCGCGAACTGAATAAACGCGCCTTTGATGTCTTCTAAATCCCGATAGCAATCCAAATGATCCGTTTCAAGCGTCGTGAGAACGGCAATCGTCGGGGTTAAGGATAAAAACGAACGGTCGAACTCATCCGCCTCCACTACGATAAATTCGCCTTTGCCCAACCGCGCATTCGTGCCACCGAGGCCGCTCAACTTACCTCCGACTATCACCGTCGGATCCAGCCCACCCTCCATCAACACCAGACTGATCATCGACGTCGTCGTCGTTTTGCCATGTGTGCCTGCAATGCCGACACCGTACTTCAGGCGCATTACTTCGGCAAGCATTTCTGCGCGGCGAATGACCGGAATTTTCCTCTTCTGCGCCTCGACAAGTTCCGGGTTATCCGGCATCACTGCCGATGAATACACCAATGCATCAACATCCTTCGCTATGTTCGCCGCCTTGTGGCCCTCGTACACAGCCGCACCAAGCTGCTCCAGGCGCTCGGTGACTTCGGAGAGCGACTTATCTGAGCCGCTTACGGCAAATTTCTGGTCGAGCAAAATTTCGGCAATACCGCTCATGCCGATGCCGCCGATCCCGACGAAGTGTATTTTTTTAATTGATGAAAACACTACTGCCTTTGTCTCCTCCGCATCCCAAACCGTCCGTGTTTGCCTTTTGGTACACGCTCAGCAATCCGCTCCATTTCTGCCACAAGTTCGCGATCGCGCTCGTAACGCCCTACTCGGATACGAAAGAGCCTGCGCCGTCCTTTCATCTTGAAGATGACCATTTGGAACCGCCCTGCCGTCTGCACTAACATCTCCCGCCCGATGTGCATCCACTCGATGTCGGCCACACTAATGGTGCGTTCGTGAAAACGATTGTGAAACGTGATCTTATCTTCCGTAATAATGAGTTTCCTGTCCCGAAACCGGTTCAACAGCAGCACGATAATCGATGCCGCGACAAAAATGATGATGATGTACACAATTGGGTCACGGAAGACAAACACGAACTCGTTTTCAATGAAACTGCCCTTGACTCCCGCATACAACACCAGCGTCGCCATGTAAATTAGCGCCTGCTGGTAATAGAAGTCGAGTTTATATTTAAACGTTTTTTCCATATTGAACTATTGCACAAAATCGAGAACCTTTTTGGCAATCACATTTCCCGCATCCGGCTTTCCTAATCGTTTGCTCGATTGTGCCATGTCCGATTGACGCTTTGAATCATTCAACAAACCAAACAATTCCACTTTCAGCATTGACGCCACCTCTGAATCTTTTATCATCACTGCGGCCCCTGCATCCACGAGCGAGCGGGCATTCACTGTCTGGTGGTCTGCCGCTGCATGAGGATAGGGAACGAGGATTGCCGGTTTCCCGACTCTCGTCAGCTCGGCAATCGTCAGCGCACCGGCACGACTAACAACGATTTCTGCCGCTGCGTACGCATGCTCCATATTATCAATGAACGCTCCGAGCCACGCACCTTCCGGATTCCCAACCGCGTCCCGCACTCGCATGTAATCCGACTGCCCAGTCTGCCAGATAAGCTGAATGCTGTGTGCCCGCAACTCATCGAGCATACTTAACACAGCATTGTTAATTGACGCAGCACCTAAACTTCCGCCGAACACGAACACCGCTTTTTTCGTGGCGTCCAACCTGAAGAATTCCAGGCCTGCTTCCTTTGAAACCATCCCAAGTATTTCTCGTGTAGGCGTCCCAACAAGCTCGACGTTATCTTCTCGCTTCAACCACTGCTTCGACTGCTCGAATGCCGTCATCACTTTCGCCGCTTTACCAGAGAGCATCCGCGTCGTGACGCCGGGGTAGCTATTGGATTCGTGCAACACAACCGGCACACCCAACAGAGACGCCATCCACAACACCGGACCGCATACGTAACCGCCAGTGCCGACAGCAATATTGGGACGAAATTTTCTTATGAGAAAGAACGACTGCACAAGCGCCACAACCACCTTCACCGGAAACAACAGATTGCTTATCGTCAAGCGGCGATGAAACCCGCTGACCCAAATTGTGCGAAACGGATACCCGCGCTGCGGAACGACGCGCGCTTCGATTTTGCCCTTCGTTCCCACGAAGAGAAACTCCGCGCTGGGCGCGAGTTTCTTAATCTCGTCCGCAATCGCAAGCGCCGGGTAGAGATGTCCACCCGTTCCGCCGCCTGCGAGCAAAATTTTAGGTTGTTGTTTCGACACATTCGTTTATATGGAATAGAACACTGAAAAAGCTGATTATACCGGTTTACAGAGACTTCTGAAAAACACTAAATTCAATGTCATTCTGAGCGCAGCGAAGAATCTAAACGCTGAATTTGAATCAAAAATGAGATTCTTCGTCGCTTTGCTCCTCAGAATGACAATCCTTTTCTATTTTTCTGAGGTTCTTACACTGATTTTTTTATTTATAAAAAAATCTGCTTTTATCCGTTTAATCCGCTGTTTCCGTGTTCCATTTTCTTTAATACACTTGCCCAACCACAGCTTGCTGCGGCTCGAGCGGCATCACGCCGTCCGGCAGTTTGGTTGCGCGCGGGTGCATATCCGTTTGTGCCGAGATATTCAGCAGCACGCCTACCGCGTACGATGAGAACAACAGCGACGACCCGCCATAACTCACGAACGGCATCGGCAAGCCGGTTGTCGGAAGCATGCCCAACGTAACGCCTGCGTTGATGACCGCATACAGCGTAATCGTGCTGGTAATCGCCACGGCAAGCATCTTGCCGTAATCGTCCCGCGCGAACTTTGCAATCTTAAACCCGCGCAGCATGATGACGAGAAAAAGTGTCATGATGAATATCGTGCCAATGAACCCGTACTCCTCGCCGACAATCGAGAACACGAAATCTCCGTATGATTCCGGCAGGAAGAAATCCCGCTGGCGGCTTTCGCCCGGGCCCACACCGAAAATCCCGCCGTTGCCAAACCCGATGATGCCCTGAAATAATTGATAATTATGCTGGTCTGCCGATGACGTGCCGAGCAAGAACGACTTCACGCGTTCGAACCGGTACGGCGCGCTGAGCATGTATGCCCCGAGCACCGGCAATGCCGCAAGTCCGACGCCGAGCAGGTGCAGCAGTTTCACCCAGCTCATGAACAACATCACAAAACTCAACAGGACAATCATCGCCCCGGTGCTGAAATTCGGCTGCAACATCACCAGTCCAGCCACCATCCCCACCCACACCATCATCGGCATAAAGCCGCGCTTGAAATCCTTAATCGCATCGCCCTTCACCGCTATCATCGTCGCCAGATGAAACAGCAGCGCAAACTTCGCGAACTCAGACGGCTGCAATCCCACGCCCCCGAACCGAAGCCAGCGTACAGCGCCTTTCGTCTCGCCTCCGAGCACAAGCGTGCCGCAGAGCAGGAGCACCGCGGCAAGCACTGTAACTTTCGTCAGCTTGCGGTATTTTTTGTAATCGACGGTCATGCCGATAAACAACGCCCCGAGCCCGATCAGAATTTTCAGCGCGTGCGAATTTAACAGACGATCGCTTTCGCCGAACTTCGCCTGCGCCCACGTTGACGACGCGCTGTACACCACGCCGAGGCTCAACACCATCAGCATGAGCACGGCTACGAGTATGGAAATGTCGATATGGTTGCGCTGCGCTTTATTCATGATGCGGATTTTCGCGGATTACACTGATTTCCGCAGATACGTACACCGGAATGATTGCATCGAATTTATCTTTTGCTGCTGGCTGCATACTGCCATCGGCAATCTTGTTTTGTCTTACTACTTCATACTTGATACTTACTACTCGGCAAGCCTATTCACCAATTCCTTAAACACCTTGCCTCTATGCTCGTAATTCTCAAACCAATCGAACGACGCGCAGGCAGGTGATAGCACCACCACATCCCCCGGCTCCGCCCAGTCTCTCGCCAGTGTCACCGCCTCTTCTATTGACTCGGCCCTCGTTACGGGCTTTACATCCTTAAATGCGGTTTCGACTTTCTCCGCCGACTCGCCGATTGCCACAATCGCGCGCACGTGCTGTTTCACAAGATCCACAATCTGAGAATAGTCGTTGCCCTTATCCCTGCCGCCGAGCAGCACGACAATCGGCTCGCTGAACGCCTGCAGCGCATAGCGCACGGAATCCACGTTTGTCGCTTTGGAATCGTTGTAGTACTTCACACCGTTGAAATCGCGAATATATTCCAATCGGTGCTCGACGCCTCGAAAATTCTTCACCGCTGTGGCAATAGCACCCGGGTTGACTTCCAACACCTGAGCGGCAAGCGTCGCCGCCATCACGTTATACAAATTATGCGTGCCGGGAATACCGACTTGCCGCGTCGAGAGCACTGCCGTACGCTTTCCACCCAACATCGTGATAAGCTGCTTCTCTTCGATGAACGCGCCTTCAACCAACGACTTCTCCGCGCTGAAGCCGAGCTTCCGGCTGTTTGCCGGCTTTATCGTCTTGACCGTCTGCTCATCGTCTGCATCATAAATCAGCGTGTCTTCAATCGTTTGATTCATAAACACCCGTGCCTTGGATGCCGAGTATTTCTCCATCGAGTTCCCGTATCGGTCCATGTGGTCCGGCGTGATATTCATGATGACTGCGACCTTTGGGCGAAACGTTTCAATATGATCGAGTTGAAAACTGCTCACTTCCAAAACCGCCACATCGTTTTCCGTTAGTTCCTGCACAACGCCGGAGAATGCCGTTCCGATATTCCCCGCTACCGCGTGCTTTTTCTTTGCTTCCTCCAGAATTTTTCCGAGCAATGTCGTCGTTGTTGTTTTCCCGTTACTGCCAGTGATGGCAACAACACGCGCCCTGCAGAACCAGCTTGCAGCCTCCAACTCGCTCACCACCTTGATGCCGCGCTTCTGCGCTTCTTTCACAACCTGCGCATCGCTCGGGACACCGGGACTAATCACCATCAGCGAACAGTCGTAAGCGTTTTCTGTGTGGCCGCCTGCCTCGTACGCAATCCCAGCCGATGTGAGATTTGCGATATGCGCCGCCAGCTTCGATTCCGGCTGCTGGTCGCTCACAAATACCGTCGCGCCCTGCGCCTGCAGGAGCTTTGCGGCACCGACCCCGCTGCGCGCCGCGCCGATAATGCTGACTTTAGTATTTTTCAACTGCGCAACATCCATACAATCGTCCCTACCGCACCTTAAACGTTGCCAAGCTGAGAATCATGAACAGGATTGCGACAATATAGAACCGCGTCACAATTTTTGGCTCCGGCCAGCCGAGTAATTCAAAATGATGATGGATGGGCGCCATCTTGAAAATGCGCCGCCCCTCGCCGTACTTGTTCTTCGTGTATTTGAAGTACGCACGCTGTATAATCACCGAGAGGTTTTCCATCAAAAATATTCCACCAAGCGTCGGCAACAATAATTCTTTTTTGATGAGCACACACATCGCGCCGATGACGCCGCCCAGCGCGAGCGATCCTGTGTCGCCCATAAACACTTGAGCGGGGTATGAGTTGAACCAGAGGAACCCAAGCGCAGCCCCCACCAACGCGGCACAGAACACCACCAGCTCGCCATTCCCCCGCAAAAAGGGAATCGTGAGATATTGACTCAGCTCAATATGCCCGGAGATGTACGCGATCACCGCAATCGTCGCGCCGACTATTCCCACCGTGCCGATGGCAAGGCCGTCCAACCCATCTGTGAGATTCACGCCGTTCGACGTCGCTGTGATAATAAAAATCACCATCGGTATATAGAATACTCCAAGGTCGAACTCCAAATTCTTAAAAAACGGCACTGTCGTTTTCGAGCTGACCGGAATGAGCGTCTCATCGAACAACTCCGGGTAAAAATAGATAACGCTCCCAAGAACCAATCCCACAAATACCTGTCCCAAGATTTTGTATCTTCCGATCAACCCTTTGGGTTTTTTCTTCACGACTTTCAAATAGTCATCAAGAAACCCAACCGCCCCAAGCGCAACCGTCACGAACAGAATCAGCGCGACATACATATTTCCGACGTCCGCCCACAGCAGCGCGGGTACGACAATCGAAAGCAGCACGATCAACCCGCCCATCGTCGGCGTCCCGGCTTTCGAAAGGTGCGTCTTCGGCGCTTCAAGCTTCGCTGCCTCGCCGATCTGGCGCTCTTTCAGTTTTCGGATAATTTTCGGTCCCAGCCAAAACGCGATGATCAGTGCCGTCACCGCCGCCGCGCCGGAACGGAACGAAATGTACCGGAACACACCGAAGCCAGGTATGTCATACACCCTGTCGAGATATGTGAGAAAATGATAGAGCATGCTTGTTATTTAAACCTCTCCTGCAAAAACGTGACGACGTCTTCCATCTTCATTCCCCGCGAGCCTTTCACTAGAACCACATCGCCCACAGTAAGCAGTTCACTGAGATACTCTGCCAGCACATTCTTTTGGTCGTAGTGCGCTTTGAACTTCGCTACGGCAGCATCGTGAATAAGCTTGGCATTCTTGCCGTGCGTCAGCAGATATTCGACGCCCATTTTTCCCGCCGCCTCTCCGACTAATTTATGGCCTTCCTCAGAAGAACCACCCAGCTCGAACATATCTCCTAACACGGCGATGCGCTTTCCCGTCGTCTGCATGGAGCCTAATGTTTGCAAAGCGGCAATCACCGAATCCGGGTTCGCGTTATAGGTATCGTTGATAACCGTGAACCCGCCGACTTGCAGCACTTGCATCCGCTTGTTGACCGCGCTGAACGATTTCAACGCCTTTTGGATTTTTGAAGCCGGCACCTTCAACGCCAGTCCGACTGCCGATGCTGCCAGTGCATTCATCGCGTTATGCTCGCCCGGTACGCCAAGCTGTATTTTGAATGCCTTGCCACCTTTCGGCTTTACTTCAACTTCAGCGCAAGCATTGTTGTCGAACCCCCGCAGGGTTCCTTTCACTGCCACACCGCTCGTGCGAAAACCGTACGTTATTTTCTTGCTCACCCGGTTCGCCTGCTTCACGAGGCGGCGGTCGTCGGCATTCACAAACGCTGCGGCACGCCTTCCACTCTGCTTGGCGAGCCAGGCGAAAAGCTCTCCCTCGGCTTTCGCCACGCCATTCAGGTCCCCAAAAAATTCCAAATGCTCGTGCCCGATGTTTGTGACCAACCCGTGCGTCGGCTCCAAGACCTCGCACAGGTAGGCGATTTCGCCCGGATGATTCGTGCCGATTTCCACAACCGCCGCCTTGTGTTTTTTTTCGAGTCGAAACAGTGTCTGCGGCACGCCGATATGGTTATTCAAATTTCCTTCCGTGCTCAGCACTTGATATTTCTGCCGCAGGATGCTTGAGATCATTTCTTTTGTCGTCGTCTTCCCGTTGCTGCCGCCGACAGCAAGCACGGGAATGTTAAATTTACGCCGATACACACGCGCCAGCTCTCCGAGTGCTCGAATCGTATCCTTCACCACGAGTGTCGGCATGCCGCTCGTTTCAAGCCTTTTCCCCTTCTCATCAAACCACGCTTTCTCGACACATACGACGGTCGCGCGGTCTTGAATTACATTGTCGAGAAAATCGTGCCCGTTGAATTTTTCTCCACGCAAGGCGAAGAAGATGTCGCCTTGCTTCACCGAACGCGAGTCGGTTGAGACTCCTGTAATTCCTTTCTTCGAAATCCTTTCCACATTGAGAGCGCGCTCATGACGCATGCTGAGCAAATCATTCGCCATTAACTTCATCGGCGCTATCCAATCAATTCTTCAACGACTTCACGGTCGCTGAAATGCTTCTTGACGGTACCAATAATCTGGTACTCTTCATGGCCTTTGCCGGCGATAAGTACAACATCTCCTGCGCGGGCAAGCCCAACGGCTTGTTGTATCGCAGCGCGGCGGTCAATTTCCTTTACAACGCGCGCAGGTGCTGGAATTCCCGCCGCAACATCTTCCACAATGCGCTCCGGGTCTTCCGTGCGCGGGTTATCCGATGTGACAATGGCAATATCGCTTAACTCACCGGCAATTTTCCCCATCAGCGGGCGTTTGGTTTTGTCACGGTCGCCACCTGCGCCGAACACGGTGATAATTCGACCGTTCGGAATCACCTCCCGAATTGCCCGCAGGCATTTTTCCAGAGCATCTGGCGTGTGGGCGTAGTCGATGATAGCCGTCCAGCCTTTCGGCGAAGCAACACGCTCGAACCTGCCTTTCACTGCTTGCAGGTCCGCAATGCCTTTTTGAATGACTTGCTTCCGAAGTCCCAACGCTGCTCCGACGGAAAAAGCCGTGAGCACGTTATACACATTGAACTTTCCCACAAGCGGGGAAGTGACGCTCGTCTGCTCGCCGGCGTGTGTAACAGTCATGCGAATGCCTTCCAGCGACATGGTGACGCTCTCTGCGCGAACATCAGCCGTCGTATTGACGCCATAGCTCACCGTATGTGCACGTGTTGAGCGGATAATCTTCGTTCCGTATTCATCGTCGGCATTTGTTACAGCCACCCGCTCGGCGTCTAACCCGTCAAAGAGCATTTTTTTCGTACGGAAATACTCGTCCATCGAGCCGTGGTAATCCAGATGATCCTGCGTCAGGTTCGTAAACGCTGCGACATTGAAATCAACGCCGTGTACGCGTGATTGCTGGAGCGCATGCGAGGAAACTTCCATAGAAACCGACGTGCAACCGTTATCGACCATTTGTCGCAATAAGCCTTGCAACTCAAGTGATTCCGGCGTCGTGTGCAGAGCCGGCAAGGCTTTATCGCCAATTTTATATTCGATTGTTCCGATCAATCCGACTTTCTCCCCGTTCGCTTCGAGTATCGATTTCACCAGGTGCGTCGTGGTCGTTTTGCCGTTCGTGCCCGTAACTCCAACCACGGTGAGCTTGCGCGCGGGGTGGCCGTAAAAGTTCGCCGCCATTTCTGCAAGCGCCACCCGCGTATCCGCAACAACAATTTTTACGACGCCGTTGTGCATTGCAAGTGAATCCGGGTACGCTGCGTCATCTTGTATCACCACTACCTTCGCTCCTTTGTTGACCGCATCGCCTAAAAACTTATGCCCGTCCATTGCCGCCCCGCGCAGAGCGATAAAGCAATCGCTCTTCCCGACTTTGCGCGAGTCGTACTGCAAGCTGCTCACCTCGACTTCGTGCGTCACCACCATGCGCCCAAACATCGTTTGGTACAGCTTGATCATCTTGACGCCTTCGAGCAGTTTCGATAATCGCATACATGTTTTTTATGTGTTGCTAAAATACTTGCTGGCAATGCAAAAACAGCGCGTTCCAAACAAACCCTTTTGAGACCTCACCCTGTCCCTCTCCTAAAAGGAGAGGGGACAAATCCCTTCCCCTCTTAGGGGAAAGTGAGGATGGGGTCTGTTTTTGACGCTTTAATCTTTGTGTAACTAAATATAAAATACACGCTTTGAGTTGACATTAATACAATACCGTCGATGCAATCGTTTTCGGCTCGCACACGACGCGCACTGCCGAGCCGATACGCACCTTCTGTCCAGCACTCGGATATTGCTGCATCACCACTCCGCTGCCTTCCACGCGCACGTCGAACTCATCCACTGCGAGCCGGTTTACTGCGCGGCGGATGCTCATTCCGCGCACATCGGGCACGGTCATCATCCCGTTCTTGTCAGCCTCCGGTTCGCCGGTGAGCACCAACTTTACCGCCTCGCCATGTTCCACGCGTTTGCCCGGCTCCGGCGATTGGCGAACAACAACGCTGCCCTCACCGAACGGCTCAACCGTGAGTCCGTTGCCTTCGAGAATTTTCTGCGCGATATCGATCTTAAGATTGCGCACATCAGGTATCATCACGCCGGCAAGCTTTGTCTCGTCCGGTTGCTGTTCCGGCGTCTGGTTAAATCGCGATGTGGTATTGATGATACGCTCGGCAATCGCGCGGAACACCGGACCGCTGGTGATGCCGCCGTAATATCCTTTCGAGCGCGGGTTGTCCATCATGACTAAACACAAGACCTGCGGGTCTTCCACCGGAAAATATCCCACAAACGAGCTGGTATAGCTGCCGAGTGAATACTTTCCATCGATGATTTTTCTCGACGTGCCCGTTTTGCCCGCGATACGCATCCCTTCGATGCGGACATCCTTCGCCGAGCCCCGCTCCACAACGCCCTCGAACGCCTCGGTCAACATCGCCGCCGTCGGCTCGGAAATCACTTGCCGAATCGTTTGCGGTTGCTGTGACTGCACAATCTCGCCGTTTT
>JAKEEG010000021.1 GCA_022616555.1 Ignavibacteriota bacterium | reverse complement strand
CTGCTGCGGTCACAGCGAGTGTTCTGAATGGCGCGCATATTGTTCGAGTGCATGACGTCAAGGAAATGAAGCGCGTGGCGAAAATGGCTGATGCATTGAAGGCAGTTTAGCTATGGAACGGACGGCCATTCTTATTCCAGCGTATAATGCTTCCGAAGCATTGCCGGAATTGTTCCACCGGCTGCAACCTTATATCGGGTCGTCTGGTATTATTGTTGTGGATGATGGATCGAGTGACACAACAATGCACATAGCGCGAGATCATGGGGTAACGGTACTGAGGCACGAACGCAACTTCGGAAAAGGCAGGGCGTTGCGTACTGGATTTGAGCATATTATATCGATGACGAACTATCATGCTGTCGTAACGATGGATGCCGATTTACAGCACCAGCCTGAGGATCTGCCGATTTTTTTCTCTGTGAGAGAAATGTTTCAGCCCGACATGATTATCGGCTACCGCAAGCGGTGGGGAACGAACATGCCGTTATCCAGGAAACTTTCGAACTCTATCACCTCATCTTTGCTCTCGACTCGCACAGGGCGAAAGATCAGAGACAGTCAATGCGGGTTTAGGTTGATAAGCCGGAAAGTTTTAGAGGAAGTACGCACGACAGTTGATGGATATGAAGCTGAAACGGAGCACTTGATAAAAGCCGCACGCAAAGGTTTTAGCATTGAATTTGTGCCAATAAAGACCGTCTACGGAAACGAAAAAAGCCACATGACGCATGTGCCGACAACACTTAGATTTTTGAATGTTTTATTAAAGGAATATTAATGCCCCGTCTCGATGATGAACGCAAAGAGATGATCGATTTACTCCGCGAGCGCGGAATTATCGATGACCGTGTGTTAACTGTGATGATGAAAGTGGAGAGGCATCTGTTTGTGACGCAGCCGTTTTTCAATCGAGCGTACGAGGACACGGCACTCCCCATCGGCAAAGAGCAGACCATCTCCCAGCCGTACACGGTGGCATTTATGACGCAGGAGCTACAGCCGCGCTCAGGCATGAAGGTGCTAGAGATCGGCACGGGCTCTGGCTATCAAGCCGCAGTGTTAGCGGAGCTCGGATGCCGCGTTTACACCATAGAGAGACATTTAGAGCTGTTGAACTCGGCGCGCAGGGTGTTTGAAAAGTTGGGCTACCGGATAATTTCCCGCGGCGGCGATGGGACAGTCGGGTGGACGGAATTTGCGCCTTACGACGGCATTATCGTCACGGCAGGGGCTCCCGAGGTACCCGAGCCGCTCATGAACCAGCTTGCTGAGGGCGGTCGATTAGTCATACCGGTTGGTGACTTGACGGCGCAGCGGCTGCGGATCATTACGAAGGTGAATGGAGGTTTTGAAACGAAAGAGCTCCAAGGTTTTAAGTTTGTTCCGTTGATAGGGAAGAAGGGGTGGGAGAAAAAATAATTAAGTCATTGAGTCATCGGGTCATTGAATCGTTGAAAAATCCATCTGGATGAAAGCACCTTGCGTTTTGGTTATCGTAGGCCCTACCGCATCAGGTAAAACTCCGCTCTCCTTACTTCTTGCTGAAAAACTTAATGGCGAAATTATTTCTGCCGACTCGCGGCAGGTTTACAAGTACCTCGATATAGGGACAGCAAAGCCGACGCGGGAGGAACTCCGTAGGGTGAAACATCATTTCATTGACATCCTAGAGCCAACGAAGGAGTATAACGCGGGAGAATACGGCAATGAAGCGAGGGAAGCACTACAAACAATATTGCTGCGAAAGAAAACTCCGATACTCGTGGGCGGTTCCGGACTTTATCTAAAAGCAGTCATTGACGGCTTCTTTGAGGGACCGGGTAAAGACCCAGAGCTACGAAATGAGTTGGAGGAAAAGCTTTCACGAAACGGAGGCGCTGCCTTGTTGGAAGAATTGCGGGGAGTCGATCCGGAGACCGCTGCCAGGATGGATGCGACGAAGCCGCGACGCATTGTGCGAGCTTTGGAAGTCTACTATGCTACCGGAATGCCGTTGTCGAAATTTCATGCCGAGCAAGCACAGAACTCCATATTTGAATTTATACAATTCGGTTTGGAGTGGGATCGGAAGGAATTGTATCAGCGCATCAATGAGCGAGTCGATAGAATGGTGGAGCAAGGTTTGCTCGATGAAGTGCGGGCGTTATTGAACAAAGGCTATTCGCGTTCCCTCAATGCGCTTAATACTGTCGGGTATAAAGAGATGTTCGATTACCTCGAAGGCAAGGCCACGTTGGAGGAATCGGTTGAGTTAATGAAACGCAATACGCGCCGTTTCGCGAAAAGGCAATTGACATGGTTCAGAGCTGATAAGCGAATACGATGGGTGAAGTGCGATGGTAGAACTGACTTCAGTTTATTAGCTACGCGTATAATCAATTCATTCAAATAACTCTTTCATTGCATTTGCTGTGTTAGTTTCGTATATTTTTGAGTCAGCAAGTAATTCGGGACGTAGCTCAGCCCGGCTAGAGCGCTTGGTTCGGGACCAAGAGGCCGGGGGTTCGAATCCCCCCGTCCCGACGGAAAAACCTTCCACTGTCCAGATAAGCTAATAATAGTTCATTTTTAAAAAGTCCGTCACCCCGAACTTGTTTCGGGGTCTATTTTTTTGTTAGATGCTGAAATCCGACTGTACGGGATTCCTAAAGCAGAACAAGTTCAGCATGGCGTATAAATCAAACTAAGTTAGTATTTACGACCTCTCTTCATTGAATCTCGTGCCATTTTTGGCTACTTTGTAATGTACTCACCTTATAAGCATATATGTCTTCCAATATTATAGCCATAGTGGGCAGGCCGAACGTAGGGAAATCCACGCTCTTTAATCGTCTTATCGGCGAGCGAGTGGCGATTGTACACGATTTTCCCGGCGTGACGCGCGACCGCAAGTACGCTGAAGCGGAGTGGGCGGGAAAGCGATTTACGATTATCGATACCGGTGGATTCATTCCGAAAGCAGAAAACGCCATCGAGCGCGCCATTCGCGAGCAAGCTGAAATTGCGATTCAGGAAGCGGATTCCGTCCTGTTCCTTGTCGACGCGAAGGATGGTGTGTTGGAGTTGGACCGCGATATAGCGAACATCCTCCGCAAAACCGAGAAGAAAGTGCACCTTGTCGTCAACAAAATCGACTCAGCGAAGCAAGAGTTACACAAAAACGAATTTTTCGAATTAGGGCTCGGCGAGCCCTTTTCAATCTCTGCATTGGGCGGCAGGCAAATCGGGGATTTTCTTGACGTCATTACTTCCTCATTTCCGAAAAACGGCACTGAGGGAGAAGACGAAAGGCTCCGCGTTGCCATCATCGGCAAGCCGAATGTCGGGAAATCCTCACTGGTCAATGCTCTCCTGGGCAAAAACCGGAATGTTGTAACCGATATACCGGGTACTACGCGCGACCCTATCGATTCGATGTTGAAATATCAAGGCGAGGAAATCATCCTCGTCGATACGGCCGGATTGAAGAAACGCAAGCAGATGCTGGAGAGCCTGGAGTTTTATAGCGCACTTCGGACGCTCAAAAGTATCGAGAGAAGCGACGTAGCAGTCATCCTCTTCGACGCGCAGCGCGGCATTGATAAGCAGGATCAGCATATTGTTGAAACAGCACTTGAACGCCGGCGAGCATCAATTATTGCTGTGAATAAATGGGATATGATCGAAAAAGAAACCAACACAGCTCTTCATATAGAGCAGGTCATCCGTAAACAATTGGGGATGTATGATTTTCTGCCGATTGTATTTATTTCTGCTCTTACCAAGCAACGCATCGCTAAGGTAATTGACCTTGCCCGGCAAGTCCATACTGACCAGATCAAGCGTATCGAGACGAGCGATTTGAATGACGCGTTGCTCCCGGACATCGAGCGCAATCCGCCGAAGTCTTCCAGTCCGAAAGAAATAAAAATCAAATACATCACACAGTTAAAAACGAAACCGCCATTGTTCGCGTTTTTCTGCAACCACCCGAAGCTTGTTCAGGAATCATATAAGCGATTTCTTGAAAACAGGCTGCGCGAGCATTTCGGGTTTCAGGGCGTGCCCCTCTCACTGATCTTCAAGCAGAAATGAGACAGCGCATACTTGTCGTAGGTGGAGTTGCGGCAGGTCCCAGCGCCGCCAGCAAAGCAAAGCGCGTAAACCCGAACGCGGATGTGCTCTTGTTGGAGCAAGGGGAACATATTTCGTACGGTATTTGTGAAATTCCCTACTATGTTGGCAAGGTTGTGACGGACCCTAATCACTTGGTCTCGTATACACCTCAAAAACTTGAGCAGGCAAAAGGCGTTGAAGTGAAAACGTTACATCGCGTGGAAGAGATTGTGAAGTCGAAAAAGAAAGTAATTGTCCGGAACCTTGCGAGAAACAAAGTCGAGGAGCATCCTTATAGCAAGCTCATTATTGCAACCGGCTCAAAGGCTCGAAAGCTGGGAATACAGGGCGAGGATGCAGTCAATGTTTTCCATGTGAAGACGCTTGAAGACGGCTATGCACTTCGGAAATATATGGATGAGCAGCAGCCCAAAAGAGCGGTAATCATCGGCGGCGGATATATCGGGATGGAGATGGCAGAGGCGCTTATCAGCAATAATATCACCACAACATTATTGCATCGCGGCGATATGCCGATGTCTGGCTTGGAGGAAGATACGCGGAAAGCCGTCGTTGCCGAGCTTGAATCAAACGGTGTTCAGTTCGTACCGCGTTCCGCGGTGAAACAATTGATCAGAAGCGCGTCGGACAGGGTGACGCAAGTTGTTGCAACGAGCGGAGCGTACGATTGCGACCTCGTGATTCTCTCGTTGGGTGTTGAGCCGAATACAGAGCTGGCGCAAACAGCGCGCATTCAATTGGGCGGAAACGGCGGCATTGTTACAGACCAACGTCAGAATACAAGTGTGGACGCAATTTACGCGGCGGGTGATTGTTGTGAGGTCAAGAACATCGTGAACAATAAGTGGATGTACATTCCTCTTGCAACGATAGCTTCCCGACAGGCGTGGGTGGCTGGGGAGAATGCTGCAGGCGGTAGCGCTACGTTCAAGGGCGCTATCCGGGCAATTGCCGTGAAGGTGTTTCGGCTGGAAGTTGCACAGGTGGGAATCAGTTCGGAAGAGGCGGATGCATCGGGATTTAGAGTGATTACCGAGCACATTGTAGGCAATTCGAAAGTAGGATTTTATCCGGGCAATGCAAAAGTGCATATTGTCGCAATTGCCGATAAAAGATCTAAACGATTGTTGGGAGCAAATGTTTTTGGTGAACAGGGAGTGGCGCTTCGCGCCGACGTTCTCGGCGTAGCAATCAAAAACAAAATGACGGTTGAGGATATTTCCCGGCTTGATTTGTTGTACACACCGCCGTTTGCACCGTTGTGGGATCCGGTGCTCGTCATGGCAAACCAACTTAAGAAAAAGGTCTGACAGATGAAAAACCTCACCATCATTGACCATCCGCTCGTAAAACGCGATCTGACTTTGCTCAGAGATAAGCGAACGCCGAGCAACCAATTCCGAGCCATTCTCCGCCGTGCTTCGATTGTCATGGCATATGAGGTGACCCGCGACCTTAAAATGAAGAGTGTTACGGTTGCGACCCCTCTTGAAAAAACACGAGGCAGCGTTTTCCCTCATCCGGTGGTCTTAGTACCCATCTTACGCGCTGGGCTGGGTTTGGTTGGAGGGTTCGTGGAAGTAATACCGGATGCGCGCGTAGGCCACATTGGTTTGTACCGGAACGAAGCAACGCTCCAGCCGGTCGATTATTACTTTAAAGTTCCCCGCAACTTGCACAAAGCGCTCGTGCTAGTACTTGACCCCATGCTTGCCACAGGAGGCAGCGGTGTTACAGCGATATCGTACCTCAAGCGGAAGGGAGCGCAGAATATTCGCTTCGTTAGCCTTGTTGCCGCCCCGGAAGGTGTACGAGCGCTTTCAACCGGCCATCCTGACGTCAAAATTTTTTCCTGTGCGCTAGACCGAAAACTCAACAGCAAGGGATACATTCTCCCCGGCTTGGGAGATGCGGGCGATAGGATTTTCGGTACAGAGTAATCAACCGTGAAAATTCTCTCGTTTTCCGCAATTCTTGTTGTTGCCATCTCTGCAAATCTCAACTCGCAGACTCAGCCGTTATTACCTCACCCGCTCGATTCGCTTGTAATTAGCGGAACCGATATGATTATGCGGCAAGAGTATGACGCGGCGTTTGAACACTTCCGTCAAGTTTCCGCCGCGTATCCGGCTTCACCAGTGGGTTTTCTTTTTCAGGCTGCAACGCTCCAAGCGCGTGCTGCGGATTTCAGAGTCTTCGAGGAAAACGAAACCTTCGACTCCCTTCTGAACATTGCCCGAGATATAGCGGAAGAGATGGTCGAGAAAGAGCCGAATTCACCGTGGGCGCGGTATTTTCTTGGTACCGTCCTTGGCATGGATTCATACGACCGGATCCAACGAGGGGATTTTTTCGGAGGGTATTTCAAAAGCCGTGCGTCAGTTTCTGAGATAGAAGAAACGTTAGAACTTGACTCGACCTTCTACGATTGCTACTCCATTCTCGGCACGTACTACTATTGGAAAAGCCGCAAAACGGAATTTTTGGATTGGCTTCCGTTTTTCAGTGATGACCGGGAACAAGGTATTCGTTATTTACACCTCGCCGTACAGAACGGACGATATCAGCGTTTTCCGGCATTGAGTAACCTTGTGTGGGTTTACCTCGATGCGGCGAAACACGATAGCGCTGAAGTATTTGCACGTATGGGCTTACGACATTATCCAAACCAACGCACGTTCCTTCACGCTCTCGGCAGTTCACTTTCGGGGCAGAAGAGATATGCCGAAGCAAAAGACGCATTCGAACGCCAACTACAGGAAATTCTCAACGCACCCCATCCAAACGAGTACAACGAGATTGGTGCCAGGGTGAATGTTGTCTTTATGAAACGCACTATTCGGGATACCACCGATGTGCGGCGTCAGCTCTCCATTATCCTCTCAAAAAAGGTAACGGACTTACCCGATTACCTGCAGGGAAAAGTCGAGCCGCATATGCAAATGGCGAGGCGCTTCCAACAAGAACTTGACAGTGGCACATTTCCCGGACAAAAATAACCTCACTTGAAATTCGTCCTGTATTTGTTATATTCTTAAGTATAAGCATAGGACTTTTTTGAACTTATGCTTATGCGACTCCTATGGTAAACGGGCAGTTTAAGAAAAAACTTGACGAACTCTTGGCGGCATGCCGGACGAATCTCAAGACGGTCAATCAGGACTTGATTTCGCGTGCATTTGAGATGAGCGTAGCGGCACACAAGCACGATTTGCGCGCCTCGGGTGAGCTGTATTTTAACCATCCGTTTGAAGTCGCCATGATCGTCGCAAAGGAAATTCCGCTCGACGATGTTTCCGTCGCCAGCGCGTTGTTACACGATGTTGTGGAAGATACGGAATTCGAGTTAAAAGATATTCGCGCCGAGTTCGGCGGCGAAATTGCCGACATTGTCGATGGCGCGACAAAAATCTCCGATATTTTTCGCAGTCACGAAGTCACGCAGGCGGAAAGCTACCGGAAGCTGCTGCTTTCGATGGTGAGCGACATTCGCGTGATGCTGGTGAAATTCGCCGACCGGCTCCACAACATGCGGACACTGGAATACCTCCCGGAAGAAAAACAGCAGCGGCTCGCCAAAGAAACGATTGATATCTACGCTCCCTTTGCCCACCGATTTGGCCTTGCGAAAATCAAGTGGGAGTTGGAAGACCTCTCCTTTAAATATCTACACCCGAAAGACTATTCTCAGATCGCTCGCCAAATAAAATCACGCAGGCGGGAACGTGAACACTACATAAAGAAATTCGTTGCTCCGATCGAAAAGCGGCTGAAGCAAGAGGGCTTGACATACGAGATCGAAGGGAGGCCAAAGCATCTTTACAGCATCTACAACAAGATGGTGAAGCGGCACAAGCCGCTTGATGAGATTTATGACCTTTTCGCGGTCAGAATCGTTCTCGATTCAAAAGACAATAACGATTGTTTCATTGTGTACGGCGTCGTATCGGAAATCTATAAGCCGATACCGGAACGGTTTAAGGATTACATCTCCATTCCCAAAAAGAACGGATATCAATCAATTCATACAACGGTTGTCGGTACCGGCGGAAAGCTTGTCGAGCTGCAAATTCGCACGAAGGCGATGCATGAAATTGCCGAAAAGGGCGTTGCCGCGCATTGGATGTACAAGGAAAACAAAACGCCGATTGATGCCGAGCTGGAAAACTGGGTGAACTGGGTTCGAGAGATCTTCGAGCAAAAATCGGACGAAGCGCCAAGAGAGCTGATGGAGAGTTTCAAGCTTGCCTTGTACCAGGATGAAATTTACGTCTTTACCCCAAAAGGCGAGTTAAAAATTTTGCCGCGTAATGCTTCACCGGTGGATTTTGCTTTTGAGATACATTCCGACATCGGCTGGCATTGTATCGGCGCGAAAGTTAACGGACGCATTGTGCCGCTCAATACTCTTTTGCGCAGCGGCGACCAAGTTGAGATTATTACCTCGAAAAACCAAACTCCAAATGCCGACTGGGAGCAGTTTGTTGTCACACACAAAGCCAAGGCGCAGATACGGAAATGGATCAAAGAGGAGCAGCGTCGCGTTTCGGTCCAGGGCAAGGAGTTATGGGAGAAAAAGCTGAAGCGTCAAAAAGTGCGCATTGCGGAGGATGATTTTAACAAGCTTGTGCAAACTCTTAAGTTCGATAACGTGCAGAGGTTTTATCTTGCCATCGCCGAAGAAAGATTGGATATCGATGCGGTGATCGCACAACTGGTTGACATCCAGCGCCGCGCCACGGAGGATGTGACCGGCAAGGCAGGACCTGAAGAGCCTAAGTCCTTGTTTTCGAAATTCATTCGCACCGCTCGAGATGTGGCGAAAGGCATTTCCGTTTTCGGTACGGATGAAAGCTTCATGCACCAGTATGCGAAATGCTGCAACCCGATTCCCGGAGATGATATCGTCGGGTTTGTGACAATAGGTGAAGGGATAAAAATTCACCGCAAAGATTGCAAAAACATCATCACCATGCGGATGACGATTAGCGAGCGCGTAGTAGAGGTCTCCTGGCCCTCGGCAAACGGAGCGGATTTTATCGCTGCGATTAATATTTCGGGAAGCGACCGGCCGGGGCTTCTGAGCGATATCACACACGCCATTTCGTCATATTTGGATACGAATATTCGGAGCGTCAACGTTGATACGAAAGATCAAATGTTTATCGGGCAGATTATTCTTTATGTGAAGAATACAGAGCACCTCAGCAGAATTCTAGAAAAAATTCGTAAGGTTCGCGGAGTAACCATGGCTGAGCGTTTCCTGGGATAACGTATGGCATCACAGCGTACCAAGACATACACAAAGCGGGATATCGCACAGCGCGTGGCGGAACTCCGCGGCGAGAAAATTCCAGCGGCGATGAAATGGACAGACGCAATGTTCCAGGCATTGCGCGAAACATTGATGAAAGCGGACCCGGAGCTTCGTGTGGAGCTTCGGGATTTCGGTGTGTTTGAAGTGAAGGTGACAAAATCGAAACCAAAGGCGCGCAACCCCAAAACAGGAGAAACGATTTACGTTCCCCAACACCGGAAGTCACATTTTAAGCCGGGAAAACTGCTGAAGAAATTTTTAAGCTCCTCGTTGGATGGAAAGAAATAATGGAACAACAACGAGTATTAGGAATAGATTACGGCACAGTGCGAATCGGACTCTCGCTGAGTGATCCGCTGGGAATTACTGCCCAGCCGTACGAGACTCTGATGAACAACGGCGAATTCTGGATGAAGCTCAATACAATACTTGATGCACAGGCTGTTCATCTTATCGTTGTCGGCATGCCGTTAAATTTGAAAGGCCAAAAAGCGCAAAAAGCACAAGAAGTCGAAGTATTTATTGAGCGGTTGAAACAAGAATCGAGGCGCGAGGTAGTAGTGTGGGATGAACGGTTTACCAGCACCATCGCGCAGCAAACTTTGCGTTCTATGGGAACAAAGAAAAGCGACCGCCAGAAGAAAGGTATTGTCGACGCTATGGCGGCCGCGGTGATGTTGCAGAGCTTTCTCGACAGCACGAAACGTTCGTTGAGTTGTTAATTCATTTTTCCGAATGCACGCCAGTGCATTTCGTTATCCTAGCTTCCGATGGAAAACTTTGAGGTAGAAGAAAAACAGCATGGCAGCCCACGGAGAAGCATTCTTGATGTAGCGAGGCATAATAAGTGGAAGACTTTTTTCCTGCTAATCGCACTTTACCTCGGTATTGAAGTAGCGGCGCTGCCGTACGGGGATATAGAGCGCCTGAAGGCCACGAACCCGACGGAAACGGCTTTCATGCAGTTCGCAGCAAATGCAGCAGTAGCCAATGGAAGGAAATTTAAAAAACGTCAGACGTGGGTGCCGTTCAATAGAATACCATCGCATGCCGTGCAGGCAGTTGTTGTTGCCGAAGACGGAACTTTTTGGTCGCATGACGGATTCGATTGGTTTGAATTTCGCGAGTCGTTTTGGAAAAATATTAAAGAATTTCGTTTTTCTCGAGGTGCCAGTACCATTACACAGCAGCTTGTCAAAAATCTCTATCTTTCGCCATCCAAAAACCCGGTGCGAAAGCTGAAGGAGTGGATCTTAACGTGGAAGATGGAAAATACACTCAGCAAGTCAAGAATTCTTGAGATTTACCTGAATGTCATCGAATGGGGCGATGGCATTTATGGCATTGAAGCCGCTTCTCAGCAGTATTTTGGGAAATCGGCATCGGAACTTACTCGCGAGGAGGGGGCTCGGCTCGCGGCGGTTATTCCCAGCCCCAAGCGCTACAGGGCCGATTCGGATTCGCGCGCGGTTGTTCGCAGGAAGGATCTTGTTCTTGCCAGGATGAACGCGAGAGGCTGGGTGGATGGGCTGAGTGAGCCTGACAGTGTTGGGGTTGATAGCTTGGGCATGGATAGTCTTGAGCTACCCTTGGATAGTTTAGCCATGGAGTGATTGCCCCTATTGCCGGACACGGTTCAAATTGATACTTTGATAAAATCTGATTCGCTATGAATTTGACACATCGCGCCAAACCCATTTTCTTCAAGTCCCAATCAGAGTTACGACAGTGGTATAAGAAGAACTATGATAAGCTCACTGAAATGTGGGTGGGCTTTTACAATGTCGCCTCGGGTAAGCAGAGCGTTACATACAAGCAGGCGTTGGATGAGGCGCTTTGTTTTGGTTGGATAGACGGCGTACGAAAGAGAACGGATGACGAAAGCTATATTATGAGGTTTACTCCCCGCAAGAAGAAAAGCTACTGGAGTGATGTTAATACCAAGCGGGCGAAAGAGTTGATAAAATTGGGAAAGATGCACTCGTCGGGATTGAAAGTCTTCAACGCACGCGATCAACAAAAGACGAAGCGGTATTCGTTCGAGCGGAAAACGGCAACTATTGACGGCGAGCTAGGGATAAAGTTTAAGGCAAACAAAAAAGCATGGGAGTTTTTTGAAGTGCAAGCACCGTATTACAAGAGGGTTTTCAGCCATTGGGTGACGAGCGCGAAACAGGAAGAGACTCAGCACCGCAGGCTGGACGTGCTGATCAAAGCGTCAGCTGCAGGTCGACGATTGGATATGCTTGACCCGTTTGAAAAAAGGAAGTAATACTCACATCAAAACTGAAATATGCGTTACAAAGACATCGACAATCTTGTAGAAGAAGGCGAAGGGTTTGAAGTAGAGTTCAAGCGAAAAGTTTCCTCTCCCATCAAAATCGCGAAGGCGCTTACCGCCTTTGCAAATACAAAGGGCGGGAAAATTTTGTTCGGCGTGGATGACGATGGTTCAATCGTGGGTGTGGAAAGCGAAAAGACGGAAGTGGAGATGATTGAAACCGCCGGGTCTTTTTACTGCGACCCGCCGGTGGTACCGAGGATTGAAATTGTTCCTTACAAAGGAAAGGACGTTATAGTCGTAGACGTCAGCGAGAGTTCTCAAAAGCCGCATCATGTTGTGGAGAGCAGTAACGGTAATGGAGAGGAGGAAACCAGAGTATTTATACGCGTAAAGGACAAGACAGTCCTTGCCAGCAAGGAGGTTGTGCGAATACTCGAGGCTGAGAGTCCCGACGCGCCGCCGTTACGGATTTCCATTGGCGAGCCGGAGCGTCGTCTGCTGGACTATTTAGGAGAAAAGGAACGAATAACGGTGAAGGAGTTCGGCGATTTGGTGAACATCTCCAACCGCCGCGCATCGCGGATCCTCATACAGCTTGTGCGCGCCGGCGTGTTGAGGATTCACACCCATGAAAAGCAGGATTACTTTACTTTGGCGTTTGATGTTTGATCCGAGCGCCAAATACGAGCAAGCTCAAAGACAGCAATGCCGTACGCAACCGCGACGTTGAGCGATTGTTTGATACCGTGCATGGGAATCTCAATCGCTGAATCACAAAGTTCTACTATTTGTTTGTTGACGCCTACGATTTCGTTTCCGATAACAAGGCATAGCGGAAAGTCGCGTGGCTGCAGGGATGTATACGAGACGCTCTCGTTGGTGAGTTCGAGGCAGCAGATTTTTACCCCTTGTTCTTTTAATCGTAGGATTGCGTCGACTGGATTTTTAACGTATTCCCAGGGAACGCTCTTAGTCGATCCGAGTGCTGTCTTTTCGATTTCCTTGCGCGGCGGATGGGGTGTATATCCGGCGAGGATCAGCTTTTGAATCATCACCCCGTCGGAAATCCTGAATATCGACCCGACATTATAGAGACTGCGCACGTTATCAACGAGCACAGTAAGGGGAATGCGGTGATTATCGGAAACGTTTTCCAGCTGAAGCCGTTTCTGGGCAATTTCGTCATGTGTAAGCTTTCGCATTGCTAAAAAGATAGCTGAAATTCGCACAAAAACGAAACGTGTGCACCCTTCGACAGGCTCGGGGCAAGTCTGAAGCCATTGTGGCGCAGGGAAATTGCGGTTGCTCGTCTTGTATTTATTCGTTATATTATACACTCGAATATAAACGTGAAGAAAATCGTTATCGCAATCGATGGTCCGGCGGCCTCGGGCAAGAGCACGACAGCGCGGCTGGTTGCTGAGCGGTTAGGGTATTTGCACATCGATACTGGGGCCATGTACAGGGCGATAACGTGGAAAGTGTTGGAAGAGAAGATACCCCTCGATGCGGTGGACAGGATCCAAAAGCTCGCGGAAAAAACGCATATCCGTTTAGAGCGAAGTCCACGTGGGAATACAGTGTACCTTGATGATAAGGATGTGTCGGACGCTATCCGTCTCCCTAACGTGACAAAAAGCGTCAGCCATATCAGTAGTTACCAGGTGGTGCGCGATGTTATGGTGCGCGAGCAGAGACGGATGGCGAAAGAAGGCGGCGTCGTGCTGGAGGGACGCGATATCGGCACAGTGGTGTTGCCGAACGCAGAGTTGAAGATCTATATGGTCGCTGACGTTGCCGAAAGGGCGCGCAGGCGTAAGAAGGAACTGGAACATGCGGGCGTTGGGGTTGATGAGCACGCGCTGATTGAAGAGATTCAAGAGCGCGATAGAAGGGATTCAACGCGCACAGTCAGTCCTCTGAAAAAAGCGCACGACGCGATGGAGTTAGATACGTCGAAGCTAACCGTGGACGAACAAGTAGAGTTTATAGTTCGGAGGGCTGAAGAGCTGGTTAAAGGAACGAAGACGAAGTGACTGTTACAATAGATAAATTTTCAGGGTTCTGCTGGGGCGTTGTTCGCACGATTGACATTGCCGAGCAGGAGCTTACGGAATCCAATGAGCTGTACTCGCTGGGCGACATCATCCACAACCCGATGGAGATTAAGCGCCTCGGCGAGCAAGGACTGAAGACGGTAAAGCACCAGGATCTCGAAAGTCTCAAAGGCAAGACAGTCCTGATTCGCGCTCACGGTGAGCCGCCATCGACGTACAAGAAGGCGGAGGAGCTTGGCATTACGATTATCGATGCAACCTGTCCGGTGGTGACCAAGGTGCAGGAGCGCATTAGAAAATTTTATTTGGACGGCTATCAGATCGTTGTCTTCGGCAAAAAGGACCATGCCGAAGTCATTGGCTTGGTTGGGCAGACAAACGGCGAAGCAGTTGTCGTTAAATCGGTTGAAGAAATCGACAATGTGAAACTCGACCGTAAGACCGTGTTGTTCTCCCAGACGACGATGGACAAGCCGACGTTCTACAAGATTAAGGAAGAGTTGAGTAAGCGCGTCAAGGAACTTGTCGTCGGATCTATCGAGGACGAGGCAATCGGTTTCCATGCGAAGGATACGATATGTGGGCAAGTTTCCGGGCGAGACAAGAAAATCCGTGAGTTCGCGAAAGCCAACGACGTTGTCATTTTTGTAGCCGGGCGGCATAGTTCGAACGGCAAAGTGTTGTACGAGATTACGAAAGAAGCGAATCCTCGCACGTATTTTATCGAGGATATCCCTGAGTTACAGCCCGAGTGGTTCGACGGCGTTGACACTGTCGGCATCACCGGCGCTACCTCTACACCGCAATGGTTGATGATGAATGTGAAGCATGCCATTGAGGAGAAATTCGTGCCGCAGCTTGCACAGGGTTAGCTGAGGCTTCAAGAGTGTTTCATCAGAGAACCGGCGCTGTCAGCGCCTGTTCGCAGTCATCATATATCACGGATCCAATCACTTAAAGGTATGGGCCGATTCGTGTCTTTATTCGGCGTGCTGATGACTGGCGTCGGATAAGAACAAGGAGAGGTCTTCATCCGCGTAAGCGGAAAGTTTCTCTGGAGGTTGAATGGTTGAGGCAATAACATCTTCGAATGGACTCGATGAGCGAGAATATTCGGAGAGCGAATACAAACAACTCGAAAAAATGTATGAGGGAACGCTGGCGAAGATCAGCCAGGGTGAGATTGTGCGCGGCCGCGTGGTGCACATCGGCGAATCCCAGGTTACAGTCGATATTGGCTTCAAGTCGGAAGGCCAGATTTCTGTCTCAGAATTTCCCAATCTTAGCGATTTAAAAATTGGAGACTCGGTAGAGGTTTTCCTTGAGTCGGTTGAAGATAACGACGGTCAGCTCGTGTTATCGCGCAAACGCGCGGATTTCATGCGTATTTGGGAGCGCGTGACGAAAGCGTTCGAGACAGGCGAAGTGCTCAAGGGCAGATGTGTGCGGCGAACAAAAGGCGGTATCGTTGTCGATTTGATGGGCATCGACGCGTTCCTTCCCGGCTCGCAGATCGATGTGCGGCCGGTTCGCGATTTCGACGCGTTCATCGGCAGGGAGTTGGATTTCCGCGTCGTGAAGGTCAACCATCCCTCAGAAAATGTTGTTGTCAGTCATAAGGTCCTTGTTGAGGAAGAGCTTTCCGGACAGCGTAAAGCGATTCTCGAGCGCTTGGAGAAGGGACAAATCCTCGAAGGGCATGTCAAAGCAATTACTGATTTCGGCGTGTTCGTCGACCTTGGCGGTGTAGATGGATTGGTGCACATTACAGACCTCTCATGGGGCCGTGTCAATCATCCGTCGGAAGTCGTGAAGTTGGACCAAACTGTTAACGTCGTCGTATTGGATTTCGACCAGGAAAAGAAACGCATCTCTCTCGGCATCAAGCAACTATTGCCGCATCCGTGGGAGAACGTCGAGCTTAAATATCCGGTTGGCACGAAGATTAATGGCAGAATTGTCTCGCTGACCGACTACGGAGCGTTTGTCGAAATTGAAAAAGGCATCGAGGGGTTGATTCACATTTCCGAAATGAGCTGGACGCAACACGTGAAGCACCCTTCGCAGATGGTGTCGATGGGTCAGATGGTCGACGCTGTCATTCTCTCGCTTGATAAGGAAGGCAAGAAAATTTCTCTGGGTATGAAACAGCTAGAGCCGGATCCATGGAAGACTTTGCTCGCGAAATATCCGGTCGGTTCGAAGCACAGTGGCGCTGTTCGTAACTTGACGAACTTTGGCGTGTTTGTCGAGCTGGAGGAAGGCGTAGACGGATTGGTGCACATTTCGGACCTCTCGTGGACGAAGAAGATTCGTCATCCCGGGGAAGTGGTAAAGAAGGGCGATAAGATCGATGTTGTGATTCTTGCCATTGACGTTGATCAGCGCCGTATCTCTCTCGGGCACAAACAGGTTCAGGATAACCCGTGGGAAGCGTTTGCGTCGAAATATCAAATCGGGACTGAGGTCGAAGGCAAAGTTGTCCGCATCGTAGAGAAGGGTGTCATTGTGGAGCTGCCCCTCGGTGTTGACGGATTTGTACCGTTGTCGCAGTTATCTCAGACGCCGATTAAGAACCCGACGGAATCTTTTCCGGTTGGAAACGACCTGCCGTTGAAGGTCATTGAATTCGATAAGGATAGCAAGAAGATTGTTCTCTCGGTCCTCGAGTACTTGCGCGGGAAAGAACAACAGCTCATCGACAATTATGTTTCATCACATAAACTGACGCCGATGACGCTGAAAGACGTTCTTTCAACGCCTGTTTCGATACCGGAACAATCTGTACGGGATCATTCGAGTCAATCATAATCGTATGCACAACTTGGGAAAGAGTTGTCTCGAAGGGTTGGCGTTGCCATCCGAACTTCGTGGCAGCTCTTTTTCCATTTAACGAATGAAACGAGTTGCCATCCATACTCTGGGCTGTAAACTGAACTTCGCAGAAAGCTCGACGTTAGGCCGCCAGTTTTCCCAGCGTGGATACAGCGTGGTTGGTATCGACGAGCCTGCAGAGGTGTGCGTGATAAATACATGCAGTGTAACGGAGCGCGCCGATCGGGAGTGCCGGCAGATTGTTCGTCGGGCGCTGCGCCATTCGCCTAACGCGTTCGTGGCAGTCATAGGTTGTTACGCGCAGTTGCAGCCGGAGGAAATAGCGACGATTGAAGGCGTGGATCTTGTGCTCGGCGCCAAGGAAAAATTCAACCTGTTTGATTATACGGGTGATTTACAAAAGCGCTCACGAGCTCAGGTTGCTGTTACTCCGATACAAGAGGTTGATAACTTCGGACATGCGTCGTCGATCGGATTCACAGACCGGACGAGAGCGTTCCTGAAGATTCAAGATGGCTGCGATTATACGTGCGCTTTTTGTACCATCCCTCTCGCTCGCGGCGCAAGCCGCAGTGTATCGGTTTCTGAAATTATCAAAGAGGCAAGGGAGGTTGTCGCGCAAGGGTACAAGGAGATTGTTCTGACCGGTGTAAACGTGGGAGACTACGGTAAGAAGAATCAGACTAGCTTGCTTGTTCTCTTGCAAGAGATGGTGAAGGTCGATGGACTAGAGCGCATTCGTGTCAGCTCTATCGAGCCGAATTTGCTCTCGGATGAATTAATTGATTTCTGGCTTGATTCCGAAAAGCTCTGCAAGCATTTTCATATTCCCTTACAGTCCGGCACTGACGATGTTCTTCGGAATATGCGAAGGCGATATTTAACTGATTGGTACGCAAGCAGAGTTGAACGCATTAAATCAGTTTATCCCAGTGCGGGAATTGGTGTTGACGTGATAACGGGATTTCCCGGAGAAACCGACGAATTGTTCGAGCGGACATACAGGTTCTTGAATGAGCTTCCTGTATCGTATCTGCATGTGTTTACGTATTCCGAGCGCCCAAATACTGTGGCGGCAACACTGCCGGAACAAGTAGAGCCGCGTGTGCGTTTCGAACGGAATGAGCGGCTAAGAATCCTTAGCATGAAAAAGCGCCGGGTGTTCCATGAGTCGTTTATCGGTAAAACAGCCAACGTGTTGTTTGAGTCGGAAACACAGCATGGACGAGCAACTGGTTTATCAAGCGAGTATGTTCGGGTTGTCGTGGATTCTGAGGACAACCTGACGAATAAAATTTTGCCCGTGCTTATTACCGGTGCTGACCACGAAGCGTGTTCAGGTGCTGTCGTTGCGGAGAAATCCCAGGAAGTAGAAAGCGTTTACGCATGAGAAAAATCATTGTACTATTCATGTGTTTGATGGTATGTGTCTGTTCAATGTTTGGACAGGTACCGGAAGAATTACGATTGAAAGCGCCTGGTGAGCGGCAACCGCTCCATTGGAGTGCTCAGCAACCGCAACCAAACGACGATTCCAAATCCGCAACAGTTGCAGTTCTCCTCTCGTTGGTGTTACCGGGTGCGGGAGAATGGTACGCTGGGAATTTTGAAACTGGAAAATACTTCCTCCTAGCTGATGGTGCTCTTTGGTTATCCTACGGGGCGTTCCAATTACGCGGCGATTGGCTTCGCGAGGATGCTCGATCGTTCGCGCAACGCCATGCTGGAGCAGATTTCAGCGGTAAGGACAACGAATTCGACGTGAACATCGGCAATTTTCTCAGCATGGATGAGTTTAACCAAGCCCGACTACGAGCCAGGGAATATGATGCGATGTATCTCAGCGCTGACTTTAACTGGCGATGGGAAAGCAATGCGAAGCGTGTGCAATTTCGAGAGTTGAGGATTGCAAGCGATGAAATGTATGAGAATGCATCTTTTGTCGTCGGTGCACTGGTGATTAACAGAATCATCTCAGCTTTCTCCGCCGGAAGGGCTGCCGCCCGTTCCGGCTCGCAGGAAACATACAAGGGAATGTGGCAGATGGGTGCAGGAGTTCAAGGTGGTGTTCAGGATGCTCATGGATTGGAAATAAGGTTCTCAAAAGAATTTTAAGTGATGAGGAGAGCAAAACCTGAGCATCCCGCCCGATGAGCGGGATTTTTTGTTAGTAGACAGCCGTGCAGAATATCAAATTAACGCTTGAGTACGATGGAACAAACTTTGTGGGCTGGCAGGTGCAGCCAAATGGCAGGAGCGTGCAGGCCGAACTTGAGCGAAGTCTACAGCAGATTCTCCAAATACAATGCAAAACGAATGCGGCAGGGCGAACAGATTCCGGTGTACACGCTCGTGGGCAGATAGCGAATTTTTTGGTTCCAAAATCTGTAGATGTTGTGCAACTGTTAAAAAGCCTGAATGGTGTGCTCCCAGATGATATCGTCGTTCTTGGAGCCGAACATGTGGCGGAAGAGTTTCATTCGCGTTATAGTGCGAAAGGGCGGCGCTATGTGTACTCAATCGTTCAGAAGCCGACTGCCGTCTTGAGGAACTTCGCTTGGCACGTAGGGTATGTGTTGGACACCGAGAAATTGGAGCATTGTGCTTCGGCCATTCAAGGGGAGCACGATTTTCAATCCTTTTGCAAAGTGGAAGCAGACGTTGAACATTATCGGTGCGTTGTCCAATCCTCTGAATGGAAATTTGTAGATTCTAGACTGGAATTTGATGTTACCGCCAACAGGTTCTTACACGGCATGGTGAGAGCGTTGGTTGGGACGATGATTGATGTTGGGCGAGGATATACAAGTATTGAGGAATTTCAAGAGATTCTCGCTGCTAAAGACAGGCGGGAAGCGGGGATGGCGGCACCGGCGAAAGGTTTATGTTTAGAGCAAGTATTTTATTAGTGAGGAAGAATAGATGAAACGATTTAAGAACGTTCTTCTTTATTGCCTTTTCTCAGCCCTTGTATCTTTGAATTGTGCAGGGTCGCTGGGAGTGAATTTGTTTCCTGACTCGAAAGATGTTGAGCTCGGGAAGCAAGTTGACGAGGAGATACGGAAGAACCCGAAGGAATACCCGATTCTGAAGAATCGACCTGATGTGAAAGAATATGTGGAGCGCATGGGCAAGCAGATACTCGCATCGCCAGAAATCACCAAACGCGGTATTTATGCTTATACGTTTGAAATTATCCATGATGATAGCACGATTAATGCCTTTTGCACTCCCGGTGGCTATATCTATGTTTACACTGGTTTACTAAAATTTGTCGATAACGAGGCAACGCTTGCGGGTGTTTTGGGGCATGAGATTGGCCACGCGGAACGCCGTCACGCGACTCGACGCATGACGAGTGCGTTGGGTGTACAAATACTGTTGGGGGTTGTTCTCGGTCAAAACCCAAATCAAGCGGCAGAGATCGCAGGGAATTTATTCGGCGGGTTGGCGCTGTTAAAGAACAGCCGCGATGACGAGATCGAATCAGACACCTATTCAATGAAGTATCTGCGCTCAACAGAATATTATCCTGGAGGCATCAGATATTTTTTCGAAAAAATATCTGCCGGACGCAAGGGCGGCTCATTTGAACGTTTGCTTTCCACACATCCGTTACCCCAGGATCGAATTGAAAATGTCGAAAAGTTGTTAAAAGAGTGGAACATCTCCGAGCGGGACGACGCCAAAATTTTTGAAGCGCGATACCAAGAGTTTAAGAGGAAGCTTCCGTAACCAGCAATGCTGAAAGAAGCAATCATAAAGCTTTCCAATAAGCAGGATCTGACACAGGATGAGGCGCATGCCTCGATGAGCCAGATTATGTCCGGTGAGGCGACCGATGCGCAAATCGCGGCATTTTTGATGGGGTTGCGTTTGAAGGGAGAGACGGTAGATGAAATTGTCGGATGTGCTAGGGTGATGCGCGAAAAATCCGTGCGGATTACGACGAAGCGAGAGGACGTGATAGATACCTGCGGCACAGGTGGTGATACGTCCGGCACATTCAATATTTCTACAACAGCGGCGATTGTAGCCAGCGCCGGCGGCGCGGCTGTAGCGAAGCACGGCAACCGCGCTGTTTCCAGCAAATGCGGGAGCGCAGATGTTCTTAAAGCGCTTGGGGTGAACATTGAAGCGACGCCAGAACAATCAGCAAGAACACTGGATGAAGTTGGAATAACGTTTATGTTCGCGCCGTTAATGCATGGAGCGATGAAACATGCCGCTCCTGTGCGCAAGGAGCTTGGCGTGCGCACGATATTTAACATCTTGGGACCTTTGACGAATCCAGCGGGAGCAAAACGTCAAGTGTTGGGAGTGTTCAACCCGGCGTTGACTGAGACATTGGCGAACGTGCTGAATGGACTTGGAGGAAGGCATGCACTTGTGGTGCATGGAGAGGGTGGCGTAGACGAATTTTCGACGACCGGCTGGAGCAAGGTGAGCGAACTCAAAGACGGGAAAGTCCATACATACACGATTGATGTTCACGAACTTGGGCTACGAAAAGCAACAGCTGAAGACCTGCGAGGCGGTGACAGCGAGCGGAATGCAGTTATCGTGCGAGAGATATTGAATGGGCAAGATGGTCCGATGCGCGAAATCGTCTTGTTCAATTCAGGGGCGGCGTTATATGTAGCCGGTAAGGCGAACACGCTCGATGATGGGATCCGCCGGGCAGCGGAGGTTATTGATTCCGGTGCAGCGAAACAAAAACTGAGCGATTGGGTTGAGGCATCAAACAGCTAACAAACAAGAAAAACACTTGTTGAAACCACTTACGCAATTCTTTAAAGAACTCTTGATCAAAAGCGGTGTGCTCCGGGCTCATCTTTCAGAAGATGAGTTGAAGCAAGTACTCGAAGCCGGCTCGCATAGCGGTGCACTCGACAAAACCGAGCACGAATTGATTAAGAGCATTTTTGAATTTTCCGATACCACGGTGAAGGAAATCATGGTGCCGCGTCCGGATATTGTGGCGCTTGACATTATGATGCCTCATGGTCAATTAATCCGCACTGTGATCGACCAGGGATACTCACGGCTTCCGGTGTACAAGGGAACTATCGACCACATCGTTGGAATTGTCTACAGCAAAGACCTGTTAAGTTTGATAGAACATCCGGGCGTTATTGTCTTGCACGACCTTATCCGACCGGCTTATTTTGTACCTGAATCAAAGAAAATCAGTCAGCTCTTACGCGAGTTTCAACAGCAGAAGATTCATCTTGGTATTGTTATTGATGAGTTCGGAGGCACAGAAGGTTTGGTGACTGTTGAGGATATAGTTGAGGAAATTGTTGGCGAGATTCACGACGAGTACGACGAAGTGCACCGGGCATCGGAAACAGCGAGCGATGGCTCCGTCATCGTCGACGCCAATATGAGCATTTATGATTTCAATGAGCAATTCAAAGCTAACGTGCCGGACGCAGCGGATTATGAGACGCTGGCGGGCTTTCTCCAAAAAATCACCGGGCGCTTGCCGGAACTGAGCGAGGAAATCCAACAGGGCGATATGATATTCACGGTAACTAGCAAGCGCGGACGCAGGCTAAAACAAATACGTTACAAGCGACTGTCACACGAGAAGGACGCGGGGCAAGTGTGAGTATTCTACAGACGATATTAGAGCACAAGCGGAAGGAAATAGATCAAGCCCGCAATGTCGTATCGTTGAGTGAGATGAAACGCCGGGCCGAGCAGGCCCCACCTGTTCGTCCTTTCCGAGATTCTTTGCGTGGCCACGGGTTATCGGTGATTGCGGAAATTAAAAAAGCATCGCCGTCAAAGGGAATGATGGTGAAAGAATTTCACCCAGCTTCGCTTGCGCAAGAGTTTGAGAGTCATGGCGCTGCAGCGCTTTCGGTTTTAACGGACTCGGAGTTTTTTCAGGGGGATCCGACATATATCCAAGCGGTTAAGTCGGCGGCGAGTATTCCAGTATTGCGGAAGGATTTTATCATCGATGAATATCAAGTATATGAATCCCGCAGCATCGGTGCAGACGCGATTTTGTTGATTGTCAGCGCACTTTCCCAAAAGGCATTAGAGCAGTTCTACAGGCTTGCGCGATCAGTTGGCATGGATGTGCTTGTGGAGGTACATTCTGCGGATGAAGTACAACGTGTGAATGCGATTCAAGCTGAGATTATCGGCGTCAACAACAGGGACCTTGGAACATTCAATGTATCGCTGGATACCTCGCTCAGGTTAAAGCCGTTGATACGATCCGAGGCAGTGACGGTAAGCGAAAGCGGCATCGCTGATTCGAAGGATGCACTTGTACTGCGTGAAGCCGGATTCGACGCTGTTCTCGTTGGAGAGGGACTGATGTTGTCATCGAATAGGAAAAAAACTTTACAACAGATCAAGCAAGCGTAATGCAAGAATTGTTTATCAAAATATGCGGCATCACAAATCTTGAGGATGCTAAATTTGCCGTCAAGTGCGGTGCTCACGCTCTGGGTTTTAATTTTTATGAAAAGAGCCCCCGCTTTATCAAACCCGAGGAAGCCGCTGATATCATTCAGAGATTACCAGAGCATGTTTCCAAGATCGGTGTGTTCGTTAAAGCCGACCAGAGATACATTCATGACGTCATTTCAGCAGCAAAGTTAAGCGCCGTCCAACTACACGGTACAGAAGGCCCGGACGATCTTATTGACTATGAAGTGAGCGCTATCAAAGTTTTTCGAGTTATGAATGATTTTGACGTAGAAGTCATGCGTAATTATGTTGTCGATGCGTTCCTTTTGGACACACATCACGATACATTGTATGGCGGGACAGGACAAACGTTCAATTGGAATATAGCAGTGAAGGCGAAGGATTACGGCAGGATCATTCTCTCCGGCGGATTAACGCCCGATAATGTTGAAGCAGCTGTTCGCTTTGTTCATCCTTATGGTGTCGACGTATGCAGCGGAACAGAGAAACACCCCGGAAAAAAGGATCATACGAAGATAGTGGATTTTATTGCCCGTGCCAAAAGTGTTCAACTTTCGTACAATGAAGATGCGCAAGAGGACAATGAGTAATAGAACAAAACCCCACGAGGCTTTACCGGATCTTAACGGCCACTATGGGATATATGGTGGGCGTTTTATCCCTGAGACGTTGATTCCTGCCGCGAACGAACTCGACCGTGTATATCGAGTGGTTCGCAAAGACCCCGACTTTATTAAAGAATTTCGTAAATACCTGAAGCACTATGTAGGAAGGCCTACGCCTCTTTATCATGCCGAGCGGCTTTCTCAACATTGTGGCGGTAGCAAAATATATTTGAAGCGCGAAGACTTGTGCCATACTGGCGCTCATAAAATCAACAATACGGTGGGACAGGTGCTCTTGGCGCGGCAGATGGGGAAAAAACGAATCATTGCCGAGACCGGGGCGGGACAACACGGCGTGGCAGTTGCTACAGTGTGTGCGCTGTTCGGCTTGGAGTGTGTGGTGTACATGGGCGAAGAGGATATGCAACGCCAGGCGCCCAATGTAACGCGCATGCGCCTGCTTGGGGCAGAAGTTACTCCAGTGATAAGTGGAAGCCGCACTCTGAAGGATGCGACCAGTGAAGCAATTCGGGATTGGGTCACAAACGTTGAATCGACGTTTTATATTATTGGTTCAGTCGTCGGGATGCACCCGTATCCGATGATCGTGCGCGATTTTCAAAGTATTATCGGAATTGAAACGCGCGAGCAGATTCTCGAAGCGGAGAGCAAACTGCCGGATAAAATTGTCGCCTGTGTCGGCGGCGGGAGCAATTCGATCGGCATGTTTTATCCGTTTCTCGAAGATGTTCCCAACGTTAAACTTATTGGCGTTGAAGCCGCAGGATTGGGATTGAATACCGAAAAGCATGCCGCGTCTCTCACGAAGGGTAGTCCCGGAGTATTGCACGGAGCGATGCAATATCTTTTGCAAGACGAGAATGGACAAGTTCAGAATGCGCATTCTATTTCTGCAGGCTTGGATTACCCGGGGGTAGGTCCGGAGCATTCCTATTTGAAAGACAAGGGCCTCGTCGAGTACGCTTCGGCGACTGATGAAGAAGCGCTGGAAGCATTCGAGCTCCTCTGTAAGCTCGAAGGCATTATCCCAGCACTCGAATCATCACACGCCTTGGCGTACGTTCTGAGGGAAGCGCCAAAAATGGGGGGAGATAAAGTACTCGTCGTCAATCTCTCAGGGCGTGGCGATAAAGATCTTGATACGGTGCTACGAGCATTGAAGAAGCTCAGGACGGAACAAAATAATCCCTGAAGTTGTGTCTCGTTTTATTTTTGTCAGACCGTTCGAGTTTCTTTGCTGTAAATCATGTTTTTTGAAACAGTATGAATCCTACCCCTGTAATTTCTAAAACCCTTCTTGCACGTAATACAATTTTTAATCTTGTTGGACAGGTGTTTCCGCTTCTGATAGGGCTTGTGACCATACCCTTTGTTGTAGCAAAGCTTGGTTCAGACCGGTTCGGTTTGTTGTCATTGTTGTGGTCGTTACTTGGATACTTCACTATTTTCGATGTGGGGCTGGGCAGAGCAACAACAAAGTTTGTTGCAGAAGAGTTGGGTAAAGGCGGGCAAAACAATCTCCCTAAAATCGTTTGGACGGCTGTTGTTATTCAGACCTTCTTTGGAATTTGTGGTACGGCCATCGTCGTAGCATTTATTCCTCTGCTGGTCGAACACGTCTTAACAATTCCGGAGTATTTGCGTGAAGAGGCAATGCAGATTTTTTACCTTTTCCCATTCCTCATACCCGTAGTTTTGGTTTCGGGGTCGTTCAGAGGCGTGTTGGAAGCAACACAGAGGTTTGATGCCGCGAATGTGGTTAAGATCGTTTTTGGATCATTGACTTTTCTGATACCCGCGTTTGGCGTATCTGTCGGGATGAATTTGGTGGGCATTGTGGTATTGCTCATGCTCGGTTCTTTCGGCACATTCGTTTCTTTACTGATACTCAATCTTCGATTGACACCACAATTACGGAAGATAGCTTTCGAGCGTTCGTTGATCCGTGTACTGTTTTCCTTCGGTGGATGGGTAATGGTCTCAAGCTTTGCTGCCCCTCTGTTAATGTACTTCGAACGTTTTGTTATTGCCTCTTCTCTCTCTATTGGCTTGCTGACGTACTACGTAATACCTTTTGAGATGATCTCTCGCTTAATTATACTTCCAGCGAGTTTAGCCGTAACATTATTCCCCGCGTTTAGCTATGTTGGAGTAGAAAATAAAACAAGAGTGCAGCAACTTGTTTCAAGACCGGTAAAGTATCTCATGCTTAGCCTTGGTCCTCTGATTTTGATCTTTACCATTTACGCTGAAGAAATTCTCTCCTTATGGCTGGGGGCAGAGTTTACCAGCCAAGGGAAAACGGTGTTCCAGATTTTAACGTTAGCGTTCCTATTCCACGCGTTTGCCTATATTCCTTTTTCGGCGGTACACGGCTTCGGCAGACCCGACCTTAAGGCGAAATTTGACATCGTGATACTCTTGGTCTTTGCAGGGCTTTGTTTATGGCTCGTTCCTGCTTTTGGGATTATTGGGGCTGCGGTTGCGAAAGGAATTATTACAATTGCCGACCTACTGTTCCTTTCGCTAACTCTGAAGCGCTTGTCGGGGTTAACAGTGCGGGAATTGTTTGGAGACCGAATAGAGCGGGGTGCCGCCGCACTTGTCCTGTTTGGCGCTGTTATAATTGTTGTTTCTGAGCTCTCGGCATCGCTACTCGTTAATGGTTTGGCACTCCTTGGTGTTGCGACAATCTATATTTTTGTGCTTCTCTCCTACGTGATGGATGAAAAAGATAAAGAGCTAGCTCGTACTATGCTGACGCGTTGGCATTTAGGAGCCAATGAAACATAATAGTTTTCAGAAGCCGGAAAGTATATATTTTCAATTGTAGATGATAAACGGTTCCCAGCTTGAAAAGCGAAAGCGGCATGGACGTCTCGATTATTCTTGTAAACTATAATGGACTGTCAGTGTTGAAACACTGTCTTGCGCGCCTTGAGCCTATCACCAAAGCAAACGGCTCGGAAATTATCATTGTTGACAATGCTTCCGAAGACGATTCTGTTGTTTTTCTTAAAAAAGAGTATAGTGGCATTACAATTATTGAGAATCCAAAAAATGAAGGCTTTGGATCTGCGTGCAATATCGGTGCGGAGAAAGCGAGCGGCGATTATTTGCTGTTTCTCAATCCTGACACCGTGTTACAGGAAGACATTATTACACCGCTTGTTCAATACTTAAGCGTTCATCCAGATGTTGGAATAGTAGGCCCAAAATTTGTCCATGATGATGGCACTCACCAGCTTTCGTGCGGAAAACTACCGTCCATTACACGAGAAGCTCTCGATAAATTCTTGTACTCGCTTGCGAGGCTGAAATTTTCGCCGGTAGAAAACTGGCTGACGAGAAAATACTCAAAGGCAATTAAAGTCGAATGGGTGACAGGTGCAGCGTTGATGATTCGTGCTCACGTATTTCACTCGCTAAGCGGATTTGATGAAACTATGTTTATGTATTTTGAGGATAAAGATTTGTGTAAACGCGCCCGCGATCTACGCTGGGGGGTATGGTTCGTTCCCCACGTGACTGTTATGCATTATTTGGGGAAAAGTTCTTCAGGTACGAACAATGCTCGCTTGCGTGCGATTTATCGAGCGAGCCAGAAATATTACTACAAGAAACACCATGGTGTTTTACAGCAATGGCTGTTAGCGTTTTATCATGGGGTGAGCAGTTGAGCGAACAGATTCGATCGATGAAAATACTTGAACTGATTGACGATGCCTATATCGGTGGGGGGCAGCGGCATGTATTGTTACTTGCGGATGGCTTAAAACGGCGAGGTGTTGATGTGTCCGTAGCCTGCGCTCCAACGGGATATCTTGTTGATGAATTCTCGAAAAGAAGTATAGCAACGTACAGCGTATCGCTCGAGAACAGGTTGCGACCAGTGCAGTTTTTTCAACTTGTTCGTTTGCTTCGTGATCATCGCTTTACGTTAATTCATACTCACGGCGGAACAGCAGGCTTGTGGGGACGGCTTGCCGCTTTTTTCGCGGGTGTGCCGGCGCGCATTCATACTTATCATGGAATACATGCTGTTTATAGGGCAAACCCGATAACGCGCTGGGTGTTGTTGACCATCGAGAGGTTCTTATTATCCTTAACCTCGTATATCATTTGTGTCTCGCAAGGTGACAGCGAGCTTGGAATGAACCATCGATTATTTGATTCAAACAAGGTTGCTGTAATTCCTAACGGTATTGAAGTTAGCCGGTTTGATACAACAGCAGGCCGACAGCGGATTCGCATCGAGTTTGGATGTACAGATAGCGACGTGCTCATCGGCTCAATCGGTAGATTGCATTTTCAAAAGGGCTTTGTGTATCTTCTTGAAGCAGCCCAGGCAGTACTTCAAAAGCGTAAAAATGTCCGGTTTGTGCTTGTGGGTGATGGACCGCTGAGCGAGATGTTAGTCGAAAAATGCACTAGGCTAGGTATTTCATCCTCGGTACACTTCGCCGGGACGCGACTGGATATTCCCGATGTTCTCTCTGGATTTGATATATTTGTCTTACCGTCGTTATGGGAAGGTTTGCCGCTTGTACTTCTCGAAGCTTCCGCCGCGGGGAAAGCAATTGTCGCGACGGCAGTCGATGGATCGAAGGAGATTGTACAGGACAACGAGACAGGCGTGCTCGTGCCCCCTGAAAGTCCCAGCGCGTTAGCAGAAGCAATTATCAGACTAGTCGATGACAAGTCGTTTCGTGAGCAAGTTAGCAGAAATGCTCGTGCAATCGCGCGTGAAAAATACAGCGCGGATAAAATGGTTGAAGACACGATGAATCTGTATATTGCTATGAGCAAACAGCATGGCATTATCTAAAAAAAGAGAACCGAAGAGGAAAGTCGCCCGCATAGGATTATTCGGTGGGACATTCGACCCGCCTCATATCGGTCATTTGATTATTGCTCAACAAGCATTAGCTCAGTTGAAGCTTGACCGGGTGATTTTCGTCCCGGCGAGCACTCCTCCGCACAAGAGAAAGAAGGCTTTTACTAAGCCAGTAGACCGCTTGAAGATGGTTCGTCTTGCTGTACGTGGAGCAGGGCAGTTCCGGGTTACCGATATCGAGATTCGACGAAAGGGTGTTTCCTATACTGTTGACACGGTGAAAGAAATTCACAGGCGAAACAAGAAGACTGAACTTTTTCTTATTATTGGATCTGATAACTTCGCTGAGTTTCAAAGTTGGAAGTCGTACGACGAAATTCTCAAACTGGCGAAACTAGCCGTTTACGCGCGTTTTGATAAAGAGGGAAAACACGACTTGCGCAAGCGCCAAGTGCATTGGTTACAAGGTATACTACTGGACATTTCCTCTTCAGAAATCCGGAATGCGGTCAGGCGCAACCAATCAGTCCGTCATCTTCTCCCTGCAGCAGTTGAGCGCTATATTGAATCGCATAAACTCTATCATCGGGTATGAAATCTACGGTTTCACAAGAGGATATTCGACGTATTATTTCGGTTGAACACCACGACCCATTCCAGGTTTTGGGCGCACACGTAGTAAATGTGGAGGGTAAAAATGTTATCGCGGTGCGCGCATTTTTACCTGATGCCCAAGAGGCTACGGTCATTGATCAGGGCAACAGCAAACGCGAATACCCGATGGAGAAAGTTGGCGAAGATGGCTTTTTTGAATCACTTATCTTCGACTGGTTTGACATCTCCCCGTACCGTTTAAAGAAAAAATACTCCTCAGGCGCCGTGGACGTTATTTATGACCCGTACTCGTTTCTCCCGACATTGACAGATTTCGATTTGTACCTCTTTAATGCAGGCGATCATCATTTTATCTACGAAAAGCTCGGCGCCCACGCTGTTGAAGTGAACGGTGTAAATGGCATTCAATTTGCCGTATGGGCTCCGGACGCCCGCAGTGTAAGTCTGGTGGGCGACTTCAATTATTGGGATGGGCGGCGACATGCAATGCGGGTGCTTGGAGGGTCGGGTGTGTGGGAGATTTTTATTCCCGATTTGCCGGAAGGTATGCTGTACAAATATCAGATAAAAACAAAGAGCGGTAAAATCTTAGATAAGTCCGATCCGTACGCATTTGAAATGGAACATAGGCCGCGTACGGCTTCACGCGTTAATTTCCTTACACAATATCAGTGGGGAGACGGGGCGTGGTTGGAGAAACGGAAATCAACCGACCACCTCGCTAGCCCCATGTCGGTTTATGAAGTGCATCTCGGTTCGTGGGCGCGTGTTCCCGAAGAAAGCAGCCGTTGGTTAACGTACCGTGAGGTAGCACCAAAGCTTGTCTCCTATGTCAAAGAGCGCGGATTTACACACGTCGAGCTTATGCCGATCCTAGAGCATCCGTTTGACGGCTCATGGGGATATCAAGTAACCGGATATTATGCTCCAACCAGTCGGTTCGGATCGCCGCAGGATTTTATGTATCTCGTTGATTATTGTCACCGGCACAATGTTGGCGTATTGTTGGATTGGGTGCCGGCACATTTTCCGAGCGATTCGCACGCGCTCGGTGAGTTTGACGGGACGCATTTGTATGAACACAGCGACCCGCGCATGAGAGAACATCCCGATTGGGGCAGTTATATTTTCAATTACGGCAGGCACGAGGTCAAAAATTTCTTGACCGCTAACGCGCTATTTTGGATTGAAAAGTACCATCTCGACGGTTTACGGCTGGATGCTGTTGCCTCGATGTTGTATCTCGACTATTCTCGCAAAGAAGGCGAATGGGTGCCAAATAAATATGGGGGCAGAGAAAATCTCGACGCCATTGATTTCTTACGCCATCTCAATGCAGTGTTGCACAAATATCACCCGGATATTCTCACGATTGCTGAGGAATCCACGGCATGGCCTTCGGTGACCCGGCCTGGTTATGACGGCGGTCTCGGATTCGACTTGAAGTGGAATATGGGTTGGATGCACGATATCCTCACGTATTTTGAGAAAGACCCTGTGTATCGGCGGTATCACCACAGCAATTTAACTTTTGCCTTGTTGTATGCCTTCAGCGAGCGCTTTATTCTCCCACTCTCTCACGATGAGGTGGTACATGGAAAGGGTTCGCTGATTCGTAAAATGCCGGGGGATGTCTGGCAGAAATTCGCAAATCTCCGGCTCCTCTATGGACTGATGTATGCATTCCCCGGAAAGAAGCTTCTTTTTATGGGAGGTGAATTCGGTCAATGGCATGAATGGAACCACGATTCTTCGCTCGACTGGCATTTGCTCAATAACGAGTTGCATAGTGGTCTTTCTCATTGGATTGATGACCTGAACGATATCTATAAAGTCAGCCCACCGCTCTATGAGGTAGATTTTTCACATGCCGGATTCGAGTGGATTGATTTTCGCGATGATGCACAGAGCGTCCTTTCGTTCCTCAGGAAGTCCATTGACGGGAAAAATATGACAATCGTCGTTTGTAATTGCACTCCCGTGCCGCGCGAGGCGTACCGTATCGGAGTATCGGAACAGGGTGAGTACCATGAAATTCTTAACAGCGATTCCGGTTTTTACGGAGGGAGCAATGTCGGTAACCGAGGGAGAATTCCTTCAGAGCCGATTCCGTTTCATGGTCGTCCTTACTCTTTAAGCCTAACACTTCCTCCGCTTGGCGTGTTATATCTGAGGAAATCCCAGCCGTAATTGTTCGTTTTTCTTGCACTCCCAGTGAAAGTTTCGTAATTTAATTATTAGCCTTTTCTTTGCCCCCGTAGCTCAGATGGATAGAGCAGCAGTTTCCTAAACTGCGTGTCGGACGTTCGAATCGTCTCGGGGGCACAGGTCGAATGCGGAATGGCGAGCGCGGAGTGTAGAATAAAAGCGCACACTGTTCGCTAAATAATTCAAGTCT
>JAKEEG010000020.1 GCA_022616555.1 Ignavibacteriota bacterium | reverse complement strand
GCAGAAGGCTTCATGCGGGCTATGTTTTTGCTCGTCTTCGCCTATGGCGGGTTCGAGATCGTGACGATTCCTTCCGCAGAATCCGTCGATCCCAAACGCCACGTGCCCCGCGCATTGGTGGCATCGCTGGCGATTATCGCGACCTTCTACTGTATCGTGCAGGTCGTTGCAGTCGGTGTCCTGCCGACACTTGCCTCGGAAGAGCGTCCCATTGCCGCAGTGGCTGCTATCATCATGGGAAATTTCGGCGCGAATCTTGTCGCATTCGGAGCTCTCGTCTCAACGTTCGGCTACTTTAGCGGATCGATCTTGGGCGTCCCACGACTCACGTTTGCGCTTGCCGAGAAAAAGCAGCTTCCCTCCTTCTTTGCCGCAGTCCATCCGAAATTTCAGACACCGTATATCTCGATCATATTTTATTCTGTGCTCACGTTTCTTCTCGCAGTCTTTTCGGATTTTATCACGCTTGCTGCGGTCAGCGTTGTCTCTCGCCTGCTCTATTATATCACCACCAGCAGCGCCGTTATTGCATTTCGCCGCACAAGCAAAGCGCCGTTTACCATCCCGTTTGGACCGGCTATCCCGCTCATCGGTATCCTCATTGCATTATATCTTTTTCAATATCCCACTGAGAAAGAGGTTTATTTTACCGCAGGTGGAATTGCTGTGGGGACAATCCTGTATTTCTTTGTGAGACGAGGGGAACGTAAACAAACTTAAAATTCTGGTAATCTATGCCGGGAATCTTTTCCACCCCCCATGCGTTACATATCTGAGTTTTAAGCTGCCACAATTTATCAACCCATTCACTACAATTTTCAGAAAGGCCGTATTATGAAAAAACTACTCATCGCCGGGCTAGTTCTTGCCCTCTGTAGCGTCCCTCTGATGGCTCAAGAGACCATGAAGAAAGAGGAGACCAAGCAGCAGGACATGAAGGCCAAAAAGGAAATGAAGGAATCCAAGAGCATGACGATGACCGTCAAGGGTTACCTCGTGGATAAGATGTGCGGCTCCGGCTACGCGAAGGGCGACGCTGCAAAAGCCGCTGAAAAAGGCATGAAGCACAGCAAAGCGTGCGCGCTGGAAGAGGATTGTGCCGCGAGCGGTTATGGCATTATCATGGACGGCAAGTATATTAAGTTCGACGAAAAAGGCGATAAGCTCGCGCTCGAATACCTGAATAAATCCTCCAAGAAAAATGATTTCCTCGTCGAGGTTGCCGGTATGAAGGACGGCGATGTGCTTAAAGTAGCCTCTCTCGCCGACGCCAAGATGGAAAAAATGGAAATGAAGCAAGACAAGTCAAAATAGTATTGAATACATTCCAGGAGGGGCTTGCGCCCCTCCTTATTTTTTCCACGACGAGTGAATACCCAGACGATGCATAAGCTTTTCACCGCTCTTGTCTTTATTCTTGTACTCTCCAGCCATTCGACGCTTGCCCAAACGTGGACTCAACTTCCAACAACGAATAACCCTCCAGTGCGGTCTAACCACTCCGCAGTGTTCGATCCAAACGGAAACCGCATGATCGTCTTCGGAGGAAAAGCCGATGTTGCCAGTGAATCCAACATCGACGTGAACGATGTGTGGAGCCTTGACCTCACGACACTCGAGTGGCAAAACATTACGCCAATATCAGATTCCATGCCAGACGCCCGCTTTACTCATAATGCAGTATTTGACTCCGCTCAGAACCAAATGATTATTTGGTCGGGGCAGGGCGCCGGACTCTATAACGATGTGTGGGCCTTCGACTGCTCCACGAACACATGGGAAGAGCTCTGGCCCAACGGCAACGGCGAAGGCATTCCCAACCAACGTTACGGCACTGCGGCACAATTCGACCCGCAGGGGCGCAGGCTCATCAACGTATCCGGTTTCACAACCTCTGGACGTTTCCCGGATACGTGGGCGTTTCACGTCGATACGCTCCAGTGGAGCGACAGGACGAGTGCGGTCTTACAACCCGCCAAACGCTGCCTGCATACAAGCTGCTTTGCCGAAGACCGCCGGGCGTTGTATCTTTACGCCGGACAAACGGATGGCATTCCGTATCTCGACGACCTATGGTCGCTCAACGTCGACGCGTTTGAGTGGGAACAGCTTGTTGCCTCAGGCGCTCCGCCTGCGCGAAATTTCACATCCATCGTGTATGACGGCGATCAATACCTGTACGTCTTCGGCGGGCAGACGGCATCCGGCGCAACAAACGACCTCTGGCAATTTTCACTGGTTGCCGAAAGCTGGGATGCCGTTCAACCTGTTGATTCCGTACCTTCCGCGCGCCGCGGGCACTCGGCTATCTATGTGCCATCTCGCAATAGTATGCTCGTGTTCGGAGGCGTCGGGCAAAACAATGTTCGTCTGAACGATACGTGGGAAATCAGCCTTTCTTTCACGACATCCGCACCGAAACAAACTGCACCGGCGAAATTTCAACTCAGCCAAAATTATCCTAATCCCTTCAACCCATTGACGACCATTGAGTTTGAGGTCGCTGAATTCGGTTTTGTCCTTCTCAAAGTTTTTGACGTGCTGGGGAGAGAAATCGCGGTCGTCGTCGATGAACAGTTAAGTCCGGGAACACATCGAAGGCAATGGGATGCTGCAGGATTTCCGAGTGGAGGATACTACTATCGCTTGCATGCGGCTGGTGCGATTGAAACGAAGACTATGGTACTCATGAAATAGCTCATAAGGAGAAACAATGAAACACTCGTACGGCCCTTATGCTCTCGCATTCGTGACGCTCGTTTGTTCGGCTGCTTTCGCTCAAACAACGCATAAACATGAGCCTAGCCTCACTTTACCGAAACTGGAAGGCCGATTCGGCGACGTCAATTCCATTCGCGCGTGGAACTATCTTCCCTCAATGGTTGAGCCGCTTCAACAAGTCGGCGCATCGTTGGAAGACTCGAAACTCCCATGGCGTACGAGAGTTATGCTTGCTACCGTCGCCTCATCCTTAAACAGCTGTCTGTACTGTTTATGCAGTACAGTAAATATTCTCAAGGGGGAAGGTTTGAGTGAAGAGGAGATTGTTTCTTTGCAAAACGACATCCGCAAAGCGAAATTTTCAGAAAAAGAAAAAGCGCTGTTACGAGTAGCAGAAGATGTTACCAATAACCTGCCGCAGTCTTCCCAAAGCGTGCGGAATGCTGTGAAGGCGGGATGGACAGAGGAAGAAGTGACACAGGCGATTTTCGTCGTCTCATACTTCAACATGTTGAATCGAATTGCTGTTGCATTCGCACTTCCGCCTGATGCCTCACACCCTTTCAACCCGACAGCGGCACTTCCAATGATACAATGCCGATAACAGTCATTATTCTGAGGAAAGACACATGCGTATAAAGTTCGCCCTTACTTTTTTGTTGACACTCTCACTGTATGAAGCCGCACATTCTCAATGCTCGGATGCGGGGGCGTGCTCCATCAGCCACAAACAGCCTACCACACTGCCTCATCAGGTCGGCCTTTCCTACACATACAGCACGAGCGGCAAGCCGGACGACTTGAGCTTTCACACGCTGAGGATCAATAGCGAGTTTACACTGGCAGAGGCTTCACGGTTATCTTTCGAATTACCCTTCTCGGCACAATCCGGACCACTCGGTAGTACAAGCAGCATTGGGGACGCCATCATCGTATGGAATCAACAGCTCTTGCGTTTACAAACATCCGGAATCATCGCGCACATTGGTGGAAAAATCGCTTTGGGAAACGTTAATGCCGGGGGTCTACCGCAGGCGTACCAAAGCACGCTTGGCACACATGATATTCTGCTTGGTGTCACGTACCATGACTCGGGGTGGAATGCTTCCCTTGTGTACCAAATTTCTTCCGGGCGGAGCAAGAATAATCTTACCCGGCTTAAACGCGGGGACGATTTGTTGGCACGTTCGGGGTACGGTTTTTCCGCCGGCGAAACCAATATGCTCTTGGAACTCCTTGCCATTAAACGGCTTGAACAGTCAAGCGTAGTAAATACGGCTACTCCAACTCCGGACGATTATATTGAAATTCCCGACAGCGACCAGTTCCAGATAAACCTGCAGGGCACTGCTACCCACCCGCTCAATGAGCACTACAACATCCAGCTACGCGTGGCACTCCCACTCTTAAACCGCGACGTCAATGTTGACGGTCTGAAACGAAGTCTCACATTGGGCGTAGGCATTTCCCATCTCTTTTGATTATCATGATGTCAGGCGAAGAGTCTCGTCGCCCGACAAACTATGCGAAACGTCCTCATTACCGGCGGAACCGGTTTCCTCGGATCAAACATCGCACATGCCTTATTGAATGAGGGTTGCCATGTCCGCATCCTCCGCCGTCCATCATCCGACCTACGCGCAATCGACAGTGCAGATATCGAGCATTGCATCGGTGATGTGCGCGACCTGGACTCGATCCGCCGTGCACTAAAGGGCTGCGATACGGTCTTCCACACCGCCGCGCTGATCTCTTATTGGCGCAAAGAGCGGGAAACAATGATGGATGTGAATGTCCGCGGTACTCGCAACATAGTAGAGGCGAGCATTGAAGCGGGCGTCGAGCGCTTCGTCCACACCAGCTCGATTGCCGCGATTGGTTTCCGCACAGACGGCCAGCCGGCAGATGAGACAAACACATTTAACTGGGACAAGTACGACGTCGGTTACCGAATCTCAAAACACCGCGCCGAAATGGAAATACGTGATGGCGTCAGGCGGGGATTGCCTGCGGTAATGGTCAACCCCTCGGTCATCATTGGGCCGCGGGATATTCACTTTCATGGCGGGCAGGTTTTGCGAGACATAGCGCGGAAACGGATCTTTTACTACACCGAAGGCCTAATGAACATTGTGTACGTTGACGATGTTGTGCGGGACATTTGTTAGCGACACAACACGGGCGAATTGGAGAACGGTACATCCTCGCAGGAGACCATATTTCCCTTAAAGGCCTCTTTCTGCTAGCGGCTGAAATCACCGGCGGCATTAAGCCTCTCTTCAAGCTCCCTACCAGCAGCGTGCAAGCCCTCGCCGGCGTGGTAGAATCTCTCGGTAATCTCACCAACTCCCGCCCGTGGCTTTCACGTGAGCTCGTCGCGGGTCTTGGCTTGCAAACTCGCTTCACCAGCAATAAAGCTCAGCGCGAGCTTGGCTACACCAGCACACCGCTTCGTATCGCATTACAACACACCTATGAGTGGTACACTGAACACGGATTGCTGTAGGGTAAAATCCAGATTGGCCTGTAAAAACAAAAACCCCGCTGAGAGTAGCGGGATTTTTTTTTAAACAACCGTATTTCTAATTAATCTACACTTCCTGAAGCCAAGTTCAATTTCACAGTTCCATAGATAGGATGAACCACCGTCACCGTGAGGATGGTAACAGCAGGAGGATCTGTATCCGCCGGGTCGGCATCCGATATGGAAACGGTAAAGTCCGTTGTGCCGGGTCCGCTGGTAAACGTATCGAGCATGGTGATATTTGCGTCACCGTCGACGATAAGCCCTGTGCCCGATGCGTTGATCTGCGTCCCTGCAGACATGGGGTGACCGAAACGATCCATGACAGTAAAGCTAAACGGACCATCGGAGCCGCCGTTGGCAAGTGCAAACGTGGCCGGCCCGCCTGTTTTTACTATAATTGGTTCACCCGTCCACAACATTAAAAGTGAATCGATAACTTGCGCCCCGCCTTCCCCCAACGTTTGAGCGACAACATAGCTGTAGCCATTGCCAAACGCGGTAAACGCACTCGCAGCTTCGGGGAAAGGATTGCCGGAAATCAACTCTTGCGTCAAGAATCCATCAGCGCCCGTCACAGAATTGTTCGACGTGATAGAACCGTTCCGTGTGAAGAACGCAACCGCCGTTGGGTTTTGAACAGGGTTGCCAAACTTATCAGCAACCTGAACCGTAATGTTCGTACGGACAAAATACTTGTCAAGTCCGGGGAAGTTTCTGTTCACCGTGGTCAGGTTAAAGTGCGCCTGATCGGGGAAGCCTGAGCTGACATTTACGCGCACAGGCTGGGAGCGGATAGTGCCGCCGGGTGCGTTGATGGTCACTTCGATCTGCACGACACCGGCCTGCGTGCCACTGCTGACGTTCACTCGCAATCGGCCGACATCATCCGTGCTATCGGCAGAAGGAATCAGCGTCGGCGGTGTTCCACCCGTCGCAAAGAGGTCGGGGAAGAAATTCAAATTGTACGTTGCGTACGCTCTCCTACTCGCGTCAATCGCCGCACCGAGCGAGTCGCGCACTTCATACGTCAAAATCGAGTTTTCCAAGGCACCGACGCCGGACACAAAAATATCTGACGTCGAAGCGCTAATAAAAGCAATCTGCGCCGGGTAACGCACGCTCGGCGGAAGCGGAATCTGGAAAAGCGACTCATCCAGCCGGAAATTCGCTACAGCGTCCTGCCCCGGGTTCACTGTAACTGCGATTGTATCTGGGTCGAAATCATTCACTATCGCGACAACGCTCGTGGCATACGGGTCTTCGAGCGTGTAGTTAAGCTCGTAGGAGCCGTCCACCGCCGTAATATCGCTCACACCGACATTGTTGAGATCATAAACGGAAACGCCGCCAATAGGAACGCTGCCGATATTATTCACAACCGTTCCGACGATGCGGGAAGCCACGGGACCCGTCGGACCACCAGGTCCGCCGCCATCTTCTTCAAGCGGTGCGTCGCACCCCAACTGGGTCATGAGTGCGGCAACCAGTCCCCAAGCAAACAGTACGCGAAGTTTCATATGCTCTACTCCAAAATTGTGCTCGCAATCTTTATCGAAGCTACTCTAACATTCACAAACACGCTGTGCCCCGCCTCACAGGGGGCATATCCTGAGATACCTATGAAACTTACTGGTCTTCCTTATTTTTCGTCTTCAACCGCTCGAGGTCTTCCTGGAATTTCTTGCGTTGCAGCTCCAGTGCATTTTCCTGTGTCTGCTGTGCGGCTCGTTCGCGAAGTGTCGGAAGAATTTCTGCCTTCATGAGAATAACCAGCTCGCGCCGTATTTCCTGTCGGCTATCCGAGCCGAAAAGATACCGGAGGCCGAAGACCCACCACGGAAGGTCCTTCAAAAGCGGCACGCCTGTGCGGGTAACTTGCTCCTGGTTAAAATACAAACCGCTCAAAAAGACTTCTTCGCCATTAACGAGCAGCATCGACGTTTTCGTACTGTTCCGGTCGATAGTCGGCAAATCGCCAGTGGTAATGGCGGCGCTTCGTTCGATATCCAGGTCGAGATACACGAAATCGACATTGCCTTCCTTCATAATGATCGGCTTCAACGTAACAATAGTACCGGTCGGAATCTGGCGCACTGTTGTCGTTGTGCCAGTCGACGTCAGTAAGCGTTCCGTCACCGAAATATCCTGGCCCACCTGAAAGCGGCCTGTTTCAGAAGAGCGAACGATCATACGGGGGCTGGCGATCACATCTCCAACTCCGGACTGGGAGAAAAATTGTAATGTCGAGAGAATATCTCCATAACGATACGGCCGCAGGTAATCCACTTGTAGCGCTGACCGTGTTGCCGGTGCGGAGAGTGTGGTCAGCACGCTATCGCGGCCCTTCAAAAATGAAAACGACCAGTCAAACCCGTACTCCTGACTCTTTGAGACGTCTAACGAGAAGAAAATGGTCGTAATCAAAACTTCCCTGCTGTCGATATTAATCGGCTCTTTTCCCCCAACGCTATCGGCGGAAACCGACGCGGTGGTTCCGGAACCTGACGCACCGGTGCGCACAGACGTAATGAGAAAATAATCTGATTCCTCCTTGAATGTGCGACCGACAGGCAACAAGATCATCTGTAAGGCTTCAACCCAATGCTTCGATTCCACGTCAACGCCAATAGTTGCTTCGAGGGGAGACGGATCCACAACGGGCTTGCCTGTTGCCCGTTTGCTCACTTCGCTCAACGCGGCAATTGCCTGGCTATAGGAGAGGTCTCGTTTAAACGACACCATCTCATCCTGCCTTGCCGTGCGTTGCTGCGCATCAAGCAGGGTCCACACGCTCACAAGAAGTAGAACTACAATACCGACACGACGTTGGTTCATACAATCCTCTCTATTTCTTGGTGACAAAGTCGATTTTCTTTTCAATCGTGCGAATGATGCCACCTTCATTAACCGTGAATTCAACTTTACTTTCCGCAGGGCTTATGCGGCTCACGTACCCGCGCCAGACCTTATCGCCCAGATGCAGAATGACAATTCCTGTGCTGGTGAGAACGTATGCTTTACCGGGCAGCACAGCTTTCACCTCGACTCTTGAAGCGTCGATTTCACCCGCAGGCGCTTCTGTTGCCAGTACCTGAAGAATAACTGGATTGAAGGGGTCATACGGAGGCGGCGTTAACGGCAATGCGGTCGCTGCAAGCGATTGACCTAACTCAGGTACTTTGCTGAAGAACGATTGAAGTCCCATCGAAAAGAGGATCTTGCGGCCTGTTTCCCCCGTTTCGGCATCAAGCTCCTCTCGAACATCCATCGTCAACGAGCTAACTTTATACAGGCGCCTGCCATTCTCCAAAAAATAAATAAACTTGTAGAGAGTCCCAAAATCTGTTTCGCCTTCGGAGATTTGGTACGTATTATAAGAATAATCGCCTCGCGCAACCGGTTGTCCAAACTCGAAACCAAATTTAAGGAACCCAGCTTCGTCGATTCCCTGACTGATGTACTCGTAGGTCTCCGAGGAAAGATCCGATGCGGGAATAATCTTACTGCGCGAATCATACTTGCGCCGCACATCCTGGTAACGGACGGTCAACTGCTCCACTTCGGCGACAAGCGCCGGGAGATTCACAAGCTCTTTCTCGATTTTGTCGATCTCGGTTTGCAACGCGCCCAGCTCTTTCGGCTGCCAGTAACCCCACCAAAAACCGCCGCCTCCGGCGGTGAGCACGAAGAGCACTGCAAGCGCAATCGTATTTCGTATTTTATATGACACGGAACGCTCTCCTTCGCGACTGGTTACGGCGAGGCTTTATCGCCCTTATCGACCTGCTCAACAAGCATTTCAAATTCGTATACAATTTGATCGCGTATGGTTGCGGTTTTCACGGAACGCAGCGTTGCTTTTTCAAAAATACTTGCCAACCGCGGGATACGCGAGCGGTACACCGAACGCCCGCTGAGCAGCAAGCCCTCCTGTGGCGCCGGTGAAGGTGTTATTTTATAAATCCACACCGAGTTTAGATCGTCCACACTATTACCGAGGTAATGGAGTACGCGGCTCCATCGATCAGACCCCGGTACAATTTGATCGTACAATTCCTGCGCCTTCGAGTAGCGCTGGATGTCGCCGAGCAACTGGTTCTTTCGCTCCTGTAATACGCGATAATCCTGTAACTCTAATTGTTTGCGCGCAAGCAATTCACGCGCGCGCTTAATCTCCGCGTACTGGTCTACGATGGCGGTATAGAAAAACACAATAGACGCCATCAGCAACCCTGCAAAGAGCCAACCATGCCATGCTAGCTTGAATGCCTTCTGCCCTTCGATAATCGCTAGTGGAAGCAGATTGACATCATAAAAGCCTTTTTGCGCGGAGTTAAGAGCTTTCCAAGCCGTTGCAATCGGTACCGCATATTCTGAAGTCGCTTCGCCAACTGAACCTTCATACAAACTCAGGTCGAGAGTTGGAACCTGGAGGTAATCGACCTGAGCACTGGAAAACTGGGGAGCGAGGGATTCTCGCAAATTGAGTTTGTGGCACTCCCCCGAGAGAATAATTCGATCAATCCGCGTGAGAGCAATATTATCT
>JAKEEG010000019.1 GCA_022616555.1 Ignavibacteriota bacterium | reverse complement strand
TTTTGTTTCATTCTGTAAATAGTAGGAAGTCAAGAAGAGGGAAACACGGTCGCGCAAGTCCTTTGCCGATACAGGCTCGTTCTGCATTTTTTTGAGCTCTGCGAAAAATACTTTGATCGTCGTATCCGGTTGAACGGCGGTCACGTAAATGGCGGCACGGTTCACGCCGAGCTGGCCTTCCAAATATGCCGACGGTGCATAGGAGAGATTGCGCTTTGTACGCACCTCTTCAAAAACGCGGTTCCGCAGAATGTTCATTGCCACCGTGGCAGCGTAGTACTCTTTGTCGCCAATGCGCGGCGCGTTGCAGAATCCGATAATGTAGTTTGTTGGGAGTTGGCGTTCCTTGACCGTCAACTTCGACGAGGAGTGGCTCATTGCCGGAGGGCGTTGGGGAGTGTAGTTGCCCTTGGGAAGTTTCCCGAACGTTGCTGTCACTTTGCTCTGAATATCGGCTTTCGTGATGTTTCCGACAACGACCAACACCAGCTTCGACGTGACCAGGTTATCGGCAAGATGCTTTTTGAGTTGGTCGATCGTTATTGCTTTGACGGCAGTTTCCGTACCGGCTGGGTTTAACCGGTACTGATGATTGCCATAGAACACCTCGTTCGCGGTTTCATTCAAATAACCATCGGGGTTATCGTTGCGCTGCTTGATCCCGGATAATTGATTTCCGCGCACGAGGTTGACTTCCGCCTCGTCGAGCGTTGGGTTCATTACGACGTCGGCGTAAGCACCCCAGAGCGCGTCGAGGTCGCCTACCAGGCAGCGAAGTGTGATCGCGGTGAAATCCCGATTGGAATTGCTGTTGATCACCGCGCCCGTTCTATCAAGCAAGCCGTTTAATTTATCCTTCGGGTAATTTTTCGAACCTTTCAGAGCGCTGTTGAACAGCAACGGCTCGATGCCCTGCGTCTCTTCGGCTAAATTCATCGCGCCGCCTCGCAAATAGAGTTGCGCGGAAACGATGGAGTTCGCCGGGTTGTTTTTGACGATGACCTTCAGTCCATTGACTGTGAATTCCTCAGTCTGGGCGCTTGAGACTTGTGTGAACACACCGAATATCAGAATGAGGGCGAGTAACACGTGTAGAGTTCGTTTAGTAGGATTCATAATAAATTCTCCCTTCTGGCGTTAGTGTCCGCTTTCAGCGGCCACTGATTGTGGCGACTTACTGTGGAAAAAGTTTCGCCTTCACTTCCGGTGAAAGGAGAATGCCTTTCACATACGGGGCGTTCTGAATATATTTTTTGATGTAGGCGTTGATATCTTCGCGCGTTATTTTACGCAGGTTTTCGATGTAGTTCATGTAATAGTCCGTACTGCCGGTGACAGCCCACCAAAAACCGACGGTATGAACAAACGTGGAAGGTTTCTCCTGATTGTACATTTCTTGTATCTCCAACTGCTTCTTTGCATTCTCCAATTGCTCGTCCGTATAATAATCGGGGTCGGTCAGCTTTTTGAGCTCCTCGAAGAGCGCCTTTTCGGCTTCGGCGTACTTTTCCGGCGTCATTTGCGCCTGAACGGTAATTGGGCCGGTATGGTCAAGCGTGTAGTAGCCGACTCCTGCAAAGTTGCAGAGTCCGCTTTCTACAAGCTGCTTCTGGAACTTTGAGCTGCGCTGCCCCAAAATGTAGCTCAACACATCCGCGGCAAAAGTTGCTTTCATGTACTTGGTAACGCTGGGGCCGTGGAGTGAAAGCTGAACGGTCACAGCGTTCACGGGCTTTTCCACGAAGACCGTCTCGCTTTGCTTCAACGGTGGATGAGCGGGAATCGGGTAAAGTTCGAACGGGTCGGGCCCTTTCTTCCACGCGCCGAAATATTTTTCGGCGAGCTTGTAGATTTCTTCGTGCTTTACATCCCCCGCGACAAGCAGTGAGGAGTTGTTCGGGATATAATAGCGTTGCTGGATCGTGCGCATCTTCTTTTCATCCGCTGTCAGAATCACTTCCCGGTTGCCGATGACGTTTTTCCGGTTGTAATGCTCGTACCAGAGCTTTTTATTGATTTCGTTGAACAAGTGGAAGTACGGGTTCGCCTCCGCGCGGTCATATTCTCCCGTAACCACGGGTCGCTCTTTGACCAGCTCTTCATCGAGAAAGAGTGGTGTCAAGATTGCCGCTCGCATGAACTCCATGCCGGCTTCGAGGCTGTCCTTGCCGAACGTGAAGAAGTAATTGACCCGCTCCTCGCTCGTGGTGCCGTTCCAGCTCATGCCAAGCTCGCGCGTGCGTTCGAGGTAGCGCTCCTGTGTCGGGATCGATTCGTTCGCTTTGAAGAACATATGCTCGTATAAATGCGAGAGCCCGTTATACTCGGGTGGTTCGGTGTACGAGCCGTTGCGAACGTCGATCTCGATTGTTACCAGCGGCACAACAGGGTTCTCGATAACGATCACATCGAGACCGTTAGGGAGCTCTTTGGTGTAGATGCTGTACTTCTGCCCGTACGCAAGAATCGGTATGGTAAGCAGAAGCGCGAGACGTAACATTCGCGCAGTATGTGTGTTCATAGTATCCTCCGTCTGTTTAATGTGTCTGTCCTTCTTTCTACTTGTAGTCATACGAAATTAGACCGAAGAGGTTGCCTTAAGGTTGACTTCGTTTCAGTCTAACTGATACGAAATAAATATCACCAAATCATCCTTTCCGGTTTGTTTTAAGCCGTGCGAACTGCCGGGGCGTGTAAGGATGGCGTCGCCTGCCTTCACTGGAAAGGTCGTTCCGTTCATCGCCATTTCTCCCGTGCCGCTGAGAATATAATACACTTCGTCCCATTCTTGCTTGTGATAGCCGATTGACGATCCGGGATGGAGCGCGCGCTTGCGGAAAACGAATTTCAGGTCTTTAACATCGGCGAAAAAGCTGTAGCCTGTTGTTGTGCCATCGCCGTCATGCGGACCCGGCTGCTGCTTGCCGATTTCACTTTCGCGTTCTAAGACATAGCCAGAAGGTTTGTCTTGTTGGCTAGTGTTGGATGAAAGGAAAAATGTTAGAATTAAAATAAAAAATGAAGTCATGAAAGTTCCCTCGTTTAATACCCTACCTTGCGGTTCTTGTTTTGCTCGTCCAGCCATTTTTTGAGCGGAGCGAAATAGTCGATGATCGCGGTAGCGTCCATCTGTTTCTCGCCTGTCAAAGCCTCGAGCGCTTCGGGCCACGGACGGCTTACGCCCATCGCCATCATCTTCTGCAATTTTTCTCCCGCCTTCTTATTGTCATAGACGGATGCGCGATGTAAAGGACCCTTTACTCCTGCTTCTTTGCAAAGGGCGCGGTGGAATTGGAACTGCAAAATCGTCGATAGAAAATACCGTGTGTACGGAACGCTTGCGGGCACGTGGTACTTTGCTCCGGGGTCGAAATCCTTCTCAGTGCGCAGCAGTGGAGCGCTGACGCCTTGGTACTTCTCGCGCAGCTCCCACCACGTCTTGTTGTAATCTTCCGGCTTAATTTCACCGGAGAAGACTTTCCAGCGCCACTGGTCGATAAGCAAGCCGAACGGCAGGAACGCGACTTTATCGAGAGCGAGCTTCATCAGTAGTCCGAGGTCGCCGCTGGCATCGGGCACAGAATTGATAAGCCCGATTTGCTGTAGGTATTCCGGCGTTACGGAGAGCGCCACGGCGTCGCCGAGCGCCTCGTGAAAGCCGTCGTTCGCGCTATTCATATACAGCGGCGGCTGTTGGTTGTAGGCGCGCTGGTAATAATTGTGCCCCAGCTCGTGGTGGATTGTGCTGAAGTCTTCGTCATTAATCTCAATGCACATCTTGATACGCAGGTCGTGTTTCGAATCGATGCTCCACGCGCTGGCATGACAGACCACATCGCGGTCAGCGGGTTTCGTGAACATTGACCGGGTCCAGAAGGTCTCCGGCAGCGGGTCGAAGCCTAACGATGTAAAGAATCGCTCACCGAATTTGACCATCTCGATTTCGTTCACCTTCTTCGACTGTAAGACTTGTGTTAGATCGTAACCGGGGTCGCCCGTTGGCGGTGCAACCAATGGATAAATGTTGCCCCAACTTTGTGCCCACATGTTGCCTAACAGGTGCGCGGGAATTTTTCCGTCCTTCGGTACAAGTTTCTCGCCGTATTGCTTCACCAGTGCTGCGCGCACGTGGGCGTGGAGCGCTTCGTAGAGCGGCTTCACCTGCTGCCACAGACGCTCGACTTCTGCTGAAAATTCTTCAGGCTTCATATCGTAGTTCGAACGCCACATCGCGCCGAGGTCGGGGAAGCCAAGCTCCTTCGCTCCTTTGTTCGAAAGCTCGGCGAGCCTTGTATAACGCTCGCGCATCTGCGGGGAAACGCTGTGCCAACCCTTCCACATCATCAACAGTGTGTCGGGATTCCGGCTTGTCGCGAGCGTGCGTGAAGCCTCGGTAAGGTCGATGGCTTTGCCTTGAGGGCCATCTGGATAGAATTTCCCTTTGCCGTAATCGCTTTCGAGTGAGACGGAAATTTGCGTCAACTCGGTTTGTTCCTTGGCGTTGCTCGGCGCGGGGAGCGAAAGCGAGAGTTTGAGGAGCTTCAGTTTCCGTTCAGTGTCGTACGGGAGTTTAAGCCCGTCGAATCGCGCTGCTGCTTTGGCGAATGCCACGGTTGCCGCGGTAACTTCCCGCTGCGCGTCAGCGGAGAGGGCTTCCGTATCGTCCGTAATGTACGTGCTCTGCACCCAGGATGCGCGCGACCATTTTGTCCACAACTCCAGCAGCTTCGCTTCCGCAGAATCGACAAACGCCTTTGCTTCGGCGGCTGTCGGCTGAGAGTTTGCTTTTGACTTTCTAGCCGGAGTGTCGGACGTGAAAAACGGAACGACACACAGCAGAGAAACGATGCCGTAAGAAATAAATGACTGCATGATTCACCTCGTGAGGTTTGCTCTATCGATTGTTATGTTTGAAGCGCGTGGCAGGAAGAACGCTATAAGCTATAAAAATAGAATGTGTGTTGCAAGAGCGGAATTTGAGTACGTATGGACCTACTGGGCGAAAGTTATCTGACCTGTTAACTTATTGAATAATTGACGGAAAAGTTTGTTGATATAAGGCTAATCCTGAGCCGTGGTGTCGGACTCTTCCGGCGGGTTCATAATTTCTTCACGCACGACCTCTATCCAGTCTAATAACGAGTCTTTGTCTGCGGCTAATAGCTTTGCGCTTGGGTGCACGATGAGATAATTTGGTAGGGGCATTCTGTCTTGGTATACTTCCTCCGCCATCTGGTCGAGCCGACCAACGGAGCGGAACATGCTGTAATCCCAATTGGAGAAGTTCAATATCGTGCGTCCTTCTTCAACATCGCTTGCAACCAGCCACGAAACGGGAGCGACGTACGAATACCAGGGCCATGTGGTTTCGTGCGAATGGCAGTCGTAACACGAATTGCGCACTAGCTTGTCGATGTGCGGGGGGACATTCACCTTCGCCTGAAAGGTCATCTCCGGGTCGATGGGCGGGTTTGTCCGGTCGACGGGGTATAGTTGGATTCCGATAAAAATCACACCTAACACAATAAGAGTTCGCTTTAGAATTTTACGCATGCAAACATCTCCTGAAGTGATGGGAAGAAACGGTGCCCATGAGTCTAGGATACTAGCGCAGCCAGAAGAAAAACGATGTTGCTTGTCTAAGAGTTCCGGCAGCGTTACTAAGAATTACGAAAATGTACACCGTACGGATTGATAATGTGTCGTCTGGGCAACATCATTGCTTATGGTGAGGGCTTTGCTCGTAATGCCGGCGGAGCAAGTCCTCGCCGAAGTCGTCTTCAAGATCCCGCCAGACGGAATGAATGTGGTTCGCGTTGTTTTGTGTATTGTCCAGCTCTATCAGGAACGTCGGCCCGTGCACGCGGTAATAGTGTGGCATGTTCGGTTGAGTGTATCCCGCCCAGGCGAAATAGATGTTCTCCAATCCAGAACGTTCAATCTTCTCGCGTTGTTTCAGCGCAATATCGTCTCTCATATTGTTGATGTATTCGTCAACAAGCCGCGTCAGGAGATTTTGTTGTTGACTGTTGAGAGCGGCATACTTGATGCCCTCGAATTTTTCCAGACTCGCTTTGCGCCCGCCGCCGGTGATAATGTCGCGCGGGGCAGAAGTGGCAGTGATTGCTTGAGCACGTTGTTCTTGTGTGAGACTGTGCAACAGTTCAAAAGCTATATCCTCCTCCTTTGCGAGAATGCGATGTCCTCGTTGCGAGCCAGACGGAATCGTTGCGGGATTGGAGCCCATGAATGCTGGGGTGGTTGAAATCCGTAACTGTGAAGGCGAGTCATCGCCCTCAAGAGTGAAGTTCAACGAGAGGTGGTGACCCTCCACGCGCCAGCCCCACGGCTGTGCGACTGAAGGTGTTCCAAACACTGTGAAGTAATATAGCTCAGGGTCTCGGCTGCTGTTGTTTTCGATTTCGGAAAGAATGTCTTCGAGCGCGATAATCTCGGTCGTCTTTTCATAACCTCTCGCGCTTAACGCACTGCGAAGCAGGTTGTGCGCTGCGTCCCGCTGCTGTTGGTTCATGTCTTTGAGCCGAACACCCGGTCGCCGTCCGGGCAGGTAGTTCCAATCAGTTCGGTCGTCGTCGTCCAACGGAAGAACGGCGTCCTCCCGCAATTGGGACGAGAGCGATTGCAGAAATTCCGTTGCCGCCTTCACGATAGAAAGACGGTCTTTCTCGTCTTGTGTTGAGAATGACATGAGTAGGACAAAGAAACTACATCCTGCGAGGTATGGGATGAGTGCCTTCATACTCTCGACAATGTGAGTAAAAAAGAATTGATGTTCAACGGGTAAATGGGTATTGGATGAACTGGGTCGACCACTCGCCGGTAATTTTGAGTTGTTCCGGGTATCGCTTCGCTGGGTTGAAAAACAATGCGCCGAGAGTCGGTTTGCTGAACGAAAAATCCAGTGCGAACGGCGAAATGCCGCGGTCGTGACCGAACGGTCCGCTGAACCTGTTTGCGTCATAATATCGCGGCAAATCGATTGTAATCAGCTCATCGGAATAGGTAACAGTGCCGTCTAGCAATTTTCCATCACCGGTTAGTTGTCCGTCTCGCAAAAGTGGCCAGAGCTTCATCGTCATGGAATCAAGCTTGTACGGTACGGTTCCGGATGTTATGTTTGAGGGTTCTTCAACAATTTCATCCGATCTGGCAGCGCGGAAAAGAATGCCACTTCCGTCATCGAACATAAAGCTTCCATCAGGTTGAACTACCACATCGTCTCCATCCAGGGCGCCGTAAATGCCGTGGCCTTGCGCTTCAACAAATACCGCGGCGTGTGTTCCCGAATCGCTCGGAGCGCCGTTGTCATCCAGTAATAAAATTTCTCCGTCGAGCGATGTTTTGCCGGATTTGATGCCATCACCGGGGTTTGCGTACACATCGCTCAAATAATGAGCCTGCGTCCACAGCAGAACGACGCGTTCATCGGACTTCCGCACCACGACCTGAAAATTCTCGCCGTCATTCTCGTGTGTATCGTTCAGGTAAATGGTAAAGTGGTTCCAGTCACGCGGGTGAAACAGATGGAACGACAAAAAGTAATGTGTCTCTGTTTCAAGCACGGCATAATAGACGGTCGGGTTGAGCTTATAACGATCAAAATTTTCCCAGTTGTTGTTGCCGACAAGGTCGCCGTCAAAGTCGATGTTCGAGAGAATGTCCTGTCTGCCGCCCTCATCATCGGTGGCGTGATAGATGAAAGGAGCGTAGCGCTCTGCGATATGATGCAGGCGCTCCTGAATAGGAGCGGCGCCCGCGTTGGACAAAAGCTGGCCAGATTGCGCGAATGAAGCCGCTGAAATGAAAAGGACAAAAACTGCCAAGATTGCAAGCTTCAACAAAGGACGGTATCGTTGGTATAAATGTGGTTTCACGAATCTAGGTGCAGACGAGTTTCAATTGTAGAACAATCATCCTCGGTACTTTAGTTTCCACAAAGGTCATTATTTTTTGGATTTTATTCAATAAACGTGTCATTGCAAAATAATATTTCGCACTGCATGCAAAACGCCTTTGTTGTCGCTCTGTGTTTTCATAATGTGCGAGAAGGTGCCCTTACTCGCTGCGGACTTCACATCGCGCTCGGAAAGATAAGGGTCGCGCTCGAACAAGAAATCGTCTATCCACTTCGGGTGCTCGCCGGGTAGTTGGACGATAACGTGGATGTGCGCTGGGTCTCTCCGTCCCGGGTATGCCCCCGGTTTAATGGTATTGATGGTGTAATGACCATCCTTGCCGGTTTTGACCCAAGCGTGAAGTCTTGGACGTTGCCAGCTATTGTCGGTTTTGTTGTAGACTCCGCTTGCATCTGTTTGGTATAGGTACAGAACCATTCCCGCGTACGGCGTTTTTCCGTCAGCCTTATATACCCTGCCGGTAATGTTGAGCCATTCTCCCGGCTCGTCAGCGGTAACGACTGTAGCCGTTGATGAAATATCTGCGGGCGGGGGAGGAAAGGGCGGAATTTCCTGTGCTGCTGCGCAAGCTGGGACGAGTGCAACCATCAGCAAACAAATAATCGTGAGCGAGTTCATGTTGAATGTCTCCTTTCAGTCTTATCGTCGTGCAGTAGTCGGTTTGGTGCCTGCGCCGATGAGTAAATGAATTGTTGCTTCCTTCCCGATGATGTCCCATCCGTCGGCGACGCGGAAATCTTCGCGGTTAATCGTAAATGTCGCTTCGAAGCCGGCGAGCGTTCCGATGTCGCGCCCCGTGTGGTTCACGCCGAGCACCTTCACCGGTACGACTATGCGTTTTGTTACGCCGCGTATCGTGATATCACCTGTGACTTCCACCGTCGATTTATCCAACGGGGTTGCACTCACACTCTTGAATGTGAGTGTCGGATATTGCGAGACGTTGAAAAATTCCTGGGATCGAAGCGCCCTGTCTCTTCCTTCATTGCGGCTATCGATACTGGCTGCTTGGATGGTGAAGTCGACCGTTGTTGCTGATGGGTTCGACGGGTCGAACTGAATGGTGCCGTCGAAATCCTTGAAGCGTCCCTCTTCTTTGAACACACCCCATTTAGAAATTGAGAACCCCACCTGACTATCTTCCCGGCGCACCGTGAGAGCCAAGGGTTGAGAGAAGAGCTCAGCCACGGGCAACATGAATGTAAGCACGCTGAGCTTGGTGATTGCGAGGAATAACATCCGTTTAGTCATGACGAATCTCCTTATTGGTTTCACATGGTAAGATACCAGCAAGGAGCGGAAGGTTTGAATGGGTGAAAATTTGAAGGCGACGTGATTGGTCCCTTGGGAGCGCCGCGTCGCTGCTTTGCTATAATATCCCGTACTTCACACTGTGGCGTTTACAAGCGGCTTTAGCCGCCCGGTCGATTGCCTCGAAGTAAGCTTGCGGTGCTGAATGTCCATACCGATAAAGCTTTTGGTACTCGGGGAGAAGCGTGGGATAATAACGTTCCACAGCCTTTAAGACTAATGTTTTGCTATCTGCACTGCCAGTGCCGAAGAGCGTAAGGCTCCCCATTAAGATAAAATCCACATGTTGTTTGGCTGTGCGGACCATCTCATCGATATGTTGCTCAGAATCCGACAGGAATGGAAGCAGCGGAATAAAATGCGCGCCGACGAACAAACCCGCCTCCCTGCATTTCGATAGTACCTCCAACCGTTCCATCGGTGGAGGCGCAGCGGGTTCGAAGATTCGCGCCAGGTTCTCGTCTAGTGTAGAAAAAGAGAAAGCGAGTATTAGTCCATGTTGTAGCTTCCCTTGCAAATCCTTGGGCAATATTGCTGATTTATTGATCTCGCGAAGCAGCTCCACATCCCGCAGGACTAATGTCGATTTTGTGATGAGATGCAGGGGAAACCGATACTTCAGGATGATCTCGAGAAATGCCCGCGTTGCACCCCGGTCGTTTTCGATGGGCATGTACGCATCGGTTGCCGAAGCGAGAGCGATGAGGCCGTATTGTCCCTTGCGCGCGCGGGCAGCAAGCTGCTTTTCGAAGACCTGTAAGGCATTCGACTTGACAGTTACCGCCATCTCCGCGCCGTACTTGCTCCCGCGAATATAACAATACAGACAATTGACGGAACAGCCTGAGTACGGGTTGGCGGAATAATCGACAAGAAACCACGAGTCACGCTTCTTGAGCTTGTTGAGAACCGAGGTAACTGTCTTTTCGCGGATCATGGTTGTGGTGAAAAGATTATTTTATCCTCCCCCTGTCCCTTAGGGACTTCCCCCTCGGGGAGGGGGATATTAGCAGTCAAGGTTCTCTAAGTTATTTGTCCCCTCATTGAGGGGTAGGGGGAGGTCTTTGTTAAGTACAGCATGGCTATTCATATCATTATTTACTTCTCCCGTACTTTTTCATCACCGCTGTTACCTTGTCGATTGGAATTGCCTCAACCTCGCGTCCCCCGTTGCCCTTAACGGTTGTGGCCTTCAAGAGCGAATTGTAAATCGCCTCTTCGGTTGCCTCAACGGCGGCTTGAAAGATGGGTGAGAGGTCGTCTTCTTTGTACCGCGGCACTTGTTCGATATGTTCGGCATTTGGGCGAATGCGAGCATCCTGAGCTGTGGAGAACGCAAGCACGTAGTCACCGCTGCCGTGGCTCATTGCGGAGCCTGTCCTGCCGAGCGCGAGCGTAGCGCGCTTTGCTACACGCTTCAATTGAGATGAAGTGAGCGGTGCGTCGGTGGCGATAACGATGACACATGACCCATCGCCGCCGTCGTAGTTGAGTTGATTCCTGAACGCGTAGCGTTCCAGCTCCTTGCCGACGGGCACTCCCGCCATATCCAGTATTCCGCCATAGTTTGTCTGCACCAAAGCCCCAACGGTGTAGGCGCCGAGTGATGGCGGAAGAATGCGCGAGCTTGTGCCGATGCCGCCTTTCCACCCGAAGCACTGCGTGCCCGTTCCCGCGCCGACCGAGCCTTCTTCAACCATTCCAGATTTCGCGTTGCGAATTGCCTCTACGGCGTGTTCGCGTGTCACGTGTCTGCCGCGGATGTCGTTTAGCCCGCCATCGTTCGTTTCTCCGACAATCGGGTTAATCGAACGAACATTTTCGTTTCCCGGTAACGCGAGCATGTAATCCACGATGCCGTTGGCGACGTCCCACACGCTCAGCGTATTCGTGAGCAGAATCGGCGTCTCGACCTGCCCCAACTCCTCCAACTGTGTCGTGCCCACGAATTTCCCAAAGCCGTTTCCGACGAAGAACGCGGCGGGGACTTTCTCCTGAAAGAGATTCCCGTCATGCGGCACAATCGCTGTAACGCCTGTGCGGATGTTCTCGCCTTGCTTTAGTGTCACGTGGCCGACCTTCACGCCAGACACATCGGTAATTGTGTTATTCGCCCCGGGCCTGAAAATGCCGATTTCCACCCCAAGCTCGCGCAAGCGCAGCCGTTGTTCCTGCGCATGCACGGTGATGGCACTGCAAAGGAGAACGCAGGAAAGTAACACTCTTGTCGTCATAAACGCTCCAATCATTGGTTGTTCTTCATCCGATGAGGAGAATGCTTGCAACTTTCCTCTGCGAGGCTTATAATAAAGCAAGAGGACTTAAGATGAAAGATTCACTATTATCGCTTGTAGCGCTCATCGCTCTTATAGCGATAGGATGCGATACCATCAGCGACCTCGGCCCAGGTCCCGTCCCTGAAGCGCGTATCCACGTACGTCCCGCGTGGTCGCCGGATGGGCAGTCCATCGCGTTTCTCGACGTTGGCAGACAGGATAGTCTTGGGCTGTACCTGGTCGATACCAGCGGGGCGAACCTTCGTCCGCTGTATATTGGCGACGCAATCGGCTTCACCTGGTCGCCCGACAGCGCGTGGATTGCGTTTTCCGAGCACGGGAATCTATACAAAATTCGCGTCAATGGCGAGGAACCGCCAATGCAACTGACGCTCACAACGCCCGGAAGCATTCGCCCGGCATGGTCGTACGATGGGCAGCGTATTGCATTTGTAAGCGGAACACTCGGCTCAACTTTTGTGCTGAACCTGCAGAACAATCTGGAAGAAAGCATGGAATTCCCCGGCGATTATCCATCGTGGTATTCCGATAGCGTGCTCGTTGTGATGGAGCTTGTTCCCACCAGCAGTATAGGCGGGAGATATTACTTCAGATTTCTTAACATAAACACGAGGGTGACACAACTGATGCACTTGTTCGATTCGCAGGAGGATTGCGCGTTTTCCTCCATTAACTCTGCAGGCACGGAAATCGTCTACGGCGCAAAACCGCTGACAGACTACACGCAGGTGCGGAAGGTTGTGCTCTCGACAGGCCAGCATGTTAATCTTACTGTCGGCGATG
>JAKEEG010000018.1 GCA_022616555.1 Ignavibacteriota bacterium | reverse complement strand
CTGCGATGCACCTGCTTTCCGGCATGCCGATGAAAGCCGCCGCTGCGACAAGTAACTTTATGATCGGCGTAACGGCGGCAGCGAGCGCGTTTATCTATTTTTCGCACGGCCATCTCAATCCCGCGCTCGCATCGGCAGCGGTGTTGGGCGTACTCTGCGGGTCATTTCTCGGCACGAGCATCAGCAAACGCATTCACAGCAAGGCGTTGGTTTGGGTTTTCGTAGCTGTGTTGTTCATTGTTTCTATCCAAATGTTTCTGCGTTAACAATGGAACGAGTCAAAAAATATGAACACCGTATTGGGCTGTTGCTTCGTCTCGGCGTAATCACGAGCTCGATTCTCATGGCTATCGGATTGTTGCTTGCGGCATTCCAACAGCCCCAATCCTCCGGCGTGGAAAACCCAACACTCAAAGAGCTGCTGGCGGGACTGTTCGCAGGCGAAATCGTCATTTTGCCCGCTTCTCTGTTTATGTTCGGCGGGCTAGTGGTGTTGTTGCTGACGCCGTTCTTGCGTGTGCTCGCGGCGTTGTTTGCCTTCCTTGCGGAAAAAGATTGGCGCTTCGTCGGCGTGGCAGCGCTCGTGTTTTGCATCTTAGTCGGACAGTTGATTTATACATTACAATGAGCCGAGGGGCTTGATTCATCAAACCCCAACAAAAGAATTTTACTATAAAAGGACATTACATGATTCTCTCCGACAAACGCATTCTCGAAGAAATGAAACGCGGCAGCATCGTCGTTAAGCCGTATAACCGGAAATACCTCGGCTCTAACAGCTACGACGTCCATCTCGGCAAGTGGCTGGCGATGTACGACGAAGAGATTCTCGACAGCCGAAAGCATAATAAGGTGCACTATTTCCAAATCCCGAAGGAAGGCCTGATCCTGGTGCCAAGCAAGCTGTACCTCGGCGTCACCAACGAGTACACAGAAACGCACCGGCACGTCCCGTTTCTCGAAGGCAAGAGCAGTATCGGTAGGCTGGGCATCGATATTCATGCGACGGCGGGAAAAGGCGACGTGGGATTCTGCAATACGTGGACGCTCGAGATCTCCGTGCGCCAGCCGGTCAAGATTTACGCGGGCATGCCTATCGGGCAGTTAATCTATTTCGAAATTTCCGGCGATGTGGAAGTTCTTTACTCCAAGAAAAAAGGCGCGAAGTACAACAAGCGGGGCAACAAGCCGGTGGAGTCGATGATGTGGAAGAATTTTCTTTGAGATTGCTGATTACAGAAAGCAGATTGCAGAGGGATAGGCGCAGGAGCTAAGATGAAAACCGATTGGTATTCTACATTTTTATTGTGCTTAGTGTTTGTGTTCACGGGCTGCTTTCGGTATGAACTTGTGAAACCGGAGGAAATATCTACAACGAACGACAATACAATCACGATCTACACACGAAGCGGGAAAACGATTCACTACGAAAAGCGACAGTATGAAATAATAAAGGTCGATACCGCATTTGTTCTCTTTGGACATGGACAAATTCTCAATGAATTCAAATTCCCTGTCCAGCCTTATAATTCGCCGTTGATGCTTAGCAACGTTGAAAAAATTGAGGTGGAGAAGGCAACGACATGGATGTATATACTACAAGCGTTAGGAACTGTAAGTATTGTCGCACTCTGTATTTTTCTCATAATCGGTCTATCAGTACCGTTGTTTCCTGGGGCGCATTAAATACAAAATTCCTGCTTACATGACCTTCCAACAACGCATACGAACCGTACAGCAAAAATCAAACTCCCTGCTCTGCATCGGACTCGACACCGACGCAAAACTCCTGCCGCGACATCTCGGTCGCTCGGCGGATGCTGTGCTGAGTTTCAATCGCCGAATTATCGACGCAACGCACGACCTCGCCTGCGCGTACAAGCTTAACCTCGCGTTCTATGAATCGCTCGGCGAAAAAGGTTGGCGCGTGATGGAGAAAACGCTAGAGCATATCCCCCGCGGCGTTATTACAGTCGGCGACGGCAAGCGCGGCGATATCGGCAACACAGCGGAACGCTACGCACAGGCATTATTCAGCGAGTTGGGATTCGACGCCGTCACCGTAAACCCCTACATGGGGTACGATTCCGTTGAGCCGTTCCTGCGTGACAAGAGCAAAGGAGTCTTCCTGCTCGCGCTTACGTCCAACCCCGGCTCGAAGGATTTCCAACGCTTAAACGTAGGCAGCAGACCTCTCTACGAGCGCGTTGTGCAAACAGCCGTGAAATGGAATACGAAGAAAAATATCGGTCTGGTGGTAGGCGCGACGCATCCGCGCGAGCTGCAGCGCGTCAGAACACTTGCTCCCGATATGCCGATTCTCATCCCCGGCATCGGCAAACAAGGCGGCGATCTTAAGTCTGCTGTCCAATATGGCTGCGCTAAAAAAGGCTACTTAGCCGTCATTAACGCGAGCCGTAGCATCATCTACGCGTCGCGGGGAAAAGATTTTGCTCAAGCTGCGAGACAGGAAGCGATGAAACTACGAGAGGAAATTAATCGACATAGATAAACAGCGGATTACAGTTACAACCTATGTGCTTCTTGTTCCGCCTTTTTGAATCCCGCTTGCGGCGGAATCCTGGGAAGCGGGACAACCTAGCACCTACAACCTTAAACCATGCCTCACCACACCGGCAATATCCACGAACGATTCCTCCGACACATCTGGTCGCAGCAGTACCTGAAGCAATCCGAATTGCGCACTGCGGACGGAAAACCCGTCGAAGTCCTGAGCGTCGGTGCCATAAACCTCGACGGCGGACCGGATTTCCACAACGCGAAAATTAAAATCGGCAAAACGACATACGCGGGCGACGTAGAAATCCACCGCACGGCGTTCGAGTGGCTTCAGCATCACCACGAGCAGGACCCGCGCTACAATAAAGTTATTCTGCACGTCGTGTTGGAAGGCGACACGGAGAAATCTCCCACTATTGTACACAGCGGGCGCAGCGTTCCAGTGCTCGTGCTTGAGCCATTTCTGTCGGAATCCATCCGCTCCATCTGGCAGAAAACTATTCTCGACGAGCGCGTGCGCCGCAGCGAAGCAATCAAATGCTCGCGCGTGAACGGCGGCATCCCAGCCGAGCTGCTTCGCAAGTGGCTCAACCATTTATCCGTTGAACGGCTGGAGCTGAAGCTGCGGCGATTCGACGAGCGGCTGAAACAACTCGCCCACACAGGGCGCATGGAAGTGCGCGAGGAATTCCGCAAGTACGGACTGCGCGAAGAGGGCTTCCCGGATGAAATTCCGCCGCCCATGCCGGAGCTGACACAGCAGGATTTCAGCAAGCGCGAGCTGTGGGAGCAAATTCTGTACGAAGGCATCATGGAAGGCTTGGGCTATAGCAAGAATCAAGAGCCATTCGTACGACTGGCTCAGAATGTCTCGCTCGCTTGGGTCCGCAGCGCGGACGCCGATGCTCCTACGCTCGAAGCGGTGCTGTTTGGCGCCGCAGGATTATTGCCAAAGATAAGCGCTCTTAAAGACAACCATTCCAAAGCGTATGCTCGCGGACTTATCGATGCGTGGCATGGCATCCGCGACCGTTACCGGAGCGAAGTGTTGCATCCTGCCGATTGGCAGTTCTTCCCCACGCGGCCGGCAAATTTTCCCACGGTGCGTCTTTCAGCAGTGCCAGCGCTCATACAGAAATTTCTGAAGGACGATGTATTCTGGAAAATCATTCAGACTATCAAATCGATAGTGTCGGCTAACGAAAAGCAAATTGCATTGCACAAGCTTTTGCATATCGACGCGCATCCGTTCTGGTCACGTCACTATAATTTCGACGAGCCTTCTGCTAAGCCCATTAAACCGCTCGGCGCGTCACGTATTGACGATATGATCGTCAATACCATTCTGCCCATTGCTTTGCTCTATGCGCGTATCTTTATCGATAAGGATGTGCGTGAGGGAGCGGTGTCGTTTCTTAACGCGATGGCGCCGCTCAGCGAGAATTCCGTGACGCGACTCATGTCAAAACAATTGTTGAAGGGCAAAGTGAAGCTGGATTCCGCCGGCGCACAGCAGGGTGTGATTCAGCTCTACAAATTTTATTGCACGGAGGAACGTTGCGCAGAGTGCGAGGTGGGAAAGCGGGTGTTCTAATACTCCTTCTTACTTCTACATTCTGCTTTTCAAGTCTTCTGCTGTTTCTTCTTTGCCGCGGGGAAAAGCACGTTGTTGAGTATCAGCCGGTAGCCGGGAGAATTTTTGTAGAGCGCTAAATCCGTGGGTGGCTCGCCGACATTATGCGTGTAGTCCTCGGGGTCGTGGCCGCCGTACCAGGTGAACGTGCCGCGCCCGAAATTGCCGTGCAGGTACTTGACTTCCTCCGTGCCTTCTTTTTGCGCGAGTAACACGATCGGCGACTTGATTAAGCTCTTGCGAAACGCGGTCGTCTGCCCCATGAACCCGCGCACAATGCCGACGTGATTTTGTGTGAGCATCGTCGGCACGGGGTCGTACTTGGCGGAAAACTCGAACAGTGTAAAGTAATCGGTGTTTGGGTCGCGGAGCGGCGGCGGGTCGCTCGCTGGAAAGTCGATGTCCGAGTACTCGTACCGCATCGGATTCTTATCCAGCGAAAAGTTCTCAAACGCGAGCGATTTGGTGAAATCCAGCTTTTGCTGCGCGTTGGGGTCGGGTGGGTCCCCGTCAAACATGACGTCGCAAATGTCCACATCCTCCGCGGCGAGAGCAATGTCGTAGCTGTCGGTCGCCGAGCACATGGCGAACATAAATCCCCCGCTCCCGATATACTCTTTGATCGCGCGGGAGACGGCTTTCTTTTCATCGGAAACTTTTTTGAATCCCAGCCGCTTCGCTTCTTTCTCGTACAAAAGCTGCTGCTCGACGTACCACGGGGCGTAGCGATAGTTGGCGTAGAATTTTCCGTACTGTCCGGTGAAGTCCTCGTGATGGAGATGCAGCCAGTCATACTCAGCAAGCTTGCCGGTGAGCACTTCTTCGTCCCACACTTTTGTATAGGGAATTTCGGCGTACTCGAGTGCGAGCGTTACGGCGTCGTCCCATGGCTTGAAATTCGGCGGCACGTACACAGCGATCTTCGGCGCTTTTTCCAGACGCACGACGTCCATATTATTATCGTCGCGCTGAATATCGGCATAGACCGATGATGCCTGCGCGTTGTTTAATTGTTCGAAGGTTACCCCGCGCACGCGGCATTCGCGGGCAAGCACTTCGCTATAGTCGAACATGAACGAGCCGCCTCGATAGTTGAGCAGCCAGTCCGCTTCCCCGTTCTTTTCCAGCAGCCAGAATGTGATGCCGTACGCCTTCAGATGGTCGGTTTGCTTAAAGTCCATCGGAATGAGCAGTTTCGTCTGGGAAAATAGTATGGAAGTAGTAAGTAATAAGTAACAAGACACTACCACCAATGCTTTTCTACTTACTACTTGATACTTGCTACTTGCTACTGCGCTTTTCATAAATTGTCCCCTCTCAGCACGCGTATTCGCTTCCGCGCTTCCTCGGCGTATAAGGAATTGGGATGCTTTGCGAGCAACATTTCGTATTCCTCGATGGCTTTCTGCTTATCGTGGAGAGTAAGCTCATACACTTCTCCGATACGAAACTGCGCATAATCTTTGTAAATGCTTGAGGTCATTTCCCGGGAAACCTTGCCAAACGAGCCGAGCGCTTCGTTCGGCTGTTTCAGTTTCAGATAGAGGTCTCCCAGACGCATCACGGCGTCGTCCACAAGCAGGGCGAGAGGATTTCGGTTGATCACTTCGTTAAATCGCTGGACGGCTTCAGAATGTTTATTCTGGCGGACAAGCAAATCGGCTTTGGCAAAAGCCGCCAGAGCGTCCGCGGCTGTCGTTTTGTTTTCTTGAATAAAATACTGGAGTTGAAGCGCGTCGTTTGCTAAGTCTGCGGTGACGTTGGTGGTGAGGGATTGAATCTTTACCAGCGCGGAGTCGAACTGCGCGCTGAAGTAATCCAACTCGGCGAGCCGGAACTGAGCGCGGTCGCGAATCTCAGTTCTCGCTTGGCTTGTGACGCGAGCATATTCTTCCCTCGCTGAAGCAAGGTCATTCTTTGCCGTCAATGCCTCACCGATTGCCATGATCGATTCCGTCACAATATCCGGCGACGTGGAAGCCGTGCGGGCGCGGTTGAATGCCTCAATCGCTCCGTCCAAATCGAACAAATGATTTCGACGTATCGTACCGACGCGCATATATGCTTGCGCGGCAAACTCCGTACGTTTATAATCATTGATGATCGCCTCGTAAAGCGTCAACGCGGCTTGATAACTGGGTTGAGTTTCTGAAGCCGGCTTCTCCTCCTCCTGTGCTTCTTTATCTACCGACGACGCAAGCGCGGCGTCGTTCGCGCTCTGCTCTTCAATCGCGCGCGCGTAACCGTACCGAGCGACAGGAAGCCACTGTCGGGCGGGATGCGCATCGATTACTTCACGAAACGCGCTCGCGGCCGCGTGGTATGCTTTATCGCTTAGCGCGCGCTGGGCAAAGTTAAAAAGCTCCTGGCCGTTTGCAGATTTCAGCTCGTCAATCTTGCGGTACTCCACGAGCGCTGAGTTGTAGTCCTTATGTTCCATGTGCAGCCATGCGAGAAGCGTTCGGAGCGAGACATCTTCGGGCTCTGCTGCGACTTCCTTTTTCAACTCAACAAGAGCGCGCGTTGCGCCTTCATCACGCGCCGTAAAAGCTGCAAGCCGCACCTGCACGGAGCCGAGCCGCGCCGGGTTGCCCCGCACAAGGTTGGCTAGCTCACGCGTGGCATTCTCATACTGTTGAAACGATACGTAGAGCCACGAAAGCTCTTCGGCAAATTCGGTTTTGTTGCCCGTTTCCGCCCGTGCGCGCAGGTAGAGCTGAATCGCCCGGTCGTACAACCGGTTCTCGATCATCTGTGAAGCAACCAGGCGATAGATGCGCGAGTCTTTTGCCTGCGAACGGATAACAGTATTCCACACGGAATCGGCGGCTGCCTCTTTGCCCGCCTGGTAATACAACGTGCCGAGCATGGCTTGCAGGGCAACATCGTTTTGTTGGATTGTCATCCGTTCACGAACAAGGTTAATAGCCTTGTCGTACTCTTTGAGCTGGGCGTACGTGCGGCGCAAGCCGTCGAAGTACAAGTAGTTGCGCGGGTCCGCCCGGTAGAGTGATTCATAAATCGGCAGAGCGCTCTCCCACTCGCCCTGCTGCTCGTGATTCTGCGCGAGGCGGTACCGCAGCATGTCTTGCTGCTGTTGGGCGACTACGGGTAGTAACAGCGATGTATAAATCGTCAGTAGTGCGAGTATTCTTTTCATCATACGTCTCAATATATCATTTTAAACAGGGCTGTGCAATGAAAGGTTCGCAGTGTGGAACATTTACGCCGCTTTTCTTGACTTGCCGCACTCTTTTGGGTACCTTAATACTCTTGCAGTCTTCTAAAAAACATATAGCGCTTCTCGGCTCCACCGGTTCCATCGGTCAAAACAGTCTGGAAGTGATCAGGAACCTTTCTGCCCGTTTTAGCGTAACCTACTTGACGGCAAACAAGAACGTCGAGTTGTTGGTTCAACAGGTCAAAGAATTTAAGCCGCGCGGCGTTGTGGTGTTAGACGAACGGAACCTCCCAGCGCTCCGCAATGCGTTGAACGGCTCAGTTGAAGTGCTTGCGGGCGAAAAGGGGCTGCAAGAAATTGTCCGGCGGGACGACGTAGATATCGTCCTCAGCTCGCTCGTGGGGTTTGCAGGTTTGCGTCCAACTATTGAGGCAATCAAACACCGCAAGACAGTAGCTCTGGCAAACAAGGAAACGCTTGTCGTGGCGGGCGTGCTCATTAACGAATTGGTGAAGGAATACGGCGTCCGGCTCATCCCTATCGATAGCGAGCATAGCGCCATATTGCAGTGCCTAACGGGCGAAGACAAAGCAACGATACAGAAGCTCATTTTAACGGCTTCCGGTGGACCGTTTCTCAATACCCCGGCCGATAAGCTGGCGAACGTTACCGTGGAGCAAGCGCTGAACCACCCCAATTGGAAGATGGGCAAGAAAATTACGGTCGATTCTGCTACATTAATGAACAAGGGTCTGGAGGTTATCGAGGCGCACTGGCTGTTCGGCTTGCCTGCTGAGCGGATTGAAGTAGTGATCCATCCGCAGTCGATTATCCATTCGATGGTAGAGTTTGTTGACGGCTCGATCAAAGCGCAGCTTGGATTGCCGGATATGAAAATCCCAATCCAGTACGCGCTCACGTATCCTGAGCGTTCGCCAATGAACGGCGCGCGAGTGGATTTTCCCAAACTCCAATCGATGACGTTCTACCAGCCGGACAAAACAAAATTCCGTTGCCTGCAACTTGCCTATGACGCTCTCGCAGCCGAAGGCACCTCGCCAGCCGTGATGAACGCCGCCAACGAAGTTGCCGTCGAAGCGTTTTTGGACAAACGGATTACATTTCAACAGATACCGCAACTGATCGAGCGTGTACTTGGCAAGATAACGTCGATTCGCAAACCGGAGTTACGGGATATTCTCGAAGCGGACAAGCAGGCGAGGGAGCTAGCACGGTCTTTTTTCTAATGAGTTATGTGAGATGTTGGAAAAGCAGACCCCATCCTCACCTTCCCCTAAAAGGGGAAGGGATTTGTCCCCTCTCCTCTTAGGAAAGGGACAGGGTGAGGTCTCCTAAAAAACTCAAAACCTTTAAAAAACGATTATGGAAATACTTAGCCAGATATTTTACTTCGTCATCACCATCGGCGTTCTCGTGTTCATACACGAGATGGGACATTTCCTTGCCGCGAAATTCTTTAAGATGCGCGTCGATAGATTCAGCATTGGGTTTCCGCCGCGTGCGTTCGGCAAGCAAATCGGCGAAACCGATTATTGCATCTCCTGGATTCCCATCGGGGGGTATGTCAAAATCACCGGCATGGTGGACGAAAGTCTCGACACTGAATTCCTCAACCAACCGCCGCAGCCGTGGGAATTCCGCGCCAAACCCATCTGGCAGCGGATGATTGTTATCTCCGCCGGCGTGGTCATGAACATCCTCCTTGCCGTCGCTATCTTTTGGGGCATTATTTATTCGAAGGGCAAAGATGTCCGGCCGATCACTGAAATCAGCTTCGTCACGGAGGAAAGCCCGGCGGCAAAGGCAGGTTTCCTCCCGGGCGATAAAATTCTTTCGATCAACGATAGGCCGGTTCAATACTGGGAAGACGTCGATACTTACATTTATGCCGTCACGCTCGGTAGCGATTTGAACGTACGCGTGCAGAGGAACGGTACTGAGCACACGCTCTCCCTCGCCCGAGATGATATTCCCGACATCTCCGAAGAACGCTTCGGCATCTTTCCAGAAGGATTGCTTGCCGTCGTCACAGCGGTGGAAGCCGGAAAGCCCGCCGAACAACTCGGCTTGCAGCCCGGCGACATCATTACTGCCTTGAACGATACAGCGGTCAGTTACCACGAAGTCCCGGTTACAATTAAGAAATACACGGGAACAGAATTTGTGCTACGGTGGAAGCGCGATGATGAAGAGCGTTCTGGTAAAGTCGTCCCGAACGAAGACGGCCGCATCGGTATCAGCTTAGGAGCGACATACACCGGACCGGTCGAGCATCTTGAGTACACACTGTTCGAAGCTTTCCCCGCAGGAGTCGCGGACGTGGTCGAAATGAGCGGGTTGTTCTTCACGAACATCTTCCATATGTTCACTGGGAAGGTATCGTTTTCGAAATCGGTTGGTGGGCCTATTAAGATTGCTCAGTTTGCAACACGCTCTGCTGAGGTCGGTTTGGTAAGCTTTCTCGGTTTTATGGCATTGCTCAGCATCAGTCTCGCTCTTATTAACATACTGCCTTTTCCAGCGTTAGACGGCGGTCACTTAATGTTTCTCATTTATGAAGCTGTCTTTCACCGTGAAATACCGAATAAAATCAAAATAGCCCTGCAACAAGCGGGTTTTTTCCTGCTCCTTGTCTTTATGGCCTTCGTTATGTATAATGATATCGTGAATTAAATTTTGCGCTTTTTTATCCCAATAGTGACAATTGTCACCACCGGGTAAGTTGGCTTCTTGTATTTTTAGTGTAGCAAAAATTATACTCTTACTACATACTCTCGGAGAGGAGTACATCCCTATGAAATCTTTTCAGCGCGTAGCAACCCGCGCGTTGCTGGTCGGCGTTATGAGCATTCTGGTCATCACCGCCGCGTGGGCACAAAACGAAGTGAACGTCGCTGTCAACCTGCCGAACTATGACGTCATTTTTTTGACAGACTGGGTCGATGTGGCGACCGGCTCGATTAACAGCACCATTCCAGACATGTCGATTGTGCTGACAAATACGACGGGTGGACCGCTTACTGTATGGATGCTCGTTGTTGCTAAAGTACAGTTACAGGGCGACGCCGCTCCACAAGAGCTTGTAACAGCGAGGACAAAGAACTTCGAATTACCCGGCAGCATGGTAATTTCTGCGCGAGATTTTGCTTCAGGGCAACGAGGCAAAATCGAACTCCTTGGCAGAGCGCAGATTACTGAAGGCAACCTTAGGGAGAGGCTGAAAGAGCATATCCAGAAAGTTCCCACTGCGCCGGTCGGGAGTTACACAATTGAAATTAGCGTCTTTAGCGGACCAGAGGGTAATGTAAGCGCCAGCGTTCCGCGCGGCCGCAATTCGATAACCGTCAAAGTTCGTAACTCCTCCGCGGGCGACGTTGCCTTAACACTCCTCGAGCCGCAAGATGCCGCGTCTCTTACATCACTCTTACCGACATTTTCCTGGTCATCCGATAAGCAGCGCAATCGCTTAAAGGTGTTTGAAAAACTACCTCATCACCAGTCTCCGAATGAAGCGGTCACAGGCATTGCACATTTGTCCGAGGAAGTCAACGGAACAGTGCTGACTTATCCTCCCAACGCCCGCAAGCTGGAAGTCGGCAAGACGTATTACTGGTTCGTTGAATCGTTGGTCTCAACAAACCGAGGCGACGAGGCGAAGAGAAGCGAAATCCGGACATTTAGGATTCAATCTGCCAACATGACTGCGCTCTCGTTGTTGATTGAGCAATTGTTCTCAACCTACGGCGCCGACCTTGCCCCGGTGCTGGTAAGCATGCAGAGCATGGGCCTGCAACTTAGCGGCGAAGTAACGCTGGACGGTGGACGTATGACACGGGATGATTTGGCGCGGCTGTTCGACAGCTTTGTGCAAAACCAAACGAAGCTCAGCGTACGTATTGAATAACGACATTCGACCAATCGACATTCGATCAAGAAATTAAGGAGATGATTATGAAACGCAAAACCATTCTGTTAGCGATTGTCGTTCTGAGCGCCTTGATTGTCAGCCCGGCGTGGCGGCAACAGCAAGAGCCGAAGGACATCGCCGCGTGGCTCATCAAAGTAAAGAAGGACGTCACGAAAAAGACGCCCAGCAGTGGTTGGACGGAAGCCCTTGCGCCGGATAAATTGGCGAGCGGCCACCTTGTCCGCACAGAGGAGTCGTCGTTCGCATTAATCCGGTTCGCCGACCAAACGAAGCTTGTAGTCCGCGAAAATACCGAGGTGGAGATTAAAGGGCAAGTGCAGGGCAGGCAGATCCTTGACCGCAACGTGCATACCACGCGCGGAAAAATCACGTTCGACGTGAAGAAGCAGGAGAAGGAAGCTTTCCGGTTTTCCTCGCCGATTTCCGTCGCTTCAATCCGCGGCACTACCGGCAGTTACCGGCGCGACGATGAAAACAACGTTGACAACCTCGGGATCGGAACGGGGCTCGCGACCTTTACGAATCTGCTCTCCAACCTTTCGCTCGACGTTTCGAACAACCAGACGGGAACGGCTGATGGCGACGGAGGCTTGACTGTTCGCGAATCGACTCCGGAAGAGCTCTTGCTCAATACCGAGGATGATAACATGTTTGATGAGACCAACGAGACGGGCGGCAAAACCCGCGAGCTTCGCTTGGGAGCGGAAGATAAGCAAGGGAACAAGAAAACCATTATCATTCAATGGGAAGAAAAAGAAGACCAATAAATAACAATAAACTGCGATTCGTAGGCATTTGCTGACTTGCTTTCTATAGCACCTTTTCCTACATTGGCGGCGGGGTTTTACATCCCGCCGTCTTTTTTGTACACCGTCACCAATCTTATATCCTTTGGGGATTCTATGAATACTTTTCTACGGCATTTTTGTTTTTTCATCGCACCGTTTGTTTTCGGCTCCACACTGGTTGCTCAAGTCACTCCGCTCATTTCCAAAGTGAATACGCCGCAGGCGAACGAGAATAGAGCTCTCGCGGTCGGCGTTGAGTTTTCTCAGAGCACGGGTGTTGCTTCGGTTGTGCTTCACTACCGCGCGTTCGGGGAAACCGATTTCCAGCAAATGGACATGCTCATTGCCGGCAGAACGGCGACGGCAACCATTCCAGCAGAAACCGTGCTTCCTCCCTACATCGAGTACTACATCGAGGCGCAAATGAATGACGGGAAGGTTGAAACCTACCCTCTTCAGAACCCCATGGCGGTGCCACAACGCATCCCTGTGAAAGCGAGGAATCCGAAGGATGATGAAATCCGGTTCTTAAGCCCGGAAGCCGGAGAGACAGTCGATATTGACGAGCTTGTCGTTGCAATTTCATTCTTCTATTCCGGTGAAGCGGTAAAGCCGGAAGCGACTAAAATTTTCCTCGATAATGTCGATGTCTCAAGCTCCGCAGTGTACTCGGATGACGTGCTGTTGTATTCGCCGCGCAGCGCTGGTCAAGAATTGCTTCTCGGCGCTCATCGTCTCCGAGTCGAGGTGTATGATACGGCGGGACAGTTGTACCATACGCGGGAAACGGGTTTCAATGTTTCGACGGCTGCGGCTATTGCCGAGGAGCAAACCCGTTTGCGGGCTTTCGGCGACGGCCAGCTCGAGATACGGAATGAAAACCTCAACAGCATAGGTACTTCAACCTCATATATCCGCGGCGACCTTCGCCTCAACGGAACGTACGGCATTCTGAATTTCGGCGGCAACACACATATTGATAACCAGGAAGACCCAACTCGCCAGCCGCAAAACAGGTTCCTCGGATACGCTTCAACGAGTTTTCTGAGCGTGCTATATGGCGACGCGTACCCTCGATTCCCCAGCAACATCGTGAGCGGCAAACGCGTGCGAGGCCTCACCGCGAATTTGATGCTCGGATTCTTCAACGTTGACTTCACGATGGGAGAAACCAACCGGCTCGTTGAAGGAACGGCTCTCTACGACACAACCTTTGCTGATAGCTCGTCAGCTGCCTCCCGTCCTACCAACACCAAACTTGTGAATGGTTTAACGTACACTGTGTTTAACAGCGGCACGTTTACACGCGACTTCTTTGCCCTCCGTCCAAGCTTCGGCTCCGGGGAATCCTATCAGCTCGGTTTCACGTACATGAGAGCGAAAGATAAACTCGGCTCCATTCAATACGGAACGCAGCCGCAGGATAACGTTGTGCTCGGCACTGATTTTATGTTCGCGTTCGACGACCAACGCGTTCGATTAGATGCACAAGCGTCGCTTTCACTCAAGAATACCGATATTTCTCCGGAAGCGGGAACCATTGAGGACATTAAAAACACCGACCCTGAAACGTACGATGATATTGTGAACAACCCTGCGTATGATATCATCAGCAGCATGATCACCATTAATAAGAACCTCTTCCCCACCAACCCTGTGGCGGAAGGCCTACCCGGTGTGACGTACGAGGCTTCGCTCTCATTGAATTATTTCAACAACTTCCTGCAGGGTGCGCTGTTCCATCGCGGAGCGGCATACTCCTCGTTCGGTAATGAATTTTTACAAACGGACGTTGCGGGCTTTACGATTTCCGACCGCATCCGGATGTTCAGCAACAAGGTGTTTTTCAGCATCTCGTACGACAAACGCAACGATAACACGGCAAATACGAAAGACGGAACTACGAATTTCGACTATATCAACACGTCGCTCACCGTCGTTCCCGGCGCAAACATCCCTTCGTTCACGTTCGGCTATGGCTCCAACAGCCAACTGAGCGATTATACAACCAGCAGGCTTGACTTCGCCACCAGCACGACGTTGACAGGCGCCGACTCCACAGAGCTGGGCAATTCGCTGGCGAACGCGGTTGATAATAAGACAAGTCAAATTTATGTCGCGGCAAACTATGACTTTGAAGCCGGCGTAAGGCAGTCGTTGATTGTAAATGTTAACGTAGTGAATAAAGAAGACAAGACGTTTTTCAAACGCGACCAGACGAACGTGAACATCCAGGCGACGGTGACGTCTCAGATTAACCCAATGTTGCAAACGATGTTCTCGTACCTCCTGAGCCAGAACGAAAACCAAAGCCAGTTCCTCGGCTCTGACGGACGCGACGTCGGCACGCCGATTTTAACAAACTTGGATTACTCGGCAATCAGCGCGGGAGCAATCTTGCGCATGATGGACGAGCGTCTATTGTTGCAAGCTTCGCTCAGCCCAACGTTCGGCTCCGTGAATCGTACCATTGCACGCGTGGGCGCAGATTACACGGTGGCGCCGCAGCATACGCTTTTGTTCCTGTTCGATTATGTCCAAAACGGCGGTTTTAAAGACGATACGATCGGGAGTTTGATTTACCGTTTTGCGTTTTAATTGTACATGATTATTGTGTAGGGGCACGCGGCAGCGTGCCCCTACCATTTGCTAATAGCTGCACCGTGTCTTTTTCCCTGCAACTTCCGTAGGAATTCCTACGGGATTTCGAAAGGATCCCCGCTGATGGCTGCTGAGAAGAAACGCCTTACCTCACTGCTTACAAAACTCGGTGTCGGACTTGGAATCGGATTGCTCGTCGCGCTGCTCACGCAGGGCTGGTTGTTCGAGCTGCCTATCATCGACGACGTCGAACATCTCACAACCGATTACCGCTTCCAAACGCGTTACAACAACGCAACACAAGGCAATCCGGACCAATTCAAAGCCGACTTCCGGCAGAAATCCAGCGTTATTATCGTCGGTATCGACCAGCCCGATGTTGAAGCGATGCCCGATAAGTTTCCTTTTCCCCGTAATTATTACGCCCATTTGATTGAAAACTTAAACCGAGCGGGCGCACGCGTCATTGCATTCGACTTAACCTTTACGTCTGATAGCCCTGGAGATTCTGTACTCCGGGAGGTTTTGCAGAAATACGATAACGTGATCCTCGGTGTGAACAAACCCGAAGAAGGAACCGGCGGATTGTACTCGGTTCGGTCGCTAGACGAGAACTACGGCAACGTGTTCTTCACCGACAATCGCCAACAGGTGGGTATCGTCAACGTACTGAAAGACCCTGACGACAAGGTAAGAGCCTACACGCCAATGTACCTCGTCGGTGAAGGCCTGACGCCAACGTTCGCATTGGCGACCGTTGGACGGTATTACAACGCGCAACCTCTTGAAACGGCAAGCATCGAAGGCAGGAATTTTCGTTTAAAAGACAGAGCCATTCCGCGATTCACGCCCACGTCGTTCATGGTCAATTACTACGGACCGGTGGAGACGTTCCACTATGTCCCCTTCCAGCAGGTTATCGACGACGAAAGTTTCCAGACCAACGATGAGATCGAAATCGAGGAATCGATCGATTTGTTCGACGAAGGCACGATGAGCCTGTTCAAAGACAAAATCGTCTTGATCGGTTCAAAGATGCCGGAGGAACGCGACTTCCATGCCACGCCGATGATTAATCCCGACGGCCAGAATATCATGCACGGAGTCGAAATCCACGCCACGGCGATTCAGAATATCATCGAAGGCAATCACATAGCGCCTGCGGATTCCGACGTCGAGCTCGGCTTGATTTTCCTCCTGAGCTTGCTTTCGTTTACCGGTTTGTTACAGCTGAAACATTTAAAAATCAAATTCATCTGGCTGATAGAACTTGTCGCGGTCATTCTCATGTTAGGTTTGGTGTTTGGTATTTTCCAGTTCGCTGTGCTCGCGTTTTCTAACGGCAATTCGTATATCAACATCGTCAACCCTTCGCTTGCTGTAGTGTTCTCCTACGTCGGCACGATCGTGTATCAGTATCTCTCTGAGCGGCAGCAAAAGGCGCTGGTAAAAAGCATGTTCAGCCACTACATCAGCCCTGCAGTTGTCAACGAGCTCATCGCCAACCCGGAGAAAGCTGCCCTGGGCGGCGACAAACGCGAGCTGACCGCGTTCTTCTCGGATATCGCCAGCTTCACGACGATTTCCGAATCGCTTTCGCCGGAAGCCCTGGTCGTGATGCTGAATGAATACCTCAACGACATGACGGACATTATCATTAAACACTCCGGCACGCTGGATAAATACGAGGGTGACGCCATCATGGCGTTTTGGGGCGCGCCGATTCCGCAAAAGGACCATGCGTTACGCGCGTGCCTCGCCGCGCTCGAGATGCAGAAGCGCCTCGAACAAATGCGCCCGACCTGGAAGAAGAAAGGCAAGCCGCAATTGCATGTGCGATGCGGCATCAACACCGGCACAATGATCGTCGGTAATATGGGCGGCAAAGACCGGTTCGATTACACGATAATCGGCGACAGCGTGAACCTCGCCTCGCGCCTTGAAGGTGCCAACAAACAATACGAATCGAAGATCATGATCAGCGAATTCACCCATAAGCATGTGCAGGGAAAAGTGGTCGTTCGAGAGCTTGATCTGATTCAGGTGAAAGGTAAAACCGAGCCGATCAAGGTTTTTGAACTCCTTGGCGCCACTGACATGCAGAGAACCTCGGAGCAAAAGGAAGCCGACGAAATGTACAGCGAGGGCTTAACGCTTTATCGCCAACGCAAGTGGGACGAAGCGATTGCGTATATGAATCAGGCGTACCAGCTCGACCCCACCTGCTATGTCTCGCAGGTTTATGCACAACGAGCAACGCTCTACCAGCTCCATCCCCCGCCGGACGATTGGAATGGCGTGTTCGTGATGACAACGAAGTAGTTAAACGAAAAAATGATAATTGCTCTGCGTAGGGGTTTGATTCATCAAACCCCTACATTTGTTTATGGACATTCTTAATCTCTTACCTCCCCAGCGATTCCGCGCGGTTGATGACCTGCTGGCGTTTATCTCAATTTACGATGATAAAAAACGCACGCGAGCGTACTACAAATTACTGCGCGCTCACAAGAAACACATATACAATTCCGTTTGTGTCGAAGGCGGTTGCGGGTTGGATCTGTTCTCGGTTGAGTTGGCACGGCTTGGTGCGAAGAAAGTATATGCAGTTGAGCAAAACACACTGCTTGCCAAATTAGCTCAGGAACGCATCAACCGCTTGCCTGCCAAAATCAGAAACCGCATAGAAATCGTCAATAAACCACTCCAACAGTTTCAGCCTAAAGAATCGGTCGATGTTCTTGTCCACGAGTTTTACGGCCAGTTATTGTACGATGAAGACCTGTGGGTATTGGAACGATTGCGCTTTAAACCGCGGCTCGTACTGCCAGACGGCGGCAAGCTTTGGGCGGGGGTTGTTTCCTCTGATTTCTATAAAGACCGAGTGGTAACTCAAGCGGTTATTCGGCAATTGGATGGTGTGCTGGTTTCGGGATTGTTTCAAGAGCGATTCAACGAATTAAAAGCTCCCGTGTTGCAATGGAAATACGGGAGAGGCTTAAGAAATTTGAAACACAATTTTGGAAAACAAAACGGAGACCTGCTCGCGCTCGGGCTTCGGGTCACTCACGCTGGGAAAACCGTCTGTGAAGCGGGACAATGTCCGAATTGGTCTTATGTGTGGACGCACCGAAAAGGAAATGAGATTTCGCTTTTGTTCAGAAAATCCAGCGGGATGATGGATGCGAGGTTTAAATGGAAAGGGTAATGGAAAGAGCCCAACACCACTCAACTACTCCACAGCTGTCCGTGCGTACTGCTCACTCTGCAACATAAATCGCAATGACACGCGATGCGTGTTGCCCAAATCGTTGCTCAGTGTGCCAAACTGTGCATACGAATAATCGACATCCAGCTTGTTTAGGTGTACGCCAGCCCCAAACGTTATTTGTTTGATGTCGCTGTAGCCTACCCGTACGGCAAACAGCTTCTTGAAATCAAACTCCAGGCCCACATGCGGGTCGAGGCTCACGGGACCGACGTTTGTTGTTGAGGAAAACTTGCGGTTTTCAAACCGCACATCGACGTCAAATGCAGGGGCAAACCGCCCATCGAACAGCTCAATAAAGTAAGCGCTCCCGAGCTTGAGCGTGGGCGTAATAAGTTCGTTCCTGCCCGTGCTCCACGAGAGGAATGTCGTCGTCACGTCCTGAGCATTAAAGCCGATGAAGAAATCCGTGAATGGCGAGTACAACAAACCGACATCGAAGCCAATGCCCGTCGCGGAGTGCTCCGCAATATCTCGGCGGATGAGTTTTACGTTCGCACCATAAAACAAACCTGGCGAGGCTTGCTTGGCATAGCTAAGGTAAATCGCCCAATCGGCTGAGTTAAAGTACGTCACTTTATCATAATCGGGGCGATTGTTGTCGTCAAATAACTGATTCCCGTTTGCGTCCAGCCACGCGTTGCGCGTGTCCGGGATGCCATCCACTCCGAGACGCAGCAAACTGATGCCGACACTGCCATCTGAGCCGTACGGCAATGCGACGGAGGCAAAATCATAGTTAATAAGATTACCGAACCGCTCGTCGTGCATGAGCATGCCTTCGGGGTAATTCAACCGTGCGAGTGCGGCGGGATTCCAATAGCCGGCAGTCGCATCGCTTACCAACGCGGCGTGGGCTCCGCCTAATCCTAATGCCCGTCCGCCAACACCGATCGCCATGAACTCCCCGGCGTACTTCCCAACCGTCTGCGTGAAGGAAGACGAGACAAGAGCAAAACACCCCAACACTATCTTTGTTATTCTCGACATTGTTTTTCTAAAACAACAAAACCGAATCCGCACCTAACCATGGCGAATTCGGTTATAATAATGGTTAGAGTGATCCTCTCAGATAATTCAACACGGCACTGGCACTACACTCTGACAATGAAACGATAAGGTAAATTCCTTTGTAAAAGTTCGTTTAATACTTGCTGACTCAAAATAGTAGAAACCTGAGAAAGAAGCAAGCAACATAAAACAGCAGAACCACACGTACATGTGTTGTTCTGCAAACCCAATACCTGATATCTGGTTATTTCGAGCCAGCCTTCTGCAACTCCGCCGCTACTTTTTCCACTTCACCCCAGACTCTCAAGAGATTACCGCCCCAGATTTTTTGGATTTGCTCTTCTGTGTAGCCGCGGCGCACGAGTTCCAACGTCACATTAAACGTCTCCGCCGCGTTGTCCCATCCGTCAATGCCGCCGCCGCCGTCGAAATCCGAGCTGATGCCCGCGTGGTCGATGCCGATGGCCTTCACAATATGGTCGATGTGATTTACGAAATCTTTCACATCCACCGCCGGCAGCGGGTATTTTTTATCGATCTCCTGCATTTTGCCGCGGAACTCGGCGCGTTTTTCTTCCGTCAACGATTCCATTGCGCGTCCCAGCCCGCCAAATCCACCACCTTCCGGCAAACCATATTCTTTGCGCAGTGCTGCCTGCGCCGCCACGCGCTCCGACGACGGTGTGCGGCTTTTCACAAACCCGCGCAGCGCAACGGCTTGCACTACGCCGCCGTTCTTTTTGAGCTCCATCAGTGTCTCGTCGTCTATATTGCGTGCGTGGTTGTTGATCGCCCAGGCTCCTGAGTGGGATGCAATCACCGGGGCCTTGGAGAGCTTAATCGCATCCAACGCTGACTTTTTCGAAATATGCGAAATATCCACCATGATGCCCAGCCGGCTCATCTCGGCAATGACCTTCTTGCCGAACTCGCTCACACCATTATGCTCGGATTCCTGTTCGTCGTTGCGGGGATTCGCCGAGTCGCAAATGTCGTTGTGCCCGTTGTGCGCCAACGTAATGTAGCGCCCGCCGCGCTTGTGGAATTCCGCCAGCTTCGCGATGTCGTTGCCGATCGTCCAGCCGTTCTCGATACCGATGCAAGCGACAAGCTTTCCGCTCTTGTGAATGCGCACAACGTCCGCAGGCGTGTAGGCGATTTCAATCTCATCGGGATACATCTGCTCAGCCATACGATGGATTGCCTCGAATTTCGTAATTGCCTGTTCATACGCGAATTTGTTGCCCTCTGCCGTGCGGTCGCCTTGCCCGACGTACACAATGAAAAAGCCGGCATCCAACCCGCCATCGCGCATCTTGGGAAGCGTCGCCTGTCGCGAATTCTCCGGATTTCCGGGGTCGTCCTGCTCGGTTGCAAACTCGAATGAAATATCGTCGTGCGTATCCAGCGTCAATACGCACTGGTGGATCTCACGCGCTTTCGCGGTGAGCTGTTCATCGGACATCGTTGTTGTCTCCTGTTGTTGTGCGCTGGCAAGTTGGGTACAGAAAAGGGCGATAACAGCCATCGCGATAGTTCGGTGACGGATCATAATCAAACTCCCTTTCTCTTCTCTATCTGTGGTTCTGAAACGGTTAGTGAACTTCCATCGGTTCCGCGCCTAATTCGCGGCGCAGGGCTTTGATGACCAGGTGGTCTTCTGCTAAACCTGGGGCTGAACCCGGGGATGAGTCGGCAGTCGCCGGCGAGCCAAGACTCGATGCAAACGATCGCGTAGCGGAGTGCGTTGTTGCTGCGGAACGTGAAGCAGCAGGCGGTGCGGCGTGCAGGATAGGCTCGATGCGGACTTTCCTGCCCGTCACCTTATGGAATGTTTCTGTCAACAACTGTTCATTGCGTTTGAGCGAGGTGAGATGGTAATCGTCCGGGCAGGCGATGCGTAACGCACCGTTATTGACGTCGAGGATGGCGCTGACTTCGAGCGCGCTGCCGACAGAAATGCGCGAGCGCTGGACTTCCGACACCCACTGCTGCCAACTTGCATACGCTTCCTCGGCGGAGATGACTTGCATCGGCTCCGGCGCCCGTTGAGCTGTGTATGATGACGGCTGGCTAGCGCGATCGCGCACCATTGAGGGCTGAGCGTACGACGCGCCGAACGCAGATTGCAATCTCACCTGGGGCTGCTTGAACGCGTCGGGAATCATACCCGGCGGCACCAACGATGCCGGGTTCAACATACCGGCGCTGACCGTGCCGACAACTTTGACTTCTTCTTTCGGCAAAGGCACTACATTTGCGGGGCGCTGTTGAGAAAGCGAGGAACCGTTAAGTTTTTTTTTGAGGTCGTCGATCTGCCTGAGCAGCTCGTCAACCCGCACCGCGCTATGCATCTTGATCATCTGCAGCAAGCCAGCTTCAAGCTTGTAACGGGGCTGGGATGACCAGCGGAGAGAGCCCTCAAGCTCAAGCACAAGTTTAATCAACCTGAGTAAGTCGTTCTCGGAAAAATGCGACGCTTCCGCTTCGTAGCGCTTGCGGTGATGGTCTGATGTTTCCACCAACTGCGTGGATTGCGTTGTGGAAACAACAAGCAGGTTGCGCAAATGCTCGCTTAACCCGACGAGGAATTCCCGTATATCGTACCCGTTGCGGATAATGTCGTCTACAAGGTCGATGCCGCCGCGCACGTCTTTCGCTTTCATCAGGTCGGTCACGCGGAAGAACACATCGAGGTCAACGACGTTGAGCACTTTCTGGGCGTCCTTTGCGCTGATCTCGTTGCCGCAGAACGCCCGCACCTGATCGAAAATACTCTGTGCGTCGCGCAGCGAGCCGTCGCCTTTCTTCGCAACCACAAGCAGGGCGTCGTCCTCGATGGAAATTTTTTCTTCCTGTGCGATGAACTTCAAACGAGAGATAATTTCTTCGATTGCAATGCGCCGAAAGTCGAATCGCTGACAGCGAGAGAGGATCGTCGCGGGGACTTTGTGAATTTCCGTCGTTGCGAAGATAAACACCACGTGCTCGGGCGGTTCTTCGAGCGTTTTCAGGAGCGCGTTGAACGCCTCCTTCGTCAGCATGTGGACTTCGTCGATAATATAAATTTTGTACTTGCCGCGGGCGGGTGTGTAACGGACCGACTCGCGTAAATTGCGTATTTCTTCCACACCGCGGTTGGACGCGCCGTCGATTTCAATGACGTCGAGGCTTCTGCCTTCGGTAATCTCCAGGCAGATCTCGCAGGTGTTGTCGGGGTTTATTCCGTTGGGTGAGAGGCAGTTAAGCGCGCGGGCAAGGATGCGTGCGGTCGTTGTTTTGCCGCAGCCGCGCTGTCCGCTAAAGACATACGCGTGCGCCACGCGGTGCGTTTTGATCGCGTTGGCAAGCGTGCTCGTTACATGGGATTGCCCGACGACGTCTTCAAAGACCATCGGACGCCATTTTCGGGCGGTTACCTGGTAGGACATGTATTCAATTAAGAAAGAAAAAGGAAAAAATCAAAGCGATTCTTGTGACCGTGATTACAGCGGATAGGTTAAGATACGAAATTTGCGTCAGAAGGCAAACAACATCATTTTTCTTTCTGAAATCAACGCTAAAACTCTCCCAAACGAAACACCGTAAACCTGCCGAAAGAGACGAGGGAATCCAACCGAATTTCCGGTCTGACCCGCTCCTCCAGCACCCGGCTATCCGAAACAAGATATTGTGCACCCTTTTTGACGTAACTTCGAAGTGTGTCGGTCGGAAGCTGATCTGTTGCCGGCCAACCCTTGCGGTGCATATAGTAGAGATAAATACTGGGCGACCGGTTGCTCGCCGCCACAAGTAACGCTGTGCGGTCGGGTACTATAACATTGAGATGTTGTTCCATTGCCATAAGCTCATGGTCAATTGTTGCGCCTTCAAAACGCGAGAGCGCGCGGATGGAACCTAAAATCGGAACAAGAACGAGAAGAAACACTATTAATCGTACTCGAGCCGGTTTTTCCAGCGCCCAATTCCACGCTCTCTTCAGACCAAGCGTTGCAAGAAAAATGAGGAGCGGAATAACGGGCATCATGTAATAATCTTGTTCTACAAACATGGGAAACATCGAAACCATGAACAACGCCGTGCCGCCCGCGTACAATAAGAGAAATCGATTGAGGTCGCTGCCTCTCGATCGTATCGCGGTTACCACGCCAACAACCACAAAGATAAATTCTGCGTAATTAACGTATAGCTCGGGCAGATATTGAACAAATACGCGGTTAGCAACGTGCGGGATGACGGAAAGTGGAAACGGAAACTCAGCGTAGAGCCGGAAACCGTAGTTCTGATGTATGTCGCTGAGATACCGTGCGTACATGTACCACCCGCCAATGACGCATAGAACTACAGCCCCAAGAGCGAAATACCGAACAATTGCGGCATGCGGAATCGAACTCCTTTTCCGGAACAAGAGCCATACCCAAACAGGCCCTACGATTAACGTCGAAAGTTTGATGAGCGCAGCAAAACACAAAAACACAACGGATAGAGCGAAATCGCGTGGACGAGAACTCCTTTCCCATTTTAAAACGAAATACAGACCCACATACATTAATGCTATCGCTGGAACTTCTGGCATGACAACGATAGAGTAATAGGAAAACAACGGGCTGAAAGCGAGGAACCCCGCACCAACAAGACCGAGAGATGGGGAATCCATTAATGTTCTCGTGGCGTGGTAACATCCGACAAGGGCAAGCAAACTGAACAACAACAGCACAAACCGCTCAACAAGGTAGCTATTGCCAAGGAGTTGGTAAGCCAGAGCGACAAGATAATTTACAATGGGAAATTCTACCCCGGTAATCCCGGACTGGTCGCCTCGCGAGTCGACACGGGGCTCGAGAATATTCATGCTCTCTTCGTAGAAATTTCGAGCGACGGAGAGCGTTTGCGTTTGGCGCCACCGATGAAAACCCACGGGAGGGAGGTCGAGATATTTAATATGAAGCACAATGTGGAGAAGGAGCAGACACAGGAGAAGAATGTGAGTTTTCTCCCCCCATCGTTCAGCGAACTGTGATATCAATTGATTGGCCATTTCTTCTCTTCCGCTCCCATGTTGGTTGTCTAATATACACAAGGGAAAAGAAAAAGGCTTATCTAAATTGAGGTGTAAATGAAGCGTTTTTTCTTCCTGCAACATTTCTATTAAGTCTCTGTTAATTTTCCAATCACGGCTGTAGCCCCCTTGTCCCCAAGCTTGATTCTTCTTATGTTATACTCAACAATTCGCACCGTGAAATACCGAAGGAGCACAATCGCCATGTCTAACAGAAGAGCCTTCCTGAAACATGCGGGGCTTACCGCCGCATCATTGCTTATTGCCGAATCGATCATCGCGCGTCCATATAATCCGATATTCCGTATCAAGCCTTTAGGCAATCCTGTTCGTGTACGCGGCTCGGTAAAATCACGCGGAAAAGGACTTGCCAACGTCACAGTCTCGGACGGCGTTTCCGTCGCACAGACGAAATCTGACGGCACGTTCGACTTCATTTCCGATTCCCGGCAGCCGTTTGTCTTTCTCTCGCTGCCTTCCGGCTATACGATCCCGACGAATCCCACAGGCACAGCATTGTTCTACCAGCTCTTAAAGGCAAACTCAGGCGAGGCGACTGCGGAGTTTATACTCGACCCGCTTCCAACCCCTGACACCAAGCACGCCTTTTTGCAGCTGGCAGACCCGCAAACGCTGGACGCGGCTGATGTCGCGCGCTTCCATGCAGAAACCGTTCCCGACGTCCAGGCAACGGCGAAACGCATGTCCGACACACCGCTTTTTGGGGTGGGCTGTGGCGATTTAATGTTCGACCGTTTGGAATTCTTCCCCGATTACGAAAAAGCCGTAAAGTGGATGGGCATCCCCTGCTTCCAGGTCGTCGGCAACCATGATGTTGAAGTCGATCAAAAAACGGATGAGGGCTCGATTAGAACATTCAGCAGATATTTCGGTCCCACGTACTATTCATTCAACCGGGGCGATATCCATTATGTGGTGCTGGACGACATCTTTTGGTTCGGCGGGTATATAGGCTACGTCCACCAACAGCAGCTCGATTGGCTGAAGGCGGATTTGGCGCTCGTGGAAAAAGGCAAAACGGTCGTGACGTTCATTCACATCCCCGCGTATAATTTACAGTTCAAGCGGGAAGGCCAAAGGAACGCCCCCAATAGCGTCGTTGTCACAAACAGAGAATTGCTCTACAGACTGCTCGAGCCGTATAAGTCGTACATCATTACAGGACACATGCACGAGAGCGAATATCTGAAAGACGGCGGCTCGGAAATCCACGTCACTGGCGCAGTGTGCGGCGCATGGTGGACTGGTCCAATCTGTCACGACGGAACGCCAAACGGCTACTCAGTCTACGAAGCGAGCGGCAGCGAGCTTTCGTGGCAATACAAGTCAACCGGGTTAGACGTCAACCATCAACTTCGTCTCTACACTCCGAAGAGTGAGCTGAATCCTACAGACGAACTGATTGCAAACGTTTGGACGGCAGACGAACACTGGACGGTCGCATGGTACGAGAATGGAATGAAAAAGGGCATGATGACTCGTCGCAACGGGAAAGACCCGTTGTCCGTGAAATTGCATTCCGGCGATACAATGCCCAAGAAGCATTCGTGGGTCGAACCGGGAGCGACCGACCATTTGTTCTTTACTAAACTTTCACAGGATGTAAAGGAGATCGTTGTTGAGGCTACTGACCGTTGGGGGCGTGTGTATAAGGAAAAAGTCAGTCTCTAGATAAACCGGAGGCATTCTTTGAAAAACCTGCTTCACACCATTGGATATAAGCTGGCTGCTTTCCTTAACCTCACGGTTCTCAACATTATCGCATGCAATGAGACTTCCAACGAGCCGCCAGAACAACTTCGACTTGCACCAATAAGCTCACTGAGTGCATTTTCTGCTGGTCCGAGCTCGGTCGGATTGACATGGACGGCAACGACCGCCACCAACACCGGTTACATGGAAAACCACGAGCTTATCGTGCGGGCGGGCACGGATACGATACAGGCGGTAATGCTTCCGATTTTAGCCACTGCTACCACCATACAAGGATTGACCGAAGGAACAATATATACCTTTGCCCTCACCGTCCGCGCGAATGAAACTTCACCGTACGAAAACAGTCCGGCGGTGACCATTAATTGGTCGCCGGCGACACGTTATATTGCTGACGCGGGAACATCGGCGCCACTCCAGTTATACGAATCCGGCTCTATAGAAGGTATGCACGCGCTGCGTTTTTATTCGGATAGCGTAAGCGGACCACGGCTTATTTCACTCTCCTCGTTGGAACGCGCTACAATGGATGTGTATCTGCTCGGTACTCCGTCTGGAGTGCAGCTTCGAAGCGGTTTCCTGTACAATGATGACCCAGCGGGCAGAGATACAAAATTTGCCGACCGGGAGCCTGTTGGAGCATCATCTCTAAACAACCCGCAAACATTTCCACCGAGCCAGGAGTCATACACCGTAGGCCAAGTAAACATTTCCTCGGAAATGGTGTCAACGGGACAGCTTTTTTTCGCTCGAACTGTAGATAACCACTACGTGCGGATATTGGTTTTGAGATCAAATGGCACGTTAATTCAGGGAACCGCACCAAACCGGTATATCACCGTGTCTATCTCATACCAATCCGTGCCGGGGGTGCAGTACGCTCACTATGGCGCTTCTTCAGCCGGTGCCGTGGTGAGCACAATTCCATTCTCGCCCTCCTGAGCTGTACTCGGAGGTACATGCCGCAGAAGCGAAATTGCGAGCAAAGCGATTCCAAGCACGACAACTGCGCTAGTAATAGCTGTGACCTGCAAACCTGCTGTAAACGCCTCGCGTGCCACACTCAACAGCGCCGTGCCAAGCTGGTCGGGTAGCTGAGCGGCAGCGGCTATGGCGCCGCCGAGAGTGTCCCGTGCCGTTTCTGCCATATCGTGCGGAACGCCGACTGGGAGTGAGTCCTGCATCGTCCCGCGATACATTGCCGTCCCTATGCTGCCAAGAATAGCGATGCCCAGCGCACCTCCCAACTCTGAGCAGGTCTCGGAGATTCCAGAGGCGGCGCCGGCACGCTCAGGCGGTGCAGACCCAATAATGATGTCGTTCGCCAGTGTAAACACCGGAGAGAGTCCGAGGGAAAAGACAGTCATACTAGTTACAACCACCACAAGCCCCGAAGTAATCTCCGCCTGACTAAGTATAAGGAAACCAAACGCGGCGACTACTAAGCCCCCGACCATGAGACGAGCCGGGCGAATGCTTCGAGCCATCACTGGAGAAAGCATCGAACCTATGATAAAACCCGCGGCAAACGGTATTGTCCAGAGACCCGCTTCCATAGGCGATAAACCAAGCACCAATTGCAGATACTGAGCAATGAATACGTAAGGTCCGAACACCGCGAACGTGGCAAGCAGGTACGTCGCAAGCGACACCGTAAAAACACTCGACCGGAACAGCCGGAGGTCGATGAGAGGATCCGCTAATTTTGTCTGTCTGTGAAGAAAGAGCGCCCCGACTATTACACCGGTAACGATTGGCAGTACGTGCAGCCAATCCGTTCCGTGTACAGCAATTTGCTTGAGGCCATAAATTACCCCGAGCACTGAAACAACAGAAAGAACAGCGCTAAAAATATCGGGCTTTCCAGCTTTGGGGTCTTTAAACTCGGGCAACAAGGCGGGACCCAACAATAATATCAAAACCATCATTGGCACGCTCACGAGAAAAACCGAACCCCACCAATAGTATTGCAGTAAAAAGCCCCCGAGGGGCGGACCGATAGCCGCGCCGGCCGAAAAACTCGATATCCAAACACCAATCGCAAATGCCCGCTCCTTCGGGTCAAGAAACATGTTGCGGATTAAAGACATAGTCGATGGTGCGAGTGTTGCGCCAGCGAGACCGAGCACAGCCCGCGCGATAATCAACATCTCTGCACTCGTTGAGAACGCTGCAAACACAGATGCCAATCCAAAAGCTGCCGCGCCAATCAACAACATCCGACGGCGACCAATACGGTCGCCGAGCGTGCCCATTGTAATGAGCGACCCGGCTACCAGGAATCCGTAAATGTCTATAATCCACAGTAACTGCGTACTGCTCGGCTTGAGGTCTTTGCTGAGCGATGGTACGGCGAGGTTTAGGACCGTCAGGTCCATCGAATAGAGCAGACACGGAAGCGCAATCACCGCCAATCCTATCCACTCACGCTTGCCCGCACGGGGCGGTGTGGCATAAGCCGTCATAATCTCTTCTACCCTCCGTTTCTCATTTTTTTGGTCGAAAACGCATCGCGCTCCAGACGCTATCCAGCGCAATCTGGCGCACGCCTTGAATGTCCCGCTTCAACAGATGCTTCCACAAAATATCACGGTTTAAGTCTGTGTCCAGTTGCCCGGCTTTCGGATATACGATCCATGCGATGCGGTCTTCCTTTGCAGCGGCTATTGCAGGAATACAGGTTTTATATACCTCGGCGAGCGTTTTGACGAACACAATCACGCCATCCGACTTTGCCGAAGTAGTCGTCTCGACACCAGAAAGGGGAACGCCGGCAGGTTTTCCGATAACATGGACTTTCATTCCCGCTTTGAGATTTAATTTGTTTGCGAGTGCGGATGCCATAACTCATCCTTATCTTTATTATTCCACAATTTGGTAAATCTCTCTCCGGCCCGTCTGATACATTTCTGTGTACTTGGACATCTCCTCCGCCACTTTTGGGTCCATCTTTGGATCCGGTTTCCCCGATTTGTAGTCTTCCATTTGCTTTTCAAACTCCGCTAAACTCTTTACCTGGGTTTCCACAATCACGGTATTGTAGTTCCCTACTAAATCCGTCATGATGCGCACCGTTGGATCTCCTCCGAATCCTCTCTTAAACAGCTTGGCGAGTTTTGACGCCTGCCCCGGCTTGGCGGTGAATACTTCTCGAATAAGTAACATATGAACTCCTTTGGATGTGTATTACTTCTTGCTTGATTCGCTCACTTCTTCCCTTAGGCCTCGAGCAACCCTAGAGCGACTGAAACGGCGAGTAGATTCCCACTGGGGAACCCTCTAGCGTTTTCATCAGTTCCGGGCTGGGTGTTCCGCAGAGCTCGCCGGAGGCGGAGCACGTCTCAAAAATAGCAGACATCGTTTCTCCGAGATTCACGAAGTGTTCAAGAAGCGCCTCGGAGTCGCGATACCTCTCGACTACCAAACATTCAGTATAGTCGCTATTGAAGAATGCCTCGTACTGTAGGGTGCCGGTGTCCTTAGTGCGGACCAATTCCAGACACCTGGTTTGGAGACGTTTGAATTCTTCAAGCTTACCAGGGTGGATTTTAAGCCTAGCAATACCCAGAAGTTCAGTCATCATTTCTTCCTTCATTTTTCTCTCGCCGCCCGACTTTCAAATTCGCCGACATTTGGAGCGGCCGAACCTCGCATTCGCATTCATGCCTTGGCCAGTGAACGCGGTGCAGGTCCATAAATTGATTGGCGATCTCAAGTGCCTCAGCTTCGGACTTTACTTCGATGAGGGCGTAGCCACCGATGATTTCCTTCGTCTCGGTGAATGGACCGTCGGTCACCGTGATCTTTCCCCCACTGAGCCGAATTCGATGACCCGCCGACATCGGTTGCAAACCTGCTCCGTCTATATAGGTGCCATCGTTGTGTGCTTTTTCGATGAAAGCACCCATCGCCTCATAGAGGCTGCTCGGAACGGTAAGTTTGCCGTAATCCTCACAGTGTTTAATAAACATCATGTAGCGCATTTATGTGCTCCCTTTCTATAACTTGTATACATCAGGTAATTATCTTGGCGACTCGCCTTTTAAAAAAGGCTCAATCATCGCAAGCAGCAGTTCAGTGCGCATCATCAAGGTAAAATGCGCGGTGCCCGGTATAACAGCGAGCTGAGAATTTGGTAATCCTACGAGATCTCCATTGACCCAGCCGCCACGAATGCGGAACATTTCCACGGCATGCTCGGGATGAACTCCGTCCGAGTCTCCGAGAATAATCAATGTTGGAGCTTGCACCGACTTCATCTTTGCTGTAAAATCGTACGGCGTTGAGACAAACTGTTTAATTTTGCTGACGAGTCGAGACCAGTGTTTTGGTTCGGGTGCTACGTTGTCGTATTCCATTTTCAATGGTGTCCCTTCGAACATTTCCGGTGTAAGGTTGGGAAAGACGGCTCTGGTTTCCGGGCTCCAGCCTTCGTACTTGAACACGCACGATATCAACACAAGCTTCCGAACCAGCTTTGGATGACGAATCGCAACTTGCGCTGCGACTTCCCCTCCCATACTATACCCCGCAACATCCGCACTATCGAACTTTAAGTATTGTAGAAGCCCGGCAACATCATCTGCAAGCGACTCAAATGAATAGGGGCGGTCAATATCGGCGGTGTGGCCATGCCCCTGCGTTTCGACGGCAATGACCTTCCGTGTTTTTGAGAGCTCAGGAATAAGCTGACTGTAGTTCAGATTGATCGTTAGAAACGAGCCGTGCAACAATACGAGCGGGGTTCCGGAACCGTTCCCATGAATCTCGTAATAGAGCTTGAGACCGTTGACCGGTGCGTAGCCTTTATCAATTTGAGCAAATGCGATGGACGCCATCGCGCACAGCCCGATGAAAACCGCCATAGCAATTCTCTTGAGCATTTAGGTCCCCTCCTTCCTTATTATTTACAAGATGAACTGTTTAAACAGGCCGCTTGTATGTCAACACAACTTTTCCGTTTTTAAAAGCTCGGGAATCTACCAGCTTCAACTGAATCCTCTCTTGTATACCGTCAAACATCGTCCTGCCTTTGCCCAGAACAACCGGCACCACCACGCATTGATAGCTGTCGATTAAGCCTTGTTGAGCCAGTAGAGAAACAAGACTGCCGCTGCCCAGAATGACCATATCCGGTCCCGGCTCTCTTTTCCTTTTTTGTATTTCCGCCACAATATCGCCTTTTATCAACTTCGTATTGTTCCACGTCGCCTTTGTCATCGTTTTTGAAACGACAAGTTTCTGCATCTTGTTCATTCCGTCTGCCACTTCAGGCATTGCCTGCTTCGCTTGCTCTGTGGGCCAGTAGCTCGCCATCATCTCGTACGTAATTCTCCCGAACAGCAGCGCACCCTCGCCGCTCGCGTTGTTTGCTACAAATGCGTCATACTCCGGGTCGGGAACCACATTGTAAGCCCAACTTAGGTCGCCGTTCTCACCAACGAAGTAGCCGTCAAGCGAAATGCTGTTAAAGACGTGTAGTTTGGGCATTGGTGTTTTTCCTTAATAAGACATCTGTTTCGCTCAATTCTTTCTCATAAGAGAGCAGTTTTGCCTTACCTCCCCCTTTTAATTGCATACTCTTTGATTTTCATACTGCTTTAATGTCTTTTGCAACGAGCCGAAGATCATTGTTAAGCTGATGACCACCGCTTGCTATTACTCGTATGATTGCCTGCGGTAGCTTTCGAGCGTATTGATCGAGATGGTCAAACGGAGCTACTTCGTCATCGCGGCAATGATAAAGAAAAATTGGAACTTTCTTTGGCAAGTTGTCGGCAAAATTTTCTTTAAGCTTCAGTCCTTTTACCCAATCTTCGCTGCCTTCCCAAAACGGTGTGGCAATGAGAAAAATGCCTGCGATCTTCTCCTTGCCCCGATTTTCCGATAAGTATTTCAAGAGCATTGAAGCGCCCAAAGAGTGTCCCACTAAAATAATCTCACCCTTCAGCCGCGCAATCTCGTTGCCGATTTGCTTTTTCCTTCCCATATCCGGCGCGGATTCGTCAAGCAAGAGAGGATAGTGAACCTCGTAGGCATTTCCTAAAGCCTTCCGAAGAGAATCAGCAAGTTTGGCGTCTGCTGCGTGGTCTTCCTCTCCCCCTCCGCCTTGAATAAACAAGACGCTCTTCTTCACTGTGGACATAGTGTTCAAGGAGTCGTTTCAACATGCTTCTTAAAATTGTCGAGGATGGTCTGCCATCCGGTTTTCTGGAGTTCCAACGGATTTTCCGACTCTGCTTCGAACGTCTCCACGATCTTTACGGACTTCCCCGCGTCCGTAAACGTGACCTTTACCTTTCTGCCGTCTTCCATCGTATATGCGATCGTTTTATGCAACCGCACTTCATCGTACGTACCGATGAAATCGAAGCCGGCGCTGCCATCCTTCGCCTCCATCCGCGAAAGAAATTTCCCGCCGACGCGCAGGTCGTTTTCGGCACGCGGAGTGTGCCAATCGGGCGACCCCGTAGCCCATTTTGTAATATGCTCCGGCGCACTCCAGACTTTCCACACCTTTTCGATTGGCGCGTTAACGGTCGTTTCGATGGTAATTGTTGGTTTGTTTGACGTATTCATGATAACGCCTCCTTCAAGGTGATTGTTTTTTATAATGAAGCACAATAGCTCCAGAGCGAAATTTTTCTGACCCGACGAGTTTCAAGTGAAGGCGCTCTTTGAGGCCGTCAGTTTCGAACAAACGGGGTCCCTTTCCTGCTACAACCGGATGGACCACAAAGTTATACTCATCAATTAAGCCGTGCTGGGAAAGCTGCGAGGCAATGCTCAGGCTGCCGATGGCGATGTCTTTCCCGGGTTGTTGCTTAAGCTTGAGTACTTCTTCGGCAATATTTCCCTTCGCAATTTTGTCGTTACCTTGTACGCTTTGCAACGTCCTGGAAAAGACAATTTTGTGGAGCGCATCGAATACTCGCGCAAACTCGTTTGTTGCCGGATCCTCGGATTGGCTCTTGGCAACATCGGGCCAGTAGGGTACCATCAATTCATACGTTTTGCGACCATAGAGAATGGCATCCGCCCTGCGCAACAATTCCGTGAAATACGCGTGCAACTCTTCGTCGGCGATCATATCCTCGTGGCCGAAGTAACCATCGACCGTCATGTTGATTGCGAAGACGACGTTTCTCATGTTTTTCTCCCTTTGGTATCTCTGCCATTTAGTGAGTTGGCTGCTGCCTGAACATAAGATATGTTGTCAACTTACTGATTTTACCGTTTCTGAAGTGGAAGACATCGCAGAACACTGCATCAAGCGTGTTCCCATCCTTCAGGTTGGCTGTCACAGTTCCCTCTGCGATAACAATGTTTCCTTCTTCAACAAGTCGTGTTACAGTTATATTCGGATCTCTATCCGCGTTTGGGTTCTCAATCTCTTTGTCAAATGCCTCCTTGCCTTCGTGATGGAAAAAACCGGGCATATCCCACACAACATCGTCCGTTAGACACGAGAGAATTTTTGCATGGTCGGTTGCCCGAAAGCCGTCCATATACGTTTCAACTACATTCTTGTTGCTCATGAGTATTTAATGGCTTTCTCTATGGCAAAAACTGCATCATAGATCGTTTTATAGGGGCTCGGAGTGTGAAACCATACCAAACTATCACCCCGGTGTGATGGGGAAAATCCATCGCCGTTTGGGGAATTTCCATCACTATCGTAGAAGGACGCTGGACTTAAGATACCGGCGAATTATTAACAAGTTAGCCGCCTTAAGCCCCAACCGTACCTGTCTTGACTTCTCCGGCTCGCTTGTAATTGGTCATAATCACACCGTTTGGCGTAATCGTGCTCTCTTGTAATGTAAAAGCTGCCGGAATCGTGCCGTCATCAAACAACTTTTTTCCTGCCCCAAGAGTCACCGGATAAATTTTGAGCCAGAGTTCATCAACTAGATCATGCTTCAGCAGCAACTGAACAAGCTTGCTACTGCCCCAAACTTTAAGGTCTGAGCCTTTTGAATCTTTGAGCTTTTTGATATCTGCCATGCTTTTGAGGAACACTGAGTTTTGCCAGTCGGACTTTTCTACGGTGCTGCTCAGGACGTATTTTGTGACGTCATTGATACCCGGCCAAACGTCTGCATGTTGAGGCCAGAAGAGTTCCCAAATCTCAAATGTTTTTCTGCCCAGAAGAAGATCTGCAGGTTTCATCTCTTTTTCCAAGACCTTATTAAAAACATCGTCGCCATATGGTGCAATCCACCCGCCATACTTGAAATTCTCGGAAGCATCCTCTTCAGGACCGCCGGGCGCTTGTATAACACCGTCGAGCGTAATGAATTCTATAACAATGATTTTTCTCATAGTATTTCATCTCCTCCTGTGTTGCCGCGATACACATCTCGCCAACAAAGATGGTGCTATTTTAGTCCCGCGACTGATCGGCAGAGCTCTTCGGGCCCATCTGCCCGTTGAGGAATGGCAGAACGGTCGGTGCTAGAATTGACGCGGCGCCAATCTCATAATGTGTGAGGTCCGGCAAAATGGCGAGCCGGTTCTTCGACATGTGTTCGCGCATCCAGCCGGCATCTTTCTGTCCACCGCCGAGGAGTTGATAAAACGAGACGATGTGCTCGGGTCGGACCATATCGGCATCGCCAAACACCAGCATGACCGGCATCGTGAGCTGCTTTACATTCGCCGACCAGTCGAACTGCTGGCGCATGTATTCACCCATCGCATCGAGCAACCGCGGGAAATCCTCCGGGCGCGGCGCGACGTCCACGTACAATTGATACATGAGTGACCCCTTCATTCCCTCAGCCATTGATGCGCCAACTGCCGCCTGTTGCGGTAGCATTTCAGGGAAGAACCCGTTTTGAGCGTACGGCGCGGAAACAACGACGAGCCGCCGCACAAGCTCGGGGTGCTGGAATGCGAGCTGCAACGCGGAGTATCCGCCGAATGAATAGCCCATTGCGTCAACCTGGCGGTAGCCGAGCTTCTGGACCACGACGGCAAGGTCGCGGCCGATATCAACTGTACTCATCTTTCTGTTGCCGAGCACCGTGCGGCCGTGTCCAAGCAGGTCAACGGCAATCACGCGGCGGTGTTCCGCCAACTTCGTGAGTGTTGGACCCCACGCTTGGCTTGACATGAGTCCGCCGTGCAGGAGCAGCAAGGGCTCTCCTTTGCCGTGGATCTCAAACCAGTAGTCGATACCATTGGCGGCAACATAGCCGCTTGAGTCCGGCGTGCTCTGGGCAAGTAGAGGCTGTGTTTGGTAAAACACGAGTGTGAGGATGGCGATTGAAAGCATTTTTCTGAACATGATATTTCTCCTTAAATGAATTATTGTTTTTCCGATGCCGAGGTTTCAAAGAATCCTTTCGGCGTCTCGCCCTTTAAGAACGGCTCGATGAAAGCAATCAGCAAGTCGACCTGTGTAATAACCGCAGTGTGCGATGTCGCCGGCAACACTGCGAGACGCGAAGCCGGCAGCGGCTTGCCCATGTCACCCATAACACCGCCGCCGAGCAGCTTGAACATCGCGACCTCATGTTCCAGCGTGAAACCGTCGGCATCGCCGGTGATAATCAGCACCGGAGTCTTAAGTGCACTGATTTCCTTTTCCCATGCCATCGGTTCCCTTTGGAGTTGGATTATTTTCTTCACTAACGCAGGGAACCCGTCGGGATTAGGGGCGAGTTTACGATACCCTTCAGCGAGCGGCATCGTAACAAACATCTCCACGGTCATTTGCGGTACGAAAGCCTTATACTCAGGCTGCCAGCCTTCAAAATTATAACTACCCGAACACGATATGAGTTTATTTACCTTTTCCGGATGGCGAATGGCAAGTTGTAGTCCCGTCATTGCACCCATGGAATAACCAAACACATCTGCTTTCTTGAGACCCACTGCGTCCATAAATGCCGCCACGTCATCTGCCAGGTTGGGGTAGGTGATGGGCCGGTCAATATCGTTTGTACGACCATGGCCTTGCAGTTCGAGGGCATACACCTTGTGGGTCTTCGCTAGCACGGGAATGATTTTTCCCATAGAAGGGATATTCATGTAAGAGCCGTGCAGAACAATCATCGGGTCGCCGGAGCCTGATACTTCGTAATACATATGGATGCCGTTGACGTCTGCATACTTTCCGACGCCTTGAGCAAACGCGACTGTCTGAGCAAGCAGACTTGCGATGAACACTGCAAGGATCAGAATTTTTCTTGTCATGGCTTTCCTCCTTTACTATAGATCAGCGTAAGGGCTTCTTATATTTCCTTAAGCTCCGACAGTACCCGTCTTGACTTCTCCGGCTCGCTTGTAATTGGCGAAAATCACCCCGTTTGACGTAACCAAACTCTCTGTTACTGTAAAGGCCGCGGGAATGGTGCCCTCACCAAACAAACGCTTGCCCGTACCGAGCGTGACAGGGAATGTTTTGAGCCACAACTCATCGACCAGATCATGTTTGAAGAGCGTCTGGACCAGGTTACCGCTCCCGTGGACTTGAATATCGGAACCTTTTGAATTCTTGAGCTTCTTGATATCATCGACGCTTTTCAAGAAAACTGAATTTTTCCAATCTGATTTGGTCATGGTAGCACTCATGACGTATTTAGTGACGTCATTGATACCGGGCCACATGTCTGCATGTTCAGGCCAGTAGGCAGCAAAAATGTCGAATGTTTTCCTGCCCAACAGAAGGTCTGCAGACTTCATTTGTTTTGCCATGAGCTCACCAGCCGCTTCGTCAGCTTCGTAAAAATACGGCGCAGTCCAACCGCCATATGTGAAGCCGCTTGACGTATCTTCGTCGGGTCCCCCCGGTGCTTGCATAACTCCATCTAATGTAATGAATGATAGGACGATTATTTTTCGCATAGTATTTCACCTTCTGACTAATTTATTCTTCCAAAAACTTCTTCAAAATTGGTTCTGTTACGATACAAATCTCGCTTACTATGTATTTAGGTTTCTAATTCTTTTCCGGTGGCGCTGCATCAAAGAACCCCTTCGGCGTCTCGCCCTTCAAGAAAGGTTCGATAAACGAAATCAGCAAATCGGGCTGGCTGATGACGGCGGTATGCGACGTCGCCGGCATGATGGCCAGTCGCGACGCGGGCAGAGGCCGGCCCATATCGCCCATGACACCGCCACCGAGCAGCCGGAACATGGAAACAGTGTGTTCGAGTGTTGCTACGTCCGCATCTCCAGCAATAATTAATACCGGGGTTTTGAGTTTTTTGACATCCTCCTCCCAAGCCATTGGCTCGTGCTCGAGCGCGATCATCTTCTTGAGGAAAGCGGCATAGCGTTCTGGATTTCCCGATTTCTTGCTGACCTCGGCGAAATACGGCATGGCAAGAAACATCTCCACCGACATTTGCGGAAGAAGCTCACTATACACCGGCTGCCAGCCTTTAAGGTCGTAGGAGGCTGAAGCAGAGACGAGCTTGTTTACTTTTGCCGGATTGCGGATGGCAAGCTGAAGGCCTACTTGGGCACCCATAGAATAGCCGAATACATCGGCTTTCTTGAGGCCTACAGCATCCATGAAAGCGGCAACATCATCGGCTAGATTCTGATAGGTGATCGGCCTGTCGATATCCTCTGTGCTGCCGTGACCCTGGAATTCGAGTGCATAGACTTTGTGAGTTTCCGCCAGCAAGGGGATGATCTTGCCCATAGTTTTGATATCCATATGAGCGCCGTGCAGCACAATAAGCGGATCGCCCTCGCCGGACACTTCATAATACATCTTCATTCCGTTGACATTAACATATTTGCCATTGCTCTGCGTGAAAGCAGCGACCGATGCGACGGTACAAACACAGAGAGTAACAATCATTGCACGAAACATTCTTGCTATCATGGTAATCTCCTTCTTTAATGATGTAGGCGTTTTACCTATTATCGTTTTTTTACCGATTTAGATTTAACCGACCTTTTCGCTTTAAACCATCGCACATCTCCAGTTCTTACTTCCTCGACACGGTAAGCGGCAATTTTGCGGATGAGCGTTTTCGGGAGCGGTTTGTCATATGGGAATTGAATCGTGTCCTTGCCCGTAGCGTACTGTGCCAGATCCTTTTTGAAAGGCTCCAGAGCTGTATGAGTCGGCATGAAGTTGAGATGCGACTTGAATGCCGCATAGGCAAACAGGATTCGGCGTTCCTCAAACACCGGCGACCCCCATTTTAATGTTTCTGTCGCATTTGGCACAATCTTTTTGAGTATCGCGCGCATTTCACGCAATTTCTTCTGTGCTACCTTCGGAGCGGTTTCGATATACTCGGTTACTGATGTGGGTTTACTCTTGGGCATGTGCGCCACCTTGATTACGCTTTGCTCTCTGGCACGTAACGAAGTATCACGCCTCTGGTTTGCAGTGGACGCGCTTCAAGCAATTTTAATTTTTGAAATGGTAAACCTTCATTGAACAAGTGTCCGCCCTTCCCGAGAAAGACGGGAACGACGCACAAACGATATTCATCAAAGAGGTTCGCTTTCATGAGAGATTCCGATAGAATGCCGCTTCCAAACACAAACATATTCCCATCACCTTTCTTCTTCAATTTCAACAGTTCGGCGACTACATCACGCACAATTTTTGTGTTGTTCCAGTCGGCGGTTTGCAGTGTCTTGGAGCAGACGACCTTTGCAATTTTGTTCATGTACGCCGCTATCTCCCCTTCCTCTCCTTCGGCTTTGGTCCAATAATCTGCCATACCTTTGTAGGTTGTTTCACCAAAGACAAGCATGTCGGCTGATTTTAATTGTTCAATACTAAAATCCTCAAGCTCCTTGCCCCACACAAGATCATGGAAGCCAAGATCCCACTTTTTCTCACCCTCGAAATAACCATCGAGCGTCACCATATTCCACATAATGAGTTTTCGCATGTTATTTCTCCGTAGCGACAGAACGTCGTCGCTCGCTTTCGTTCACCAGCTCCGTCAAATCCGCCGCCGGGCGAATCTCAAACGGTCCGCCTTTCACGCCCGGATGCTTCGACATGATTTGAATGGCGTGGTTTAAGTCCTTCGCTTCGAGAATGAGTATTCCACCCAACTGTTCCTTGGTTTCGGCAAACGGGCCATCGGTAATCGCAACTTTGCCGTTTTGGTACCGGAGTGTTGCGGCAGTTTCCGCAAGCTGAAGTGCCTCATCGCCGATATAGTGCCCGTTTTTTTTGAGCACATCATCGTATACAAAACACTCATCCATAAACGCTGTTCGCTCTTGTTCTGACAATTGTCCGAACGCTTTTTCATCGTAATATCCTAAGCAAATATATTTCATTGTGTATCCCCAAAAAAATGTGTGCAACGTATTGTTGACTTGAATAAACTCTACTTCTTTTGCCTCGCTTCGCCTTCAGCTTTAATTTGTTGCCATTTATCCTGCAATTCAGGAGTAAACCCCTCGCCCAAATCGTCAGCGCCATAAATCGGACGGATCTCTATCTCAGACTCCCCCGGCATCGGGTTGGGACATTTCTTCACCCACTCAATCGCTTCTTCTTTGGATTTGCACTCCCATATCCAGTACCCGGCGACCAACTCTTTGGTTTCCGTGAAGGGGCCATCGGTTACTATACGCTTCGTGCTGGAGAACTTCACGCGCACGCCCTTCGAGCTGGGTTGAAGCCCGTCTCCGGCAAGTATAATACCCGCCTTTGACAATTCTTCATTGTATTTCATCATCTCGGCAAACATCTGCTCACTTGGCAGGATGCCGGCTTCAGAATCCTTCGTAGCTTTCACAAACACGGCGAATTTCATTGTCGTATCTCCTCTCAAAAAATGTTAGAGATGGAATTGTTCGTCTACTAAATAGTCGTGCAGGGGATGCCGAAATCGACATCCCAAACGCCCAATTTTTTAGGGATTTTTTTGAGGCTTAATGCTGGGTGAGGTCTTTGATAGGCCGCACCTCTATGCTTCCAATCTGCGCCTGCGGCATTTTTGAGGCAATCCGGACCGCTTCGTCTTGGCTGCCCGCGTTAATCATAAAGAATCCGACGAGTTGCTCCTTTGTTTCCGCGAAGGGCCCGTCGGTTACCGACATTTTCCCTCCGCGCATCTGAACAGTCGTGGCAGCGTGAATGGGCTCTAGCGCCTCCGCGGCAATCATATGCCCCGATACGCGGAGCTCGTCTTCGTAATCAAGACATCGCTGAACAACTGCCTGATAGTCGCTCTGGGACATTGCGGCAAGCTTTTTCTCGTCAATGTATATGGTGCAGAGGTATTTCATAAAGTGCTCCTTCAACTGACAACCCCCTGTGCTAATGGGGAACAAAATTGGTACGAGGGCTTTTCCCCTACTTGAAGAAGGAAGGGTGTCCCGCTGCTTTAGCGGGACGGGGTGGTTTATTTTTTCATCATTCCAATTCAACTACGCAGGCTGAAGCCTGCGGCTACCAAGATCGTTTGTTTATGCCAACTCCGCCAATCTTCGCTTAAGGAATCGCTTCTCTGGTTCCTGTTGTGTTAAATTGAGCGCGCGTTCGAAGGAAACGCGGGCGTCATCCTTTCTGCCAAGTCGTCTACACAATTCTGCCCTCGCAGAATGCGCCAGATGATATTCGTCCAACTCGCCGCGCGCAAGCAGTGCGTCGATGAGCACAAGCCCCGCCTCAGGACCGTCTCGCATCGCCACAGCGGCGGCCCGGTTCAATTCAACCACTGGCGAGGGAATCATTTGCACTAATACATCATACAATGCGACAATTTGCTGCCAATCCGTTGCCGAGGATGTCTGGGCTTCTGCATGCACCGCTGCAATCGCCGCTTGAAGCGTATAAGGACCGACCCGACGCGTAATGAGCGTTTGTCGCACGAGTGCTGTTCCTTCGGCAATGAACTCCCTGTTCCAGAGCGAACGGTCTTGGTCGTCTAACAGGATAATCTCGCCGTCAGGCGATGACCGTGCCGCCCGGCGCGATTCCTGCAGCAGCATCAGCGCAAGCAATCCGGTCACTTCCGGCTCAGGCAGCAATTCGAGTAGCAGCCGGCCGAGGCGAATTGCTTCGCCAGAGATGTCGGCTCGCGTGAGAGAATTACCGGACGAAGCAGAATACCCTTCATTGAACATGAGATATACGACATGCAGCACCGTCTCCAACCGCTCTGGCAGCTCGGATTGCGATGGCACTTGGTAAGGAATGCGCGCATCGCGGATTTTTGTTTTCGCGCGCACGATACGTTGTGCGAGCGTTGCTGGGGACGTAAGAAATGCTCGGGCTATTTCCTCAGTCGTCAACCCGCAAACTTCGCGCAGCGTCAGCGCCATACGCGCATCCGGCGCAAGTGCCGGGTGACAGCAGGTGAAGATCAACCGCAGACGGTCGTCTTCCACGCTCTCATCAAGCTTCTCCGCAATGTCCTCTGTTTCTGCAGCGAGCCGATCCGCGAGCTCGGTCATCATGCCGTCGCCGGAAGGTCCATCCGAGACAAACCGCGCCTGCCGGCGAATTCCGTCGATGGCCTTAAACCTGCCAGTAGAGACAAGCCACGCGCGCGGGTTGGTGGGCACACCCTCCCGGGGCCATTGCTCCACAGCGGCCGCAAAGGCGTCGTGCATCGCCTCCTCTGCGATTTCAAAATCGCCGAGCAAGCGAATCAACGTCGCAAGTATGCGGCGAGACTCGGAACGATAAACGGCGTCCACAATCTCGTGAACCGGTTTAGTTGCCTGACTCATTCGTAGAGAGATGTCTATAACTGATTGTAACGCTGAATAACCCTAAACAACAATGATATTCGGGTATCCGTCCGCACATACTACGCACTCACGTTAGGATGGGCTTTTAATCTACGAATTATGGTTGGAGATTACAAGGCGGGGAGAAATACAAAAGGGCGCATATAATGCGCCCTTTTCGATACGCGTGTATTATGTTTTTGTTACCTCGTTACTTTCCGTCAAATGCCCGCTGGAGTTCTTTGATGTCGAATTTTTTCATCTTGAGGAATGCCTCGGTGAACCGCGCCAGTTTCTGCTTGTCCTTGCTCTTTTGCATCTTATACATCACCGTCGGAACGATCTGCCACGAGACACCGAACTTATCTTTGAGCCAGCCGCATTGTTCCGCTTTCGGGTCGGCGGAGAGTTTATTCCAGTAGTAATCGATCTCCTTCTGCGTCTTGCAGTTCACCACGAATGAAATTGCTTCGTTGATCTTGAAGTACGGCCCCGCGCTCATCAGCTGGAACTCCTGACCAAGGATGTTCATGGTGACCACCTCGACTGTGCCGGAGGGGGTGTTCTCAAGGATTGTTGTGTCTGTTATCTTCGAACCCTTGAACACGGTCGTATAAAACTTCGCGGCTGCACTCGCCTCCTTATCGAACCATAAAAACGTTGAAATTTTTTGCATGGCTAGCTCCTATGAAGAAAATGTTATTTAGCATTCTCATCGACTTCAAAAATCCCAAACGTGTTGCCTTCGGTATCGATAAAGTACCCCTGCCAGCATGTTCCTGGCACTGCAAATTTTGGGAGGGCAATTTGTCCTTTAGCGCTGGCAATCTTCCGGGCTGTTTCGTCAAAGCTCTCGACTTCAAGAGAGCATACGAACGCGTTCGTGCCGCTTTCGGGCGGCGGGGATTTCGCCGGACGCTTGAGCAATCCGCCAGCATTGCCTCCTGTTTCAATCCGCCAATATTCTACCGGAAGTCCCGGAGCTTCGGTGAATTGCCATCCGAATACTTTTCGATAAAAACTAATTGCCCGACGCGTATCGTCAGCCTGGATTTCAAAATAGATATGCCCGTTCATAACTGCACCGATGTATCTACTTTTTTGCTTTTTCCCTCTCCCTACTTTCCTTCATTCGGTAGCTCACAAACTTTTTAATCAGTCCCAAGGGAATCGGTTTATCGAGCGGAAACTTTAAGGTTCCGGTTGACACTTTATAGGCCGATAAGCCTTTGACTTTTGCAACTGCTGTTGCCTTCGCCGGATAGACGCTGACGTGGTTTTTAAAACCGGCGAAATAGACGACGTACTTTCCGTTCAGAAAGTACGTCGGAATTTGATAACTGATTCCTTCGGTGGCTTTTGGGGCCGCTGACCTGATCGCTCCTCTCAACTTTCTCAGCACCGCCTGCTTGTCTTTCGGAAACGTATCGATGTACTCATCGATTGTTTGGAAATTTGTTTTTGCCATGGCGCGTCAGCTCCTTTGTTGAGAAAAATGATTCGCCAACAATCTTATACCTTTACGGCCTTCCATGTGCCTTTTGTGAACAGCCACAGTGTGAATAACCCCACAGCGGTTTCTGAGACAAAAATTGCCCAGAACACGCCAGCGTAACCGTACCCAAGCTCTTTTCCCAAGAGATACGCCAGAGGAATCTGGATAAGCCAGAAGAACACAAGGTTGATTTTTGTCGGAGTAGCCGTATCGCCTGAGCCGTTGAATGCCTGCACGGACACCATCCACCATCCGTACACGAAATACGAATACGAAACGATGGTGAGCCACATTGCGCCGATCTCAATCACCTCTGCGTCGTCGCTGAAAATGCCCACCAGATTTTCGCCGTTTAAGAAATAGAGCACCGCGACGCCGATAAGAAAGAGCATATTCCAAAAACCGGTTATCCACACAGAGCGCTCAGCACGATCCGGCCTCTGCGCACCGAGGTTCTGGCCGACGAGCGTCGCCACTGCGTTCGACATACCCCACGCAGGCATCAAGGTGAACATCATAATCCTCAACGCAATCGTCGCTCCGGCTACAGCCTGGCTGCCGAACTCGGCGATAATCCGCATCACGAAGATCCACGACGTCATCGCAATAATCATCTGGCCGATACCGCCCAACGACGTGCGGATGATATTGGCGATGATTTCTTTGTCTATGCGCAAATGCGAGCGCAGCACGCGGATATGCTTGCCGCCGTTGAACAACACCCACAGTTGTGTCAATACGGCAATGCCCCTGCCGATATTCGTGGCGATGGCTGCGCCCTGGATCCCCAACTCGGGAAACGGCCCCCAGCCGTAGATCAGCACGGGGTCGAGAATCATGTTCAGCCCGTTTGCAAGCCACAGCACGCGCATAGCCATTGCTGCATCGCCAGCCCCGCGGAAGATCGCGTTGATCGTAAACAGTAACACGATAACGATGTTACCGCCCATCATCCACTGCATATAGCGGTACCCGTACTGGAGTGTCCACTCGTCTGCACCCATTAACGCAAGCAAATCCTGGGCAAAGAAAATACCGGCGAACGCAAACGGCAGCGAAAGCAGTGAGGCGATGAAGATTGCCTGGACAGCACTGATACCAGCTTGCTCTTTCTCTTTTTCACCGATACGCCTTGCGATGATGGCGGTAATAGCCATCGTCATACCCATCGCGATGGAATACAACAGAAACATATACGTTTCCGTCAACCCGACAGTCGCCACAGCAGACGCGCCGAGCGTACCGACAAAATATATGTCCACCACGGCAAATGTGGACTCCATGATCAATTCTAAAATCATCGGCACAGCCAGCAAGAACACCGCCTTACCGAGGCCGATTTGCGTATAGTCGGCTTCTGTGCCGCGGATGGCGTCCCTCAGTTGCTGCCAAAGGGACTGTGCGGACGACTGCACCGTTTGATTATCTCGGGTCACTTCTACCTCTGCTTCACCCATTGGTAAATCCTCTCATAAAAACAATTCTAAAATAAGTAATTGACAATTTGAGCAACTTGATGCTCAACGATTTAGTTCCGCTTTCCACCTTGTAAGATACACAGCGGGATAGGTATAAAGCAATGTAACTCCAATCCACAATGGAACAAAATTAAATATGCCCTTTTCCCAATCGGCGGTTGCTTGTGGAATTGTGTTGAGTATAAAAGAAACAACGACGACGAGAATCGACACACCTGCTGCACCTCGGTTCCCCGATCTCCACGACCGACGCGCAAGGATAATTAGCGCGGCCGACATCGCCAGCGAACCGATAATGGGCGCAAATCCGTGTATGATGGCACTCACGCTCATATTCTGTGCTATGCCTTCTGGCGTTCCCGGCGGAAAACCGAGCGCCGGGTCGGCAACAAATACACCACCCATAATAAATCCAATCCCGACAAGTATAAACATTCTGGACACCCACGTTCTGCCAATACCTTCGGTCAGTACACGCTTAATTCCTGTAGCGCACGCGATGAACAGTCCACCGGTTATCACAAAATTTGCAATTTGCACAAAACCGAAATCACCGAGCGAAAGCAAACTCGCCGGATGCCGTACGGGGTCAAACCCTTCGCGCAGAAAAGCTTGCACGAGCGCGAGGACGATGAAAAAGGGTCCCGCGACTACACCCGCCAAGAGAAGTTTTGAAATCGGTTGTGTGTTGTTCGTTGTCATGGATTCCACTCCGTTTTTGTGTATCACAATCCTCTTCGTTATGAAACGTTCTTCACTTGCCCGTCCGCCGGCTGGATATTCTGATTCAGCCTGAAAAAGTTCGTCGGGTCATACTTGTCTTTAACCTCTGCCAAACGTTCCCACGTCCTGCCGGGGTACGCTTCGCGGATGCGAGCCTCGCCCTCGTCACCGAGAAAATTGACATACACGCCTGCGTTGCCTTGATCGAGAGCCGATGAGAACCGTTTCACCCACTCATCATGCTGCGGGGAATCTTGCGGACGCTCGTACAAGCAGGCAACGTTGACCATAATTTTTCTGGTTCGATACGCGAATGCCGTCGCGTCGTTGGGCACACGAGCCATCGCCCCGCCTAATACACGTAGCTGTGCCACTGCCATCGAAGCCTTTGAGGCTTTGAGATTATCCATAATTGCCTCAGCCGTACGTCGGTCAACGCGGTCGATAAACATATTTCGAAACGACGCCGCTGTAGGATGGGGACCCTCGCCCTCGTACATCTGGGGATAACGCATCGGGCGAACCATGTCCGCAATCGGTTTTGCAAGCGCCCGGAACGGCGCCACGACACGTTCACCCGCTTCTACAGCGCCGGTATAGACCATCATCGCCATCACGACTGGCTTCCCGTGGTATTCCTGAGGAATAAACGGCATCGGCGGCGCGGTCATGATATTCACGATTACCGATAATTCCTCCGGTGCAGCTTCCGCTAGAGCGATAAACGATTGTATCACTTCTGCTGTCGCTGGGAGAATTAAAATGCCGCCAAGAACGTTTCCGACATCGTGAAGTTGGAATTTGAATCTCGTCGCTACACCGAAGTTGCCACCGCCGCCACGAATCGCCCAGAAAAGATCCGGGTTCGTCTCGTAGTTTACACGGAGGAGTTTGCCGTCTGCTGTGACAATCTCCGCCTCGAGCAGGCTGTCGATGGTCAACCCGTGCTTGCGGACTAAAAATCCAACGCCACCGCCCAACGTAATTCCGCCAAGGCCAACCGACCCGGCATCGCCGAAGCCTGTCGCTAAGCCGTGCTCCCCCGTCGCAACGGTGTATTGCCCCGTCGTCAAACCGGCTTCTGCCCACGCTGTGCGGTTTTTGACATCGATATCGAGCTTGTTCATTCCGGATAGGTCGAGCACAATTCCGTCGTCAACCACACTGTGACCGGCGGCGCTATGGCCACCGCCTCGTACTGCAAGCCGGACTCCATTTTCCCGTGCGAGAGTAATGAGACGGGAGACGTCCTGCGCGTCCGCCACCCGCACAATTGCCGCGGGGCGGCGGTCAATCCAGCCGTAATACAGCGCGCGTGATTTGTCATATTCCGCATTTTCCGGCAGGATAACTTTTCCGTTGAAGGAACCTAACGCCTTGAGTAATTCTGTTTGAACGATATTTCTTTTCTCAGACATGATCTTGATACTCAACTGATGAATAAATAGCCCCTTTTACTATAGTCGAGGGGCATACCCTAAAATCGACATGTTAATATACGGCAGGCTTGTGACAACCCTATGTCAGCAGTACAGCCCCGAAAATTTTATTTTGTTTCAGCGGCCGCGCGGCTGGCTTGCCGCTCGTACAGTTTTCCGCCGAGCCATGAAACCGGCAGGGAAATCGCCGCAAGCGTCCAAACGTACCATCCCGGGCCTAAGTTCATATCAGCTGTCGCTACAGCAGCTCCAGCGCTTAATACGGCGCCGATTCCGCCCACAATGAGCGCGTGCCGGAGCGGGCGATTGGGCGCAAGGCGTGCAGTCAAATAACAACCGACAAGGCTCCATACAGCACGATATCCAAGCACGAACAGAATAAGCCCCGTGCTGACATAAAGATGACCCTTCGGCAGCACACCATTGCTTTCAAGTATGGCGTCCGTTGCTGTGTGCGTAATACCGATAAAGACGAAGCCAGCCAGGACTGCGCCGATGCTTTTTAACGTGCTTGACATAAATGCTCCTCCTTATGTGTTCGATTAATAATTAGCTTGTTTCCCTTTAGTCGTTTGGCTGGTTAACAATTCGACATTTGTTGTTTGAAATTACACACGTTCGTAAAACGTCAACAAGTTCCGGTGCAAATCCAGAGCGGCAAATTCCCGGGTACCCCACGTCGTTTTCTCCACCACGGTGTTCGAATCGTACAGCACGCCGCTCTTTTTATACTCCTCATATAGTGCATCTATTGTCTCTACTTCTATTCGGCAGCTTGCCGTCCCCACGAGGAAGCTCTCCGCGCCGGTCGTGATGGGCTTTAGAAACAGGAATACACTTCGCAACTTCCATTGGTCGTTACACGCTGCCCAAAGGTGAATCTCAACCTCGTCCCGGACAAGCCGCGCGAACGTTTTCTCTTCATGCGGACACGAGAAACCGAATTTACTCTTGTAGAAGTCAACGGCCTTTTTCACATCATACACTGGCAACGTCGGTATCGATGATTTGAGTTTCATGCTCATTGTCCTTATGCCTCTTTACCCAAACTCAGATAATGCTCCCATTCTTTCTTAGAAAAATGCTCGATGCTGTTTCGCAACATCACTCTCGGCATCTTCGCGGCGTGTTTATCAAGAAATCCGACCAGTTGCTTTCTGTCCTTGTCGCCGACAAACCTCAGCATCCATCCGACTGCTTTCTGGACAAACTCTTCCTTGTCCCTAACCAGTATTTCAGCAATCTTGAGTGCATCGTCCACTTCCTTCTTCCAGATAAAATGCGCTGTGCTGATGATTGCCGTCCGGCGTTCCCACTGGTTCTTCGAGCGCGCGAGCGTGTAAAGGATTTTGCGCGGCTTGTCCGCAAGATATCTGCCCACAACCTGGTGCGCGGCGAGGTCAACCAAATCCCAGTTATTCACCCTGTCGTGCCTGCGGATATAGAGCTCGTACAATTCGTTGACGCGGCTTTCCGGCGTTTTCTTGCTGGATCCCGACTTACCCATGATGCTGCATGCACCCGCCCGGACCTCGTGAATCTTGCTTTCAAGGAGCTTTTCGATTTCTTCCGGTGGCATGTCGATAAACTCCTTCGCCAACTCAAACACATGCCCCATCCGCACGCCGATGAACACGTCGCCGTTGCGCTTCTCGGGTGGAAAATACCGTTCGTATTTTTTCAACTCCGCCGCAGTCGCGCGTTTCTTGAGCTTCTCGATAAACTGCTTGGCGGCGAGAGCGTTCTCCGCTTTTGATGGCACTAGTACCTCTTCTCCTCTCTCAACTCTTTTTCGAGCGGACGCACTTCGATGCTGCCCAGCCGCGCAGAGGGCCACTTAGAGGCAATGTTAATTGCCTCGTCTAAGTTTTTTACGTCGATGATGAAAAACCCGCCGAGCGTTTCCTTCGTCTCCGCAAACGGTCCGTCCGTGATGGCAACTTTCTTATTCCGCACACGCACCGTTGTGGCGGTCTTGACACTTTGCAACGGCTCTGCGGCTAACAGCACGCCGCTTTTTTGGAGCTCGCCGACGTACGTCAGTGTCTCTTTCCTCAACGAATCCCAATCACTTTTGGAAAGCGCGTTGAGTACATGTTCTTCCTCGTAGGCAAGGCACAGGTATTTCATGACTGATTCCTTATTTTGTGGAGGGTCAATATTGTAAATTAGTCAATTCGGCACAACTGGTATTCTATCAACTGTACGTATTTCACCATAGGCTCTATATAAAATAGTCGATTCGGCAAGCGCCGAATCGACATAAGGAATTATTAAGAAAATAAGCGGTTTTACGTTGTTTTTTCCAGAAAACTCTTGAGAGATTCGCCGATGAGCGATGTCCAGCCATCCACAAAATTCTTCCTCACTAAGTCCGGATTGCTTGCCGGGAATGTCTCCAGTCCTGTATGCGTTAGTCTCAATCGCGTCTTTTGCCCTTCCGGAAACAGCTCAAACGTAACCACTGAATATCCCTCGTAACCATCATACACCCAACTATAGCTGAGCTTTTTCTGAGGCACGACTTCCAGCACTTTGCACAGATGGAGGTATGGACGCTCTTCCGTTCCGCCTGTAAACTGAAATTCAAACCCAACCTCCGGCTTGAATTCCTTCAGGTCGAAGTACCATTGCTTCATCCGCTCTTTTTCAGTGATGGCTTTCCACACCAAATCGACCGGAGCTTCGTACGTCCGTTCGATTATGAATGGCTCGGTTTCTGTTGTCGTTTTTTGTTTTGTTGTCATAGATCACGCTTCCTTTCGCCTTAGTTACTCTGCAACACGCACTCAAAGAACCCATGTGTCATTCCCGAATGCTTCTATCGGGAATCCAGCAGGTGGATGCCCGCTTAAAATCCGCGGGCATGACGGCTTTTTTTTAGAGATAGCTTCTAGTTATTTCAAACTTGCCGCAAGCTTGTTCAAACTTGTGTCCCAGCCTTCCGTCATGCGGCTTTTCACGAGAGCTTCCATTTGCGCTTTGCTCACAGGCGGGGGATAGATAATCGATAGCTTCGTTTTGTCTTTGCCGGTTTCCTCAAAGAGCACAGTGATAAACATTTCCCTGGGAAAATCGGAGCTTTGGTTATACCCGATGGGATCTATGACGTTGCCGTTCTCATCGGATAAATATTGCGTGATCACCAGTTTCTCGTTCGGGACGATCTCCTTGTACACCCCCGCAGTGTAGAAGAGTTTATCCCATTGCGTGCCTGCTGGACCACGCATCGCCCAAATGTATTTCCCTCTCACTTTAAGGTCAATCTTAATGTTTGGGGCGGTGAAGTGTTCGGGTCCCCACCATTTTTTGACGCGCTCGGGCTCTGTCCACGCTTTCCACACAAGTTCGCGTGGGGCGTTAAACTCACGCGTAATGACGATTTCCTCAAATGCGGTCTGACTATCGTTTGCGGCCATTGTGTTTACCTTTCCCATTATTGACCTTCTGTTGATTTGCTTGTAGCTCCTGCAAATACTCGTCCAGCTTGTTGAGCTTATCATGCCAGAGCTTGCGGTACTGGTCGATCCAGTCGGTGATGTCGCCGAGCGGGTCGAGGTTTGCGGTGAGATAATGCTCGCGGCCTTCGCGGCGACGGCGGACGAGGTCAGCCCTCTCAAGGATGAGTATGTGCTTTGAGACAGCGTTAAGCGACATATCGAACGGCTTCGCAAGCTCCGTCACCCGCGCCTCGCCTTTGGAGAGCCGAGTTAATATCGCCCTTCGCGCCGGATGGGCGAGTGCAATCATTGCATGGTCTAATGTGGCTTGGTTCATATTCAACCTTTTAGTTGAATATAATACGCAGCAGGCCAAATGTCAAGTGAAAAAATGACAAGGGGCGACCTTCCGGTCGCCCCTACCAATAACTACTCATCAAATAGCCGCTTTCTAAAACACGTGCTTCATCGCTTCTTCGATCGTCTGTACAGGAACGATCTTTAAGCCTTTTTTCACACGGTCGGGGATTTCTGCTAAATCCTTCACGTTCTCTTTTGGAATCAGCACAACCTTGATGCCGCTGCGCTGCGCGGCGAGGAGCTTTTCGTTCAATCCGCCGATGGGCAGGACGTTGCCCCGTAGCGTAATCTCGCCCGTCATTGCCACGTCATTGCGGGCTTTCTTGCCGCTCGCGGCGGAGACCATCGCCAGCGCCATTGTCACGCCCGCAGACGGTCCGTCTTTGGGTATTGCTCCTTCAGGCAAGTGTATATGTATCTCCTTGCCCTTGAAGAAATCCAACGGCACGCCGAGCTTTTTCGCATTCGAGCGGATGTAGCTTAACGCCGCCTGCGCCGATTCCTTCATCACGTCGCCAAGCTGGCCTGTGAGCGTCAACTTCTCGCTGCCGCGCATCATCGTCACGTCGACGTTCAGGATATCGCCGCCCACGCTCGTCCACGCCAATCCGGTCACCGAGCCGACGCGCCGCTCGCGCTCCGCCGCCTTTTTGCGAAACTTCGGCACGCCGAGATACCGCTCAATCTCTTTTTCTTGGACCACAAACGATTTCTGTTTTTTCGTGTGGCCGTTACCGCGCTTTGCGAGCACGATGTCTTTCGCCACCTTGCGGCAGACGGAGGCAATCTCCCGTTCCAAGTTGCGCACGCCGGCTTCGCGGGTGTACTCATTAATGATTTTTTCAATCGCCGCGTCGGTTATCTCCACGTTCTTCTCCGCCAGCCCGTGCTCCTTAATCTGCTTGAGAATAATGTGCCGCTTGGCGATTTCCTTTTTGTCGTGGTCGAGATACCCCGGCAGCTCGATGATCTCCATCCTGTCCTGCAGCGGCAGGGGGATGTTATACCGCACGTTCGCCGTGGTAATAAAGAGCACTTTGGAGAGGTCGTAATCGACGTCTAGATAATGGTCGTTGAACGTCGCGTTCTGCTCGGGGTCGAGCACTTCCAGCATCGCCGCCGAGGGGTCGCCGCGAAAATCCATGCTCATCTTATCGACTTCATCGAGCAGCATGACGGGATTCACCACTCCCGCCCGCTTCATCGACTGGATGATTTTCCCCGGCATCGAGCCTATGTATGTTCTGCGGTGACCACGTATCTCCGCCTCGTCCCTCACGCCGCCTAACGAGATGCGAACAAATTTTCTACCTAACGCGCGTGCAATCGACTTACCGAGCGACGTTTTGCCAACGCCCGGAGGTCCCACGAAGCACAGTATCTGCCCCTTCATCTCTTTGACGAGATTCAGCACGGCGATGTGTTCAAGGATGCGCTCTTTCGGCTTCTCTAATCCGAAGTGATCTTCGTCCAAGATCTGCTGCACGTGCTTCACGTCGAGGTCGTCCTTCGTGCGCTTCTGCCACGGTACGCCGATGAGCCAGTCGAGATAATTCCGCGTCACGGTAAACTCCGGCGACATGGCGGGCGTTTTCTTCAGCTTGTTGAATTCCTCCATCGCTTTGTCATGCGCTTCCTGTGGCATCTTGGCTTTGACAAGCTCGTCTTTCAATTTCGCCAGCTCGGGCGACGCTTCGTCCTCGCCTAATTCATCTTGGAGAATCCGTATTTGTTCCTGGATGAAGAACTTGCGCTGCGACTTCTGGATGTTATCCTGCACCTTCGTGTCGATGTCCCGCTCGATCTTCAAGATGTCGATTTCCGTCGACAGAATCTTGGATAACTCATACAGTTGGTCGCGCAGCGCCTGTATCTGCAGGATGCGCTGTTTCACTTCCACGCTCTGCACGATGTTGGACGCCATGTAGAACAACCGTCTCTGCGGCTCTTTGATGGCGTCGAATGCCATCAGCGCTTCCGGCGGCACGTTGCGGCTGTGGCGCACGTACTCACTAAAGAGAGTTGACGTATGCCGCACCAGAGCGTCGATTTCCTTACCGGTAGGCTGTTCGGACTTATTAAGCTCGATTTCCGCTTCAAGGTAGTGTTGCGTGGCGGTGACTTTCTTCGCGCGCGCCTGCACCACGCCATCGACCAGAATTTTCATCAGTCCATTGGGAAGCTTCAGCATCTGTACAATGCGCGCCACCGTGCCGTCATGATAGACGTCTTCGGGCGTTGGCTCGTCGATGGACGGGTTCTTCTGCGCCAACAGGAAGATATACTTGCCGCGCTCCAGCGCTTCGTTCGCCGCGCGCAAGCTGGACTCGCGTCCCACCAGCACCGGGAAAATCATGTACGGATAGATCACCACATCCCGCAGCGGCAGGATGGTCAGCGTGGTAGGGATATTATCCAGCGTCTCCACCGGAGTCGGGTTATCACTTAGTTTTACTGATTCTTCAGCCATTTCATTCTCGTTTTATTCAAAGGGGTAGGACAGGCATTCCTGCCTGTCATGGGGGTCAGACAGGAATGTCTGACCTACCCTGCATTATCATCATTATATAGACGAACAACTGCCAGCTTTTATTGTTTTGACGCAAAATGGGCGCAGCCGTACCACATAGCCACACCCGTTATTTCTCTAAATGTACGGAGAAGTGCAGGGAGAGTCAAGGTTGATAGAGGGGTTGCTATTAGTGAGACAAAATTGTAGAATGTGTGGCATTTATCGATAGTCCGCCACCTAAAGACAATAGTACATCGGAGGCAGTATGTCTATACTTCGCTCATGTGCTCTGTTGTTTTTCTTGTCACCCATTCTTTTCGCTCAATCACCAAGTACTACCCGACTTCCCATAATTGATATGCATGTACACGCAGCGGCGAGTCTCGGCAATTTACGCCTCCTTGAACGTAACAATATAGTGAAGGCAATACTGATAACCGGGTCTCGCGAAGAGATTTGGCGCAAATGGGTCGACAGCAGCCAGATATCATTCATTCCTTCGCCGTTGTTCCCTAACAGGTACCGGACCGCAGGTCAAGCGGACTCAGCGTTTGCCGACCAGGGATCATTTTGGCGCGATTCCCTTAATCCTGTGGCAATGTTTGTGTTTCCGGATACCGCATGGATTAGGAAACAACTGGAGTCAAAAACATTTCTTTCGCTTGGAGAAATCACTACACAATACTGGGGTGTTTCGCCGACCGACCAACGGCTCGAACCGTATTTTTCCCTGGCTGAGCAATACGATATTCCAATCGGCATACACATGGCGCTTGCTCCTCCAAACGAGACCCTCACGCGCCCCACCTTCCGAGCCCGCCTCGGTAATCCACTCCTTCTTGAAGATATCCTAGTCAAGCATCCCAAGTTAAGAATATGGGTTATGCACGCCGGTCATCCGTATTTAGAGGAAATGACTGCGCTGATGTTGGTCTATACCCAGGTCTATGTGGATATTTCAGCTATAAATTATTCGCGGATTCTTCCCCGCCAAGCCTTTCATCAATACTTAAAAGGCCTCATCGATGCAGGTTTAGGCAAACGAATAATGTTTGGTTCCGACTTCACTCAAGCGTTGGAAGAAACAATCGAAGCGATAAATTCTGCTTTGTTTCTTTCTGAGGAGCAGAAGCGAGATATCCTTTACAACAATGCTGCACGGTTTTTGAGACTCCCATCAGAAGAGATTGCCCGGCATAATAAATCCAAGTAAAAACATCCACCCTGTCCGCTTGATCCGGACACTATTGCGAACAGATAAATAATAGCCCGCATGAAAGCGTACACACCACAGCCCGCCTCCGGAAAGCGATTTTTTTCCGATGACGAGGGGTGAGGCGGTATTTCTTCTTTTTGTGTTACTCGTTCCCCGCCAATCCTTCGACAGGCTCAGGACGGCGGGATTTTTGTTTCGCTCAACCTTCTCTATCTAAATCCTAACAAACAGGCGTCGCACCGCGGCAAGAGAGGAGTTGACGACAAATAGATTCACACGGCACGACGCGGCGGGTGTATCGTAATCCCGCCTGTCAGACTCAGAGAGTCCAGAGCCCGAGGCCGGTTATTCACCAGCTTCGTGTCGTAGGCCCTTACGGAGGACTCTGAGAGGGACGCCCTGTTAGGAAAAAGCTATTAATAGAACCCCGTATAACAGCATTACGGGGCAGGCACGGAAAAAGCGGATGTAACAAGTTTACGCGGATCGTCATCCGTTCAAACCAACCGATTTTCCATATCTATATTGATAATGTAATTTAATATAATACCGTAAAATTACATTGTCAAGAGAAAAATTGATGTTTGTAAAAATTACACGAAAATGTAATTGGCGGTCTAAGTTAATGAAATGGAATGGGTTAGGTGCTAAGGTTGTATGTGTGATGGTTGTAGGTTTGGTTAAAAAGGCATGTCGTACACGCAGACTTGCCAGCGGGAAATGAGTTTGTTTCGGGGTCTTTCTTTATAGATGCTGAAACAAGTTCAGCATGACGTGGTTTTTTTTTGATATAGTGGGTTGTGGTGTTTTTTGTGGGAGGCTACCGAAATCGAGGAGGTGTGCGCGGGCAAGAATCAATCGAAGCGTTTAATTTCGATGCAGGTGCATTACGCGTGTCGTTCGGCCAGAACCTTACGCATCGAAATTAGGGCCTGCGCTGCTAGGATTGATTCGTGTGTTACGATTTCGGCGGGCTTTCTTGGTTACTTCTTTGCCCGAACAAAGAAGTAACAAAAAACTACCTCATCGCTTCGTTCAGCCAACGCACGAGGGGCGTGGCGGCTTCGAAGGATTTTGCCGCCTCGTCCACAAACTTAGCGGAGTAGCACTTTGCTTCGGGCCACTCCTCGTACACGAAGAACTGCTTGTGCCGGAGCCAGTCCGCCATCGGGTGGTCCGGGGGATATCCTTGCGGCACGCGCTGCAGCATGTCGCCTCCAATCTTGCCAAAGCGCTTCTTGAACGCCGGGTTCTGGACGATCGATAAAAAGTCATCTGACCGCGCAACCATCGCTTTGCGGATTTTCTTCAAGTTCTCACCGTCCGGCATGTACACCCCGGCGCCGATGAACACCTCGCCCGGCTCGATGTGCAGGTAGTATCCGGAGCCTTCCACGCCCTTGGCAGCGCCGCGAAGCACGGAGTGGAACGCCGCGTGTGTCTTGTAGGGGCTTTTGTCCTTGCTGAACCGGACGTCCCGGTAAATGCGGAAGAGCGAGCGCTTGGGGTTGAGCTCGTACTCCGGCGCGAACTGCGCAAACCGCGGCTGCATGGCGACGATGAGCGACTGCATGGGCAGCTTCACGTACGATTCGAAATCGCCCTTGCGTTTCTCGAACCACGGGCGGTTGTTGTTCCGCTTGAGGCTTTTTAGGAACTTCACTCCCTCCTTGGGGAAGCCCTCAAACGGGGGGTAGAAATCGAGGTCGTCTAATGGTGCTTTTGTCTTTGCCATAACTTTGAAATAGAACACGGAAAAAGCGGATGGAACGGATAAAGACCGATTAAAGATTGTTGTCCACTAAGACCACTAAGAAACACATTATTTTATAATGATTTACCGTCGATTGCCGTGCGGACAAATCCCCCTGCCTTTCTTAGACGAGCCGCGGCCTCGTCTTTGGACACACCGGCTTTTATCATCACGAGCGCGGTCTTCACATGCCAGCCGGATTGTTCGAGATACGATTCTGCCTGCTTGTAATCAACGCCGGTGACAATCATGATGACACGCTTTGCACGCTCTTTCAATTTCTCGTTTGTCATCTGGAGGTCGATCATCATGTTCTCGTACACCTTGCCGGAGCGAATCATCGCCGTGGTGGTGATCATATTGAGGACCATCTTTTGCGCAGTGCCGGATTTCATGCGTGTGGAGCCCATGATGACTTCGGGTCCGACCTCGGGACAAATGGCAACATCGACGGCTTTGGCAAGGTCGGCAAACTCGGGCGATTGCAGCTTTGAGCGGGGATTCGTCGTAATGTACAATGTTTTCGCACCTTTTTGCCTCGCCCGCTTTACGGCTCCAACCACATATGGGGTGCGCAGGCTGGCGGAAATTCCGCACACGACATCGTGCGCGTTGACATTTTTGTCGTCTATGTCTTTTGCGCCGTTTTCTTCTTTATCCTCTGCGCCTTCTTGCGCTTTGAACACTGCTCGCTCACCGCCGGCGATAAGCCCTTGCACCATTTCAGGACTGGTACCGTATGTAGGGGGACACTCGGCTGCGTCCAGAACACCAAGTCGGCCACTGGATCCGGCGCCAACATACAAAAGCCGTCCAACGCTCGTAAATGCCTGTACAACAAGCTCAACCGCCTTGGCGATGTGGGGAAGCTCTTTCTCGACTGCCGTAGCGACTTTCTTATCCTCTGCGTTGATGAGCGCGAGGATTTCCTCTGTCGAGCGCGCGTCGATATCCATGCTCGCAGGGTTGCGCTGCTCGGTGGCGAGATTTTTTAGTTGCTCGAAGAGATCGCTTGTCATCAATGAAAAATGCAAAAGTAAAAATGAAAAAGCAAAAAACTTAAAAACTTACTAACACGACTTTTTTGTCGCTTAGCGTGATGTTCTCAGATTCAGGGAAAACAAGGTCAATCACCTTTACATCGCGCACCCTCTTATCCGCTCGGACTTGCTCGATTTCCCGCTCCAGCTCTCCGCCTTTCATCGCAATGAGCGTTGAGGGGGTGATGGGGATCTTTCCATCGTCCCGCTGCGGTAAACGTCGGACGGGGTCGCCGAGAAACGGGCGGCTCCACTTCACGAGGTCCGCCAAGGGGGCAACTGCCCTCGCAATGGCAGCGCTGAAACGGCTTCTGTGCTCGGCTCTTTTCCCTATTTCTTCAGCCCTGCCCCACTGGGTTGAGATTCCCGGCAACCGGAGCTCATTCAGCATTTCACGGACGGCATTGACCTTCTTCTGTGTTGCGTCCAGCAAGGTGATGTCGAGGTCCGGCTGGAGAATCTTCAGCGGAATGCCCGGCAAGCCCCCGCCGGATCCAATATCGAGAACTTTCATCGCTTTTGGAAACTCGAGCTTGAACATCAACGCAGCGCAATGGAGAATATGGTTCTGCCAGATGTTCTCCTCGTCCTTGCGGGAGACGAGGTTGATCTTTTTGTTCCAGTCCAGCAAAAGGGCGACGTATTGTTCTAATTTATTAAGCTGGGCATCCGTGACTGGGAAGCCGTTTTTCCGGCAGGCATTGCCAAACCAGATTTTTGGTGGAATTTCTGTCAAGGTTTTTGCTCAAAATTGATGTTTTTTGAACAAAAAATGTCAAAAAATACACAAAAACTGCTATTTTTAATCATTTTTTGATGATTTTTGCTCGTTTTTAGAGACCTATATTATCATTAATCTATGGGTGTTGCTGTCTTCACAATAAGAACTCTGACTCATTAGGTGCCAATTTACAAAGCACTATTCTACAACAATTATTGTCAAAATTGACGCTTTTTGAGCAAAAATTTGCATGAAATGAACAAAAATTGCATTTTTTGACACTTTTTTGCTCATTTTTGTGTTGTTATTTAAATTATTGAAAATATTGGGTTTATAAACAACGTTCCACGTGAAACGTTTTTCGTAATGGCTCGATTAATCAAACCCCTACACGTTAATTTTTCAAATACACCATCAACACAGATATATCCGAAGGCGTTACGCCGCTGATGCGAGATGCTTGACCGATTGACGATGGACGCACACGCTGGAGTTTCTCCAGCCCTTCGGCGGAGAGTGCCTTGACCTTCCCATAGTTGAAATCCGACGGGATGCCCTGCGTCTCGTATCGCTCGAAGCGTTCGACTTGCTCAAGCTGGCGGACGATATAGCCTTCGTATTTGAGCTCGATTTCGATTTGCTCCAGCACCTCGGAAACGAGCCGCTTGTCAGTATTGCTCATCAGGCTTTGGAAGTACGGCTGTGCCGCCAACCCGTCAACGCGTAAGATATCGGCCAAGGAAGTGTTGGACCGCTTGAGGAGCTTCGCCAACCGCTCGTTCTGGTCGAGTTTCTCAGTCCCAATGCTCTCAAGATATGGGTTGATTGATGCAGGAGTTATCGAGTGGCTGGAGGCAAAGCTCAGGCCGTCCTGAATCAGTTGCTCCTTTTCTCGGAACCGAGCATGAACATGATCTGGCAATAAGCCAAGCTTATGGCCATACTCCATCAAACGGCGGTCGGCGTTATCCTGTCTGAGCAAAAGCCGATGCTCGGCACGGGAGGTAAACATCCGGTACGGCTCGTCGGTACTCTTGTTGACGAGGTCGTCGATCAGGACGGCGGTATAGGATTCCGACCGCTTCAAGACGAATGGTTCGGCATCCTTGACTCGCAGGGCGGCGTTGATGCCGGCAACAAGCCCTTGTGCAGCTGCCTCCTCGTATCCGGAGGTGCCGTTAATTTGTCCGGCGAAGAACAGGCCGTCGACAAGTTTGGTCTCCAGTGTAAGCTTTACTTGGTGTGGAGGGAAGAAGTCATACTCAACCGCATATCCCGGTCTGAGCATCTTGACGGCCTCGAGTCCGGGGATAGTCCGGAGTCCCTCAAGCTGGACCTCTTCCGGCAGACTGGTTGAGAAGCCGTTGACGTAAACGACGTTGGTCTCATACCCCTCAGGTTCGAGAAATATCTGGTGCCGATCCTTTTCTTCAAACCGCACAACCTTGTCCTCAATGGATGGGCAGTAGCGAGGACCCCTCCCCTTAATCCGTCCAGTGAACATCGGCGAGCGGTCGAACCCCTTCCGGAGCGCGGCATGGGTATCCGGATTGGTATAGGTGAGATACATTGGGACGAGCCGGTTGGTAATAGCCACCGTCTGGTACGAGAACGGCTGGGGTGGACTGTCGCTCCCTTGCTTTTCAACCTTGGAGAGGTCTATGCTGCTTAACTCAATCCGTGGCGGCGTTCCGGTCTTAAGTCTGCCGCTGACGAAGCCGAGCTTCTCGAGGTTCTCGGTTAGACCCTTGGAGGGCGATTCCCCGAATCTTCCACCCTGCTTCTGGGAGAGTCCGGTGTGCATTAGTCCCCGCATGAATGTCCCAGAACAGAGGACAAGGGACTTGCAGGTGATCTTATCTCCCCGGACAGTAGTTACTCCGCTTAGCCTGCGGCCCTCAGGCGCACCAAGTTCTTCGGTATGAACTTCCAGGATGGCATCCTCAAGGATATATATCCCGGTTTGGGATTCGATAGCTCCCAGGGCTTCACGGGAATACCACTCCCGGTCATTCTGGCAACGGGGTGACCAGACAGCTGGGCCCTTGGACTTGTTGAGCATGCGGAATTGGATTCCGGTCTTATCCGCCAGCTTACCCATCTCGCCGCCGAGGGCGTCTATCTCGCGGACGAGGTGTCCTTTGGCTGTCCCGCCGATAGCGGGGTTACAGGACATCCGCCCGATGGCGGATTTCTCCATTGTAACCATTAGGATGCTGCAGCCCATCCTGGCGCCTGCCAAGGCGGCTTCGATACCTGCATGACCTCCGCCGGCAACGATTATGTCGTATTGCTTGATCATTTAGAACTATGTTTCACGTGAAACAATTATTTCCCAATGCAAAACTTTGAGAATATGCTATTCAGGATATCATCCGTTGTGACCGCCCCGGTGATCTCACCCAGTCTGTCCAGAGCTGCCCGGAGGTCTACGGCAACCAGCTCGTTGCTCTGGTTGCCTTTGAGCGACTTCATCGCCAAACCCAAGCTCTCACTTGCCGACTTAAGAGCGGCAACATGCCGGGCGTTTGTGACTGTCACGCTGGAGTCTGAAGTCTTCCCCTTGGTCTGCAGGACAGAGTTTACCAGCAGGTCCTTCAAACCATCCATCCCGTTACCAGTGAGAGCTGAAATGCGGGCGACGGGAAATGAGCTCAGGAATGGCGCCTTCTCGGTCAGCTCGCCGTTCATTACAGTGGGTAGATCGGTCTTGTTCAGGACAACCACGCTGGCCCGGGATTGCGACTTGGTTTTCTCGATAAACTTCTGGGCGACCTCAACCTCTTCATGTGTTAGCTGCCGAGCCGTGTCGAACACGAGCACGAGCAGATCGCAGTTCTGGATATGTGATTCTGTCCGCCGGACGCCCTCTTGCTCGACGGGGTCGATTGTCTCTCTGAGTCCTGCGGTATCTACAACTCGGAACAGCAGTCCGCCGATGTTGAGATTTTCTTCTATCGAATCGCGTGTGGTTCCAGGTATGTCCGTTACAATGGCTCGATTTTCGTTTATTAAACTATTGAGAATACTGGATTTACCTACGTTGGGCGCACCGGCTAAAACGACCTTCACTCCTTCGCGATAAACTTTTCCTGCGCGATAGGTTTCCGCGAGCGCGTTGAGACTGCCGATAATTTTTTCGACCTGATTTAAAACTTTCGACTTATCTAAGAATTCCAAATGGTCTTCAACGAAGTCGAGTTCCAGCTCAAGCAGCCCGACCGTTTCAATCAGTTGGTCTCTGAGTGAGTTCACCTGCGACGAGAGCTTGCCTTCGAGCTGTTGGAGCGAGCTTCGATGTGCAAGCTCCGAGCCGGCGTGTATCAGGTCGGCGACAGCTTCGGCTTGGGAGAGGTCGAGCTTGCCGTTAAGGAACGCCCGCTTGGTAAACTCCCCCGGCTCGGCAAGCCGGGCGCCAGAATCAATGAGCGTTTGTAAAATGCGCCTGGTGACGAGCAGCCCGCCGTGACAGCTAATCTCGACCACGTTCTCGCCCGTGTACGAGTTGGGCTCCTTGAACACCAGAGCCACGACCTCGTCCAGCGTCTCGCCGGATGCGCCCACAAACGGCCCAAAGTGCGCTGTGTGGGTGGCGG